>JBHEKR010000094.1:0-30203 GCA_041859365.1 Candidatus Hydrogenedentales bacterium
CCCCCCCCCCCCCAAACCCGCCCTGCCACTCGTGCGACGAGTGCACGAACTTTCACCGAAGGCCTGTTAGCCTGGTTGACGAAACATCAACCCACGTCCTGCATTGGGACGCCGCCAGGGCGGGTAAGCAAAGTATACGGCGGGATAAGGATGGCGTCAAGGGGTGGGCGACACAGGGTCGTCGCTCCACCGCCGAAAACCAACCAGCCTCATATACGGGCGCGTGATTTCTTCCGTTATGGCGATATCTCCCGACGTTTCCTTCAAATGCTCTGGAAGGACAATCTCCATGAAGCGCTTGCCGCGACGAAAGTAGTGGTCGTCACAGTTGCACCGGTAAACGTAGCATCCCCAACCCACTCGTCCGTAAATGGTTCGGACGTCCCAGTTGTAGTCCCGGTGGGTGCGGCACTTTCCCTTTCGGCAAAGGGGGAATGGATAGAACAGACGTAAGCGCCCAAGTTGGAGAGCCCAGAAAAGAAAAGTCACGACCAGAACACCCAGCGCTGGTAGCAACACAAGCCCTAACGGCGGTTCACCGACCCAACGCCAGGAAAGCACGCCAAGTAAATTGCCACACCCCACGCAAAGCACAACCGCCAGTAACCGGGGCCCTGTTCTTGCCAAGAAAATGAGGTCAAACAAGAAACGGATGTAGCTGGTTCGTCCAATCAGAACGTCGGTCATTTCACATGAGCTCCCTATAAAACTATTGGCTCCGCCCTTCGCCAGATGCGAAAGACTCAGGAATCGCTGTTCTCGCTCTGATCGAACTCCGGCTTGTCCTGCCGGAGTTGCTCCTCAAACTTTGCCATACAGTCCGGGCAGATGCCGTGGGAGAAGCATGCATCTGAATGATTGCGGATGTAGACCTCCACCTGGTTCCAGTAACCGTTATCGTCCCGGATTTTTTTGCAGGTGGCGCAGATGGGGATTATGCCGCTCAACGTCTTGATGTCGTCGAGGGCCTTGCGCAGTTCCTCGGCCTGGGCGGCCAGGGCCTCCTGCAGTGCGATGGTGCGCCGGCCCACGTCGACTCGCGCGCGGAGTTCGCCGGTGTCAAAGGGCTTGGTCAAATAGTCATCGGCCCCGGCTTCGAGGGCGGCGACGATGTCGGACTTGTCATCTTTGGTCGTCAGCATGATGATGTAGGGATGAAGTTGGGTCTGTCTGCTTCGGATTCGACGGGCAAGCTCGGGGCCGTCCATTTCGGGCATCATCCAGTCGAGAATGGCGAGGGTTGGCGAATCGGATCGCTGCATCAGGGTCCAGGCCTCCCCGCCGTTCACGGCGCACACGACGTCGTGGCCCTCTTTCTTGAGCACCGCTTCGAGGACGGTGCGGGAAGTAAGGTCATCTTCTGCTATCAGAATAAGCATGGACAAACAACTTTCATTTGTCAAAACGGGCAACGGGGCGTCCTGAAACCCGGAGTCGGAGAAAAACGGCCGCCTTTCTTCAATGGAACACTGCCTTTCAGCCTACCATCCCGCGCGGGTGCAAATCATCACATTGATGCGGCATTAATCCGCCACTGGATTACAGTGGCTACGGCGACTCTAGCGAGGAAGGGACCCGGCTGCGCGCCGAAGGGGACTCCCTCAGGCTCCTTCTGGTCGCGCCAGATCGTGCAGCAGGATCTCTTTGATGCGCTCAAACTCAAGTGTCATCCGATCGATCTGATCGCGGGCGGAATCCAACACGCTCACCTTTTCCAGGTCAGCGGCGACCGCACACAGGGCCAGACCGCCGATATTGGACGAGGCTCCCTTGATGGTGTGGGCCTGGCGCTGGATGCCGGACAGGTTGCCCGATTCCAGGTAATCCCGCGCGATCTGAAGCTGCCGGGGCATGTCCTCCAGAAAGCAGAGGGCCACATTCGCGGCGATGTCAGCATCATCCATGAGCCTCGACATCATACCTTTGCGGTCAAAGACGGGTAGATCAGCACGCCGGGTCGGCTCTCCCTGGGCGGTCGTTCCCAGGGCCTTCAGCGTGCCTTCAGGGCGTGTTGCGATATCCGGCGGCAGCCATTTTTCCAGCGCGGCGGCCAGCGCCTGTGGAGAGACGGGCTTGGATACGTAATCGCTCATTCCCGCGTTCAGGCAGGTTTCCCGATCCCCCTCAAGTGCATGGGCGGTCATGGCGATGATGGGGATTTGGTGGTTGGGAACCGCCGAGCGGGGGTCGCGGATTTGTCGGGTGGCGGCGAGCCCGTCCATCTCGGGCATTTGTACGTCCATGAGGACAACGTCGTAAGGCAGGGTTTCGAGCGCCCGTAGCGCCTCCTCGCCGTTGGCGACCGCGTCGGCGCTCAGGCCCAGACGCTTCAGAATGCCGAGGGCGACCCGCTGGTTCGTGATGTTGTCTTCCGCGAGGAGGATGCGGGTTTTGCGTCCCTGAAACAGCCTGGAGGATTCCCGGGCGGAGTGGCGGGTGGTAATAGTGCGTGATGCCGCCTCCGCACCGGCCTCGCCGGAGAGCACCAAAGAGAGGACGGCCCGCAATTCGTGATGCTGTATCGGTTTGGTGGCGTAGCCCGAGAAGCCTATTTCCTGGAAGTGTCGTGCGTCCCCCCGGGCTCCCAGAGAGGTCAGCATGACCATCCTGGTATCGGCAAGCCGCGTATCGGCCCGGATCAAGCGCCCGAGGGCGGCGCCGTCCATTTCGGGCATTTGCATATCCACGATGGCGATTCGGTAAGGATCGCCCTCGTTCACGGCCTTCAGCAGGAGGGCCAGCCCCTGCTCCCCGCTCTCCGCCGAATCCGGGCGCATGGCCCACGAACCGAGGCGGGTGGCGAGGATTTCGCGGCTGGTTTCATTGTCGTCCACGACCAGCGCGCGCACGCCATGAAGCTCCAGAGGCGGCGGTGCGGCCTGAGCCCTCTCCGGGGCCTGCTTGCCCAGGCGGGCGGTGAACCAGAAGGTGGAGCCGACGCCGGGCGTACTGTCCACACCGATTTTGCCCCCCATCAACTCGGCCAGTTGCTTTGAGATGGCAAGCCCCAGTCCAGTTCCACCGTAGACGCGGGTGGTTGAGGCGTCCACCTGGCTGAACTTGTCGAAGAGAATGCCCCGTTTCTCCTCCGGGATACCGATTCCCGTGTCCCGGACGGAAAAGCGGAGGGTGACGCCGTCTTCGCGCTCTTCCTCCATGGATACACGGATCACCACATCGCCGGTCTCGGTGAATTTGAGTGCATTGCCGGCGAGGTTGTGAAGCACCTGTCGGAGTCGACCGGGGTCTCCCCGGAGGAGCACGGGGACCCCCGGGTCCGCCGCGCAATAGAGTTCGAGTTTCTTTTCGTGAGCACGGGAGGCGAGGGTAGCCGCGAAATCATCCAGCAGGCTCAGCAGGTCGAAGTCCAGTAATTCCAAGTCGAGACGACCCGCTTCTATTTTGGAGAAGTCCAGAATATCGTTGAGCAAACTGAGAAGAGACTCGCCGCTGGCGCGGACAATCTCGGCGTAGCGCCGCTGTTCGGCATCGAGTTCGGTGTCCATGAGGAGTCCGATCATCCCGATGACACCGTTCATGGGGGTCCGGATTTCATGGCTCATGTTGGCGAGGAATTCACTCTTTGCGGCGCTGGCGGACTCCGCGCGGATCGCCATCTCGTTCGCGCGCGCGGTAGCCTCTTCGAGGTTCCTGTTTGTGAGGACCAGGGCCTCCTCCGCTTGCTTTTGCTCGGTGATGTCGCGGAGCAGTCCCACGGTATGCCACTGGCCCTCGATCTGAATCGCGGACATGGAAAGTTGTACGGGGATGGCGACGCCATCGTTGCGGCGCACTTCGAGATCCAGCGTCTTGCCCGTGGGGGTACCCTGGCCCGCCTTGAGCAAGGTCGGAAGAGACAGGTGGACGTCGGTGTGGTAGTGCCGGGGGACGATAAGGGCCTGGAGGTCGTGCCCCAGAGCCTCGGACCGCGCATAGCCGAGAATTCGCTCGGCGGCGGGGTTCCAGAAGGAAACCTGCCCATCCGGATTCATCATCAGAATGGCATCGCGCGCGGCATCCGTGATCGAGCGCAGGCGCGCCTCGCTCTCCCGGAGGGCGATCTCCGTGCGTCTGCTCGCGGTGATATCTTCCTTGATGGCCACGAAGTGGGTGATCGCGTTCGCTCCGTCCCGAATCGGGGAGATGAGCGCCCGCTCCCAGTAGACTTCGCCGTTCTTTTTCTTATTGCAGAATTCTCCACGCCATTCCATGCCCGCGGTGATACGTTCCCAGAGTTCCCGATACTCATCGGAGGATTTGTCACCCGATTTTAGAACGCGGGGATTCTGGCCGGTCGCCTCTTCGCGGGTGTAACCGGTGATCTGCGTGAACTTGGGGTTGACATACTCGATGTCCCCCGCCAGATTCGTGATCACGATGGATACAGGACTCTGATCCACCGCCTTGGAGAGCTTGCTTAGGTTCTCCAGCATGCCCTTGCGCTCGGTGATGTCGCGGGAGGACGCGTAGAGGTAGGGCTTCCCCTCGATCGTGATGCCCCGCATATTGATTTCCACATCGATGAGGCGCCCGTCCCGGCATCGGTGGCGGGTTTCACAGCATTTTGAGCTCTCCAACAAGCTGACAATCAGCGGCCGGAACTCTCCGGGGGACCATTGTGCCTCCCAGTCCGAAATGTGCAGCAGTTCAGGGTCCTGCGGCGCATAACCCAGCATGCGATAAAAGGAGGCGCTGGCTTCGACAAGGTTGCCCCCTTCGTCCAGTACGTGAATGCCGTCGCTGGCGGTTTCAAGCAGGGTGTGGTAGCGCTTGAGGGCTCTGTTCAGCGAATGCTCGGCGCGCGCGCGGGTGCGCGTACTGGACAGGTTCAGCAGAAGCCAGAATAGAAACAGACTTGCGGCAACCCCGCCCGCGACGACAATCCAGACAAGGCTGTCATCGTCCGAGGCGATCAGGGCGATAGCTGAGATGAGCATTCCGATCGCGAGCAGGCCCAGTGCGACAAGCAGATCACGTGAAAGCGCGCCACGGCACGCGATGTGGGAAACTCCCAAGGCATCATGCCAGGCGTGCCCGAAGCGGGTGAAGTCGCGCTTACTTCCCCGTGTGGTCTCTCGCATAGTCGTACCATCCGTGTTCCACAATCGATCCCCCGACCAAACCTTGGAACGCGCTCCATCGTAATGGGTGTCGGGCGCTATATCAACTATTTTATGCCTGGGACTTAATCTTCGTTGCCTTCCTTCCCGCTCAACTCGGAACCGCCAGGGCTCTCCGCAAATGCCATTGGAGCGACAACCAGAACGCCAGGAAATATTCCTGATCTGTTCAACACGCCAAACCGCTATTTCATCGGCCCCACGGGCTGAAATATTTCGGGTTCGATGAACGCCTTGATTGCGAGGCCGGGAACCACCTTCTTGAGGTGGCGGGCGATAGTGGTGGCAATGTTGCGCTCGGTGCCGTCGTGGCCTGCGTCAATGAGTGCCACGCCACGCTCCTGAGCGGCGTCCGCCTCGTGATACTTGAGGTCGCCGGTGACGTAAACGTCAATGTCGCGGGGCAGCGATGGGATTTCTCCCCCACCGGCGCCACCGCAGACGGCGACGCGCTGGACCTTGCGGCGCGGATCGCCGACGATGCGCACGTGGCTCAGCTTTAGCGCCGCGCGCACGGATTCGGCGAAGTCGCGGAGAGCAGTCGGGCGCCCGAGGGTGCCGCGCGCGCCGAGGCCGAAGCGGGTGTCGCGATTTTCGAGGGCAACAATATCGTAAGCCGCTTCTTCGTAGGGGTGGGCCGCCCGAAGAGCCTGGAGAACCTGCGGCAACACGGCCTTGGCTACGAGAGTCTCGAAGCGGAGTTCGGGTTCCTCGTTGCGCTTGCCTTTGCGCCCGCTGAAGGGATTCGCCCCATCGTTGGGGCGAAAAGTGCCGATGCCGGGGCTGCTGAAGGTACACTCGGTGTAATCACCGATGACGCCCGCGCCCGCCTGGCAGAGGGCTTCGCGAAGCGCGGCCAGATGGGTCTCGGGCACGAAGGTGACGAGCTTGACCTGGCCGGCTTTGGAGCTGGGGATGAGGGGGGTGATATTCTCCAGTTGGAGGGTTTCGGCGAGGAGGGTATTCACCCCGCCGGGAACGACGTCGAGGTTGGTGTGGGCGGCAAAGCAGGCGATGTTGTGCGCGGCCAGGCGAAGACAGAGGCGCGTGTGGGGCTCATCGGTGCGAAGCGTCTTGAGGGCGCTGAAGAGAATCGGGTGGTGGGCGACAATCATCTCGGCCCCCCACTTTTCGGCTCTTGCAACTGCGGCGGCAGTGACGGTAAGGCAGGCAAGAACCCGCTTCACGGGCTGTCCCGGCTCACCAATTTGCAGGCCGACCTTGTCCCACTCGTAGGCGAGGGATTGGGGCGCCCAGGCGTCCATGGCCTGACAGATGGTGTTTACAGTGATGGTCATACGGGCTCTCCCCTGCGGCGGTTGCGATTCCGGTCCACTATAGCGCGGTGGACGGGCGGCGGACAATTCACCCAGCGTGCTCGAAGGTCAGGCCACCGTAGCCCACGACTCGGCTGGGGTCGCCGGTGGCCCGGGCGCTGGTACGGTAGTCCCACTCGGAGCGCGAACTCGCCCCCAGGAGATTGGCGGCGGCGAGGGCGACCACAACGGCCGTTCCGCCGCAGAGGGCGCAGGATCCATCGCGCAGGCCGGTGGCCAGGGCCTCGGGATCGCCTGTGAGAACGGTATCCAGGGAGCGGCGGTCAATTGCGTTGGCCTCGGGCTCGCTGAGGAAATGGGACAGGTCCGTGGAGGCAAGGATGAGGTCGCCGGGATCCAGATTCTCTACCAGGAACTCGACCAGGGCGCGATGTTCATTCCCCGGATAATCACCGAAGAGCACAGGCACGATGCTGAATCCCGGTGCGAGCACGGCCTGCAGGAAGGGCAGCTCCACTTCGAGGGCGTGCTCCGGGACGTGGGCCTCGGGGCACTGGCTGCCGAAGACGTGGGTGAGCTGGGTCATGAAGTCGCAGTCGATGGGGACGTTGCCAAGCGGCGTTTCAAACGCGCTCTCTTGAGCGATGGAGAAGCCGCGAAACCGGTAGTGGTGCGACGGGCCGAGGAGGACGACCCGGCGCGGGGCCATGCCCTGGATGCGGCGAAAAGCCCAACCCGCCGTGGGGCCGGAATAGGGATAGCCCGCATGGGGCGCGATGATGGCCGAAACGCGCTCCGGCGCGGGCACGGTGGCGACCTCGTCGAGGTAGCGAGCGACGGTGCTGCGAAGTTTTTGGGGCACGGCGGGGTAGAATTGGCCCGCCACCGCGGGGGGGCGGTTGGTCATGACACATCAAGCTCCTCTGGCTTGATTGTACCGGATCCGGGTGCCAGTCAGGGTCAGCAGGTTCAGCCCCCCGTCAGCGCTTCAAGCAGCCATGAGAGTCCGCGAAATGCCTGGGTGACGAATCCGACCATTAGCAGGCAGAAAAGTGCGGCGATGGCGATCCCAAAGAACCCGTCCCACCCCAGTGAACCCGGCGGGGTTTCCTTCCTGGTTGCACGTTTAAAGTCGCCCAAACTGAACCCGGCAGCCTGGAGGTCCGCCAGCACATTCTCTGGATACGATGCGACTCCCATGCGGCGCACACATGCGGGAAAGGTGTCGCGGAGGGAGCGCAAGGATTTCCCATGGCGATGGATGTAAATATCAATGGATTCTTTATACTCGGGCTTGCGACTTCCCGAGAGGAACAGATACTTACCGGCCTCTGCCATATCACCCAACTGAAACAATACGAATCCGTACCGTTCATAGAGCACGGGATCGTAGCCTGCTGAGCGGAGACGTCCTTGAAGGATTTCCTTTGCCCTCCAAACCCGCCCGGCGGCCAGTTCTCGGTCAACCGCTTCAATATCTGCCATTTGCCATTAAACCTTCCCGGCTTGCGCGCCTGGAGCGGAGTCGCGCAACCGAATGTCCAAGCGTTCGACACGACTACTGAGCGCGCGTGAGTATCCCACTCCAGCGCTTGGTAATACGAATTTTTCAAGGCTCCCCAACTGACGTTTAAGTGGGTGATGTGTCATGAAGTGATGCTGGATCGTTGCATTATCCATGGGCTTCCCAGTATGCTTGATACGCAGCCCTCCCCCTTTGCCCTCCCCGAGGAATCGAGACATGACCACCATACTTTCTTGGAATGTGAACGGCCTCCGTGCTGTATTGAAGAACGGTTTCATGGAGTGGTTCGAGCGCGCCCAACCGGATATTCTGTGCATTCAGGAGTCACGCGCGCTGCCAGGTGACCTCGACGAGTCCATCCTGCGGCCGGCGGGCTATACGACCCATTTCAATCCTGCGAAGAAAAAGGGTTACAGCGGCACCGCGACCTTTGTGCGGGACGGTATCAAGCTGCTCTCCACCGCGACCACGGGGATAGATCATATCGATGACGAAGGGCGCGTCCAGATATTGGAATTCGAACAATTTACGATATTAAATGGCTACTGGCCGAACAGTCAGGCCGAACGGGCGCGCCTGCCCTATAAACTGGACTATTGCAAGGCCCTCGCGAAGATCGCCAACAAGACCGTCAAGTCGGGAAAAAATGTCATCCTCTGTGGCGATATGAACATCGCCCACCAGGCGATTGACCTGGCGCGACCGAAGGACAACGAGAACAACGCCGGTTACTACTTTGAAGAACGGGACGCAATGACGGCCTTCTTGAAGCATGGCTACGTGGACACCTTCCGCCACTTCCATCCGGAGCCCGACCAGTACAGTTGGTGGTCTTACCGTGCCAACGCCCGGCAAAAAAACATTGGCTGGAGAATCGACTATCACCTGGTCAACAAGGATTTCATGCCCCGGGTGAAGGACGCCTTCATCCTTCAGGACGTCACCGGTTCCGATCACTGCCCCGTGGGCATCCGCGTCGAATAGCACAATCTCAAGGAGTTCCCCGAATGGCATCCCCCGTAACGACAAAGCGTGGTGACACCGGCACGACCCTCATTCTGGGCGGTCAGCGCCTGCCCAAGTCCCATCCGATTCTTGAGGCGACGGGCAAGCTCGATTCGCTGCGGGCCCACACCGCCCTGCTGCGCCTTCAAATCATGGAGCAAGGCGACGCGGCGCAGCGGGAAGTCCTCGAACCCCTCTTCTGGCTGCTCCATGCGTGCTTTCTCATCGGCACCCAGGTGAACGATCCCGAATGCGCCCACCCGGAATACCGCGTGGCGGATCTGGGCCCCGCGCACCTGGAGAAGCTGGAGACCATCCAGACGGCCCTGGAGACGCGCATCACGCTGCCCAAGTCCTTTATCGCCTCGGCTTCGAACCTGCTCTCCGCCCAGGCCGACATTACGGCGACCATCGCCCGCGAACTGGAGCGGGCACTGGTACAGCTTAAGGAAGCGGTTCCGGCCTTTGACGCCACACTCATCCTGGCCTTCGTAAACCGTCTGAGCGACTTCTTCTATATCGTGGCGCGCTTCCTGGAACAGGGTGTGCACCAACCCGTAGACTACTCGGTGCTGGATCGGTAAACGCGGACTCGCAGAAGCCTCAGCGCCACGGCGGCTAGGCCGCACTCTCTTCATAGTCATCGAAGCGCCGTGCGGCGATCTGGTTGCGGACAAAGAAGCGGACGTGGTTGCGGAATATCATCATGTAAGCGATGCTGTTTCTCATGACATGGTCTCCTTGTTCGTTTCGGTATCAACGCTACTAATGATTAGCCGGAGGCCACGCCGCCGTACCGGACCCTTTCGGCCCGACCGCCACGGCGCCCTCCGTGTTATCGCGACAGTGACGGAGTGGCCAGGGTTACCTCGCGGCCAAGGCCGATAGACTTACCCGTGCGCAGGCTGTTGAAGCCGTGCTTTTCGCGCACGGCGTCCGCCTGCTCCAGCACCTTCTCCCACTTCTCGTTACTCTTTCCCCCGAAGAGGGACAACTGGTGCTGGTTATAGCGAAGCTGGTCGAGCCCCACGCCGATGAGGCGGATCCGCGCCCGCCGGGCTTTCCCCTTTGCCACCAGCTCCCGGAGTGCCTCGATCACATCCGCATCCACCGCCGTGGGTTCCTGCAGCGTATGGGCGAAGGTTTTCGTCTCGAAGTCGCTGTAGCGCACTTTCAGGGTAACCCGCTTCGCCTCCAAGCCCTCCTCGCGGAGCGTAAACATACACCGCTCCGTAAGATACGCCAGGGTCTGCTCCACCTGGGGCCATTCCAGCACATCTTCGGGGAAGGTTGTTTCGCGACTGATAGACTTGGGACCCCGCTCTACTTCCACTTCCGAAGTGGAAATGCCACGGGCACGCCGTTGCAATCCAACGGCCGTTTGATGGCCAAAGGTCCGCTCCAACACCCCCGGATCGGCTCCCGCCAACTGCCCGAGCGTATGGATGCCCAACCGTGTCAGGGCCTCGCAGGTCTGGGGACCCGCACCGGGAAGCTTACGAACGGCCAGGGGCGCCAGGAAGGAAGCCTCCTCCCCGCCAGCCACCCGAACGTAGCCGTTGGGCTTGCCCTCATCCGAAGCCACCTTGGACACCAGTTTGTTCGGCGATATCGCCACGGTGCACGGCAACTTCGTCTCGGCCTTGATTTCAGATTTTATGTAGGCCGCGATGCCGTCGTCCCCGCCAAAGATCCGCTGAGACCCGGTCACGTCCAGATAACCTTCATCGATGGAGGCCATTTGAACCACTGGGGTTACGGTTTCCAGGATGGCCCGTACCTTGGCCGACGCCTCACGGTAATATTCATAGTTGCCCCGCATAAAAATACCACCGGGACAAAGCTTCTTTGCCTGGGCCAGGGACATGGCCGAGTGGACCCCGAACTTTCGCGCCTCGTAGGAGGCCGTGGAGACGACGCCGCGCTGATCCTCCCAGGCCCCACCGATGATGAGCGGCTTCCCGGCGAGGGCGGGATCACGCGCCACCTCGACGGATGCGAAGAAGGCATCCATATCGATATGTACGATTCGTCGCTCCACGTCCGGCGGTTCCTTCCCCAATTCAGGGTAGTAGTTGATCTTACGACACCGCAATTAACTGAATATTAAATCACTGAATAAAAATATAGTAAATTATAGCCGCAGGCACGATGTCTGTCAAGATAATTTTGGCTTCCGCCCGTTGCAAGTCATAAGAAATTTAATTTCAAGGATTTATGAGCATTCCTGCCTAATGACATTCCGTCATCTGAAACGCTTGCGCATTGATCAACGGCCCGATAAAGCCCTCCCCTCTGCTGAATTTCAACCCATCGAGCTCCGAGTTGCGACCTCCAGCTCAGGGCGTACGTGACGGTAGGAGCCTTGTCGAATCCTACCTGATGGTGCCCCGCGTCCATTTCGGAATATCGCAGTATCATCGTCCCTGTCGAATGATTCCTGTCGAATTCCAGGCCAGAACGCGCAAAATTACGTATGACGGACCACTTTCCCGCCAAACTCCGCACGATTACGTCCCCTCCCAACCTGTTACTGGCGATGGCATGTACTTTGCTTTGAAAGCGTGATGCTACACCATTCTCTCGCCCTTTGGGTGAGGGAAAATGGGCGCTCGGCACCGCCGACTTCCTCGTGCGGGAGGCTGATCGCTCCCCAGCATCGAAGGCTATGATGAATAGTTGTATCGGTAATTAGTTTAAGTCGATTCCCTGTTTCAGCCGTTGCTTCCGCTTCAAGGCGGGAAGGTCCCGGGCTCAACCGGGCCTTGCGAATGGCGAATTCCGCAGCGTGGCGTCCAGGGAAAAGAAAGAAAGTGGGCATGGGAAAACTAAGAACGATACTGGCCATTCTGGTGGCCGTCTCCGCAATTATCGGGGCGATGCCCAGCGGGGTAGCGCAGGGCGACGTCGCCGACACCACGTTGGCCACGATTACGGCGGATGATGTCCAATCCAATTTGAACATCGTTTGGACCTGTGTGGCGGCCTTCCTTGTCTTTTTCATGCAGGCTGGGTTTGCCATGGTCGAGACCGGTTTCACCCGCGCCAAGAACGTGGTCAATATCATCATGAAGAATCTGATGGATTTTTGCATCGGCTCCATCGCCTTCTTCATCATCGGCTTTGGCATCATGTTTGGCAGCAACACGACGGGTTGGTTCGGCATGTCGGACTTCATGCTGGATCTCGCGCCCTACGGCGACACGTTCGACACGCAGTGGCCTTTCACCTTCCTCTTATTCCAGACCGTTTTCGCCGCCACGGCGGCTACGATCGTGTCGGGCGCGATGGCGGAGCGCACGAAATTCGTGAGCTACCTGATCTACAGTCTGGTGATCTCCGCCCTGATCTATCCCGTATCGGGGAGTTGGGCGTGGAACAGTCTTTACACTTCGGGCACCTCCGGCTGGCTGGAGACGATTGGCTTTCTGGACTTCGCCGGTTCCAGCGTGGTGCACTCGGTGGGTGGCTGGCTCGCTCTGGCCGGGGCTATCGTAGTGGGGCCGCGTATCGGCAAGTACGGGCCCGATGGCAAGGCGCGGGCCATACCAGGGCATAACATGGCCCTCGGCGCGCTGGGGGTGTTCATCCTCTGGCTCGGGTGGTTCGGCTTCAATGCCGGGAGCACGACGACCGGCGATGGCACGATTGGTTACATCGCCGTAACTACGAATATGGGCGGCGCGGCCGGTGCGCTGGGCGCGATGTTCACGGCCTGGCTTATTTTCAAGAAGCCCGAGGGCTCCATGACCCTGAACGGTGTTCTCGCCGGCCTTGTATCGGTAACCGCGCCCTGTGACTCAGTCAGTCCCGTGGGCGCCATGACCCTCGGCTTCATCGGCGGGGTTCTCGTCGTCCTGAGCATCATTTATATTGATCGCGTTCTCAAAGTGGACGACCCAGTGGGGGCCATCAGCGTTCACGCCGTCTGTGGCACGTGGGGCACAATGGCGTGCGGCGTTTTCAATCTTGAATCCGGTTTCTTCTATGGCGGCGGCCTCCACCAGTTGGGCGTGCAGGCGCTCGGTGCCGCTGCGATTTTTGCCTGGGCTTTTGGCGCCGGTCTTATCTTGTTCCTGGCGCTTAAATATACGGTTGGGCTTCGGGTGTCGGCGGACGAGGAAATTGCCGGCCTGGATGTGGGCGAACATGGCATGGAGGCCTATTCCGGCTTTCAGATCTTCAACAACCAGTAGTTCCCCACCTGCCCAACGCGCGATGACGAGGATTTAAGTGTATGAAGCTGATAACAGCCTATATCCAGCCAGAAAAGCTGAACGCGGTGAAGCAGACGCTTTACGAGGCGGGCGTCACCAAGATGTCGGTCACCAACTCGCTCGGCTGCGGCCAGCAGGGCGGGTACCACGAGTCGTATCGGGGTGTCGACGTGGAGGTGAACCTGCTGAAGAAGATACGGCTGGAAATCGCGGTGAATGAGGATTTTGTGAAGCCGACGGTGGATGCCATTATCCGGGGCTCGAAGACCGGCAAAATCGGGGATGGAAAAATTTTTGTTGTTCCGCTCGAACAGTGCATTCGAATCCGAACCGGAGAAACGGGCATGGCGGCCATAGGCTGAAACCTTTGCGATAACTCCCAGGGCGCACGCGTCCTGCACAGTTGAAACGGCTCTCCAAGGAGGCACCTCCCAAGTGCCTCCCCCATTGCCCAGGGGTGGCGTTCCGCAAGGAGCGCCACCTCTCTGGGCATTTGTTGTTTTTGGGGCGCCATTTCGGCGTCTTGCGCATGGAATCATTGCCCTGAACGGTGGAAT
Source organism: Candidatus Hydrogenedentales bacterium (assembly GCA_041859365.1). Lineage (GTDB taxonomy): Bacteria > Hydrogenedentota > Hydrogenedentia > Hydrogenedentales > JAEUWI01 > JAEUWI01. Next base: position 13,702 of record JBHEKR010000094.1, read on the forward strand.
TGCACGAGATAAGGCACGCCCGGGAGACCACGCAAGACCCCCACCAGAATCTCTCTTAAAGGGGCCCTCGCAGGGGAACTATGAATTTGTGTCCCGGGACGTCTTCGGGCCCCAGCCCCGTTGCCAGACGACGAGGCCGAGCCCCAGGGCCAGTATTGCGGCGGCCACGTTCATGGAAAGACCCTGTGCAAAGGCGGCGAGGCTCAGGCAGCTCAGGAGTCCGAGAACGGGAATGGCGCGCGGCACCATCAGCCCCTCGTATCCCGGTTCCCGGCCTTTCACAATCAACAGTCCCACATGCACCGATGCGAAGACCAGGAGCAACAGCGTGCTCGTGGTTCCGGCCAATTCCTGCACCGTTCCCGTGATGGCCAATACCCACCCGCCCGCGAGCACGAGGGCGAGGGCCACGTGGGGCGTTCGCCGGGTGGGATGGAGCGCGCTGAGGGGTCGGGGCAGCAGTCCCTCGCGGGACAGGCCATAGAGCAGGCGGGAGCCCATCACGCAATTGATCAGGGCGGTATCCGCTACGGCGAAGAGCGCAATAATGGTAAAGACTACGGGCGGCACGGCGGGCGCGGTCACACGAACGAGATCGAGCAGGGGCGCTCTGGAGGCGGCCAGGGTCTCGGGGGCGAGCACGGCGGTAGCCACCCAGGCCACCAGAATATAGATGAAGCCCGTGAAACAGACGGCCACCAGAATCGCCAGCGGCAGGGTTCGTCGCGGCTCCTTCACTTCCTCCGCCACGTTCACCAGGTCCTCAAAGCCAATGAAGGCATAGAAGGCCAGGGCCGCGCCCGTGGCGATGCCCAACCAGGAGAAGGCACGGCCCCCCGTATCCAAGTCGGGGACCACGGCTTCCACCGGGGCGTTTCCGCCGAAATACCAGGCGAGGCCGGTGACAATCACAATGAGCAGCCCCGCCACGGTGGCGCTGGTGCACAGGATTGTCACGGTGGAGGACTCCCGTATGCCTCGAAAAGCGACAAAACCTGTAAGTCCGAGGAACAGTGTGATAACGAGAGGTTCCGACAGTGCAGGTATCAGCTCACAGAGATAGCCCGCGAAGGCGCGGCTGCCTGTGGCCATGGAGACGGTGCCCGAACAAAGGACGAGCCAGCCAACGAGCAAGGGGCCGGCCGGGCGTCGTGTGGCTCGGGAGACGAAGTAGGCCGCACCACCGCTGTGGGGATGCCGTCCGCTGAATTCGGCATAGGAGCAAGCGGTCAGGGCCGCAACCACCATCGAAACGGCAAAGGCCAGCCACGTCTGCTCGCCCGCAATACCCGCGACTTTGCCCGTCAGGGCGTAGATACCGGCCCCGAGAATGTCCCCGACGCCGTAGATGATGAGGGCGATGGGGCCGAGGGTGCGTTTGAGGGTAGTACTGCTGCTCATGGGGGCCTCCTTACTGCTGGGGGTATAAAAGCACATTGCGGTATGGCGAGGCAAAGTAACAGTTGACAGTTGATAGTTAGTAGTTGCGCAATGGTCATGCGCCCTTGCTCAATCAGACGGATCAGTTCAGTCAGATAACACTGAACTGTCGGTTCTTCGCTGTCAACTGTCCACTGTCAATTGTCCCTTCCACCTTCAATTCGCTATACTATGCGCTTAATCCCCCACCTTTCCCGCGAAGAGGAGTCGTTTTTCATGTATATTGGCCGTATTGTCAGCGTCGTCCAGACGCCCGAGGGTAAGCTGGGCGGGGTGTATCGCGTTTCCAGCCGTTCCTTCCCCAACCGCACCGCCGTGCCCGGGGTGGACAAGGTATCCATCGTTCCGAAGGCGGGATTTGAGGAGGATATCCACAAGAACCCGTACATCGCCTACAACTGCGTGCGGGTGGTGTGCGATGGGCGTGTGGCGGTGGTAACCAACGGTTCCCAGACCGACCCGATTGCTGAAAAGATCGCCCAGGGCCTGCCGGTGCGCGACGCGCTTTCCGTTGTCAGTCTTGCGATGGACTATGAGAAGGATGACTACAATACGCCGCGCATCAGCGCCGTGGCCGATGCGCGCGATGGTTCCGCCTGGCTGGCCGTGGTGCGCCATGATGGCATCGAGGTGCGGAAGATGCCCCTCGAACCGGGCAAGTTTTTCTACGTCTCCACTTACGAAGAGAACTCGATTTCTCTGACGCAGTCCGGTACTTACGACGCGACCAACACGGAGGAAGCCTGCGCGTTTATTCTGGGCAAGGGCGTGTTTGCCGAACGGACGAATCCGGTAACAGCCGTGGCCGCGCTGGACAACGGTGCGGGCTTTGACTTGCTGGCCACCGATGCGCCAGGCGTTTAATTACTACCCATTTCCTTACCGGGCTTGCCCGGCGGGAGCACGGACTTTCCTGTCCGCGTAGGCCGTGTGCCGAAGGCACACGACACGCGGGTAAGAAAACCCGCGCTCCCGATTTCGGACAACAGTTTTACACTAGGACTTTTCATGAACGACGTATACACATCCCCCCTGGTGGAACGCTTTGCCACGCGCGAGATGGCGCAGATCTGGAGCGCCCAGAAGAAGTTCTCCACGTGGCGGCGTTGCTGGCTGGCGCTGGCGGAGGCGGAGCAGGCGCTGGGCCTCGATATCACCGACGAACAAATCGCGGAACTCCGCGAGCACCTGGAAGACATCGACTTCGCGAAGGCGGAGGCCTATGAGCGCCAGACGCGCCACGACGTGATGGCCCATATCCACGCACTGGGCGAAATCGCGCCGAAGGCGAAGCCCATCATTCACCTCGGCGCCACGAGCTGCTTCGTAGGCGACAACACGGACCTGATCCAGATTCGCGAATCGCTGGAGATCATCCTGGCGAAGGCCGTGGCCGTATTGGCGCGTTTGAAGGACTTTGCGCTGAAATGGAAAGATCTCCCCACGCTGGGCTTCACCCACTACCAGCCCGCGCAGGTGGTCACGGTGGGCAAGCGCGCCTGCCTGTGGGCACAGGATCTGGCGATGGACGTGGAGGATCTGGAAGATATTCTGGCGCGCCTGCGCTGCCGGGGCGTGAAGGGGACCACGGGCACCCAGGCGTCGTTTATGGCCCTCTTCGACGGCGATTCCGACAAGGTGCGCCAGCTCGATCAGCTTGTCGCGGAAAAGCTGGGCTTCAAGAGTTCCTACGGCGTCACGGGCCAGACCTACCCCCGAAAAGTGGACACGCTCGTGCTCCGCGTGCTCGCTGGCATCGGCGAGAGCACCCACAAGTTCGCAACGGACATGCGACTGTTACAGAACCTGAAAGAAATCGAGGAGCCTTTTGAGTCCACCCAGGTGGGCAGCTCGGCCATGGCCTACAAGCGCAATCCCATGCGTTGCGAACGGGCTTGCGCTCTCTCCCGCTTCCTCATGGTGCAACCGCTCCACAGCGAATTCACCACGGCGACCCAGTGGTTCGAGCGTACACTGGACGATTCCGCAATCCGTCGCCTGAGCCTGCCCGAGTCCTTTCTCGCGGCCGACGGCGTGCTGAACCTCTATCTGAATGTGATGGAAAACCCGGCGGTCTATCCGAAGGTAATCGAAAAGCACCTCTGGGCCGAGCTGCCCTTCATGGCCACGGAAAACATCATCATGGCCGGGGTGAAGCGCGGTGGTGATCGCCAGGAGCTTCACGAGGTCATTCGCACCCACAGCCACAAGGCCGGTGCCGTGGTGAAAGAAGAGGGCAAGGACAACGACTTGCTAGAACGCCTCGCGGGTGATCCGGCGATCGGCATGACTTTGGAAGAAATCCACGCGAGCATCGATCTCGTGGAATTTGTCGGTCGCGCGCCCATGCAGGTGGTGGAGTTTATCGAAGGCGAGATCGACCCCATCCTGGAGCGCAACAAAGACCGTGCGGGGGTCTCCTCCGACGTGCGGGTCTGAGGCTTCGGTGAAGACGGCCGCCATCGTCAACCCCCGGGCGGGCCAGTGGCGATGCGAACGGCGCTGGCAGGCGCAGCAGTCGGCCCTGCGCGATGTTGTTGGTCCCATGAAGTATTGCCCCACGGAGGGACCGGGTCATGGCGCTGAAATGGCACGGGACCTCCTCCGGGAGGGCTACGACCACATCATCTCGGCGGGTGGTGATGGCACGCACTTTGAGGTCGTCAACGGCTGGTTTGAAGAAGGCGTGGCTATCAACCCTGCGGCGCGCCTGACGGTGCTCCCCATGGGGACCGGATCGGATCTCGCCAAGGTACTGGGCATCGCACCCGGCCTGCGGGGCATCGCGGCTCTCAAGGATGCCGAGGTCTTACAGGCCGATGTGGGGTGCATCTCCTGCGCCGAGACGTACGGGGGCAATGCGCGGACTCTATACTTCCTGAACATCGCCCATATCGGTATCGGCGCTTCCGCCTGCCGCTACGTGAACGAGCACAGTAAGGCACCGGGGGGATTCTTGTCCTACCTGCGGGCCATTCTCGCGACGCTGACCCGCTACCGTCCCAAAGAGATGAAGATCCAGATTGGCGAGGCGCCCCGGATTGAGGGACCCACCCTCGATTTCGCCATTGCGAAGGGCTGCTACGACGCCGGTGGGCTGCTGCTCGCGCCCCATGCCCGTCTCGACAACGGGCTTTTTGACTGCTTCCACGTGGGGCCCATCGGCTTTCTGGATGCCTTGCGGACCCTCCCAAAACTGTACACGGGACGGCTCAGCGAACGGCGCGATGTGGTGAAGTATGTCCGTGGGGACCGAATTTTTATCCAGGCCGATGAGGCGGTCGAAGTGGAAGTCGATGGCGAATTCGTGGGCTACCTGCCCGCCACGGTAACGCTACTCCCCGGCGCGATCCGGTTAACCCGTTCGCGCCGGGAAGGTTGAGGCTACCATCAAGCCTTTGTGCGCCCCTGAATTTTTCTAGAACTTCACCTGCACGTCAAAATGGACGTAGTCCGCATCTTCACCATCGGTACCGCCGACGAATTCGAGTCCATTGCGGGCGAAAAACTGCCCTTTCTCCAGGCCGTCGCCCGTGAAGAGGTGTTCCCAAGCCAGTGCGATGGAGAGATCCGCGCTGTACTGGTACTTGGCCATAAGGAAGGTGGTCCAGCCCAAGTCGTCGTCATTGGAACGTGTCCAGGCGGCAAAAGCGGGCCAGACGGGGGTGTCGAAGGTCTCGTCGATTTCAAAGTGGGCCACGCGGAACAGGAGCGAGATCTTCTCGGTGGGTTTGGCGCCGATACCCGCGCGAAGTTGCCAGAAGTTGGTAAGCTCCTGCCCGATTCCGAGGTTCAAGCTGTAGGGAGCCCCCATGAACAGGGTGTTAAAGGAAACGCTGGACCGCCCTTCACCGGGAACGATCCAATCGCGATAGCGGAAGTCCCGGTTGTCCTCGCCTTCAAAGAGGGCGCCGCCGACAAAGACGCGGGGCTGCCATGCCATGTCCACGGTGTAGCCAAGTTCCAGATCGGTGCCGAAGTTATCGTGTTTGGCGTCGGTATCCCCGTAGATCACCGGGGCAAAGAGCGCGCCGACGTTGTCCGCATCGCCAAACTGATAGGCCAGTTCCCAGTCGTAGTCAAAGGCGCCGTAAGCGCCGAATACCCGTGTTCCGACCGTGTGGAGATAGCTGGGTTCGTAGTCATCGTGACCAAACCACGATTCCACCCACTCCCCGGTTGCGTTCAGCGTGGTGTCGTTGGCTTCGAGGCCATCCCGCAGTAGCATCCAGTAGGCCGACAGCTTTACCTGCTCCAGACCCTTGTAGGTACCGTAGACGCCGTAGAAATCGGCGTCCTCGTCGCCCGCCAAGGTCTCGGAGAGTTTCATGGCCCAGCCGTCCACGTCGAAGCTCTCATTGGCATAGGTGAGACGCGCCCCATCAAAACTTCGGCCAATAATGGCAGTGGTGATGTCGTCGACCAGCCAGCCCTTGCCGAGTTTCATCTCCTGACGGCCCAGGCGCAAGCGCACCGGATAGCCGAAGGTATTGCGTGTTTCAATGTAGGACTGATACAGCGAGACCGATCCTGCACCGCCGCCCGCCCGGTCGACGCCCGTAATGTAGTTGCTCCGGAAATCCGTGCCCCAAATATCGAAGCTCTCAAATTCTATAACCGTGCTTACATCATCGGTGAAGTCAGCCTTCACCTGAACGCGCGTCCGATGCTCTACGTAGGCGAGATCGTGCCCCGCGTCGTCGAAGTCAAAGCGACTGTTGAGTCCAAAAGGTCCCAGGGGGCGATTGGCGAAATTGTACCCCGTATACCGGGGCGTTGCAGGGCCGTTGACGGCGTTGCTGTAGTTATCATTCCAGAAGCGGCCGCGGATACGGACCTCGCCCCCGACCTCCACCGATTGCAGTTCGGCTGCGACCTGGAAAGCGAGCAAGAGGATGAATACCGTGCTCCAGATAGGTTTCATGATTGGGTTTTCTCCCGATGGGTTCTAGTTTTCGAGTATGGCATGCTCCCCGCACAAACATGCATTCTAGATACATTATATCCCTGTTCGCAGTTTGAATCAATCGAATAATTTCACCGGATTCTCTTGCAAAAACCCGTTGACAAGAGCGCGAGATCGGGAAGAAAATGGCTCCTTGGTCTCTCTAAGTGTCTGGCGCGCCAAGGAGATATCTAAAGTTCTCCGCTTCCTCGCCGATACATTGTGATACGTAATGAGGCGCCTGGTTGGTACCTTTGCATCGGGGCATCTGGCAAAGGCATTACTTGGGAAGGCGAGAACGATGTTCTTTTGCGGGAACAGAGGAAGAAGACCATGTCACGGGACCCCGTCTATGGGCAGTTGGAAAACACCATTGCAAACTGGACCGAGGAAGTAACCCAGGCGCACAACCAACTTACGAATCAGATAGCCGAGGCGCGCGATCAATTGGATACGCTCTCGACGATCATGGCGCGTCGGCAGGGTGAATCCAGCGCGCTATCCAAGTCCAGGGAAGATATTTCCCGTTTGAAAGAGGCGGTCCGAAAGCGCGACTCGGAACTGCAACAGGTCCAGTTGGAGCGCGAGACACTGGAGCGACGCAACGCCCTTGCGGAGCAGCAGAAGCTTCAGGCCGAGGAGCGCATCGCCGTATTGCGTAAGGAGCGGGAAAATCTCGACCGCTGCCTCGGCGAATCGCGCACCGACACGCGGGAAGCACTCGCGCGTGTCTCCACGCTGGAGATTGAGCTGGCGACCTACCGGAGTACCCTTCAGGAGCAGCAACGGGACGCGGAAGGTGACAAAGCGCGTATCGAAGCGCTGAACCTGCGTGTGGCGGAGCTCCAGGAGGAACTCTCCGCGCTCACACGTCGTGCCCTGGCCGGGGAACATGAGGTAGGGAACCTTTCCGAGCGACTTGCGACCTCCGAGTCGGAGCATCAGAATGCCCGGGCCGATCTCGCCCTGAAACAAAGAGAACTTGAGCAATTGGGCAGCATTCTTGCCGAACGGGAAGCCCATCTGGAGTCCGCGCAGCAACAACTTATCGAGAATCAGAACGAGATCGGTTGCCTGCAGATCGAGATTGAGCGAATAAGCGAAAATCGCGACACCCTCGCCGCGGACGCGGGGATGCTCCAGGTCGAGAAGGCCGGCCCGGAGGGCCGTATCTCCCAGATGGCCCAGCAGGCATGGGAAATCCATCAGGAGAACGAACAGCTTATCCAGACGCTGGCCGGGTTGCGCACGGCGCTGGCGGACAGCTCCCGACTGCTGGACGATACCACACGCTCGTTAAACGAACTCCAGCAGGCCCACACCAGCCTGCAAGAAAATTTTGAACAGTGCCAGGCCGAGCTTCAGGAGGCCAGTCGCTGCGCGCAGCAACGTCAGGAGGATTTTCTCCAGCTACAGGACGCCCATGAACAGGTGCAATCGGCCCTGGCTTCCTATCGCGAAACCCTGGAGAAGTTGAAGCAGGAGCGGGCGGCGCTTACCCAGGAGTTGGAGCACCGGGACTGCGCGCTGGAGGCGTCCCGGCAACATGGAGAAATACTCCAGGGCGAGAACAGTCGACTTGAAGCCCGCCGCGCGGAGCTCGAAGCGAGTCTTGCGACGAATGCCGAGGCCCTCCAGGCCGCGACGGAGCGCTATGATATCACCATCCAGTCCCTGTCCGATGCGCGTGCTCAGCTTGAGGACGCCGAGGCTCGACTGGAGGCGTTGCGGGCGCATGAGCATGAACTCACCACACGGCTCGAAGGGGCAACGGGCGAGATAGCCCACGGACAGCGCGTAATCGAAGGGCTTCGAACAGAGCTCGACGGGCGCGAGCAGGCCATCCAAGAGGCCAGTAACGAGATTGTGTCCCTGCGGGCTCACCTTTGGAATACGGGCGAAGAGAAGGGTGAGCTGCACGAACACGCGCTTGCGCTGGCCTCACGCCTGGAACAACTCCACGCAGAGCGGGAAGCCAAGGAGCGCGAACTTCGCGGGCGTCTCGTCGAGCGCGATTTCGCCATCGGTGAGGTTGAAAAAGAGCTCAGCGTATTGCGCGACGACCTCATCCTCGCTGGCCAATTGAGCGAGGAACTCCGGGGCACGGCCGGCCGACTTGAGGCGGAACTCGACGGGGAACGACTTGCCCTTGGGGAGGCCCGTGAGGCCCTCACCCAGGTACGGGAAGCACTGGCCGTACTGGGCTCGGAGAACACCCTGCTATCGTCCACGCTGGAGCAGACTCATCAGTCGAATGCGGCGCTCCATGATTCGTTGCGGCTTTCCGAAGATCGGGAACGGACGCTTGTCGCGGACCTGGCGTCGCTCCGTATTGACCGGGATGAAGTAAGTCGTGCGCTGGCCGAGGCCTCCGCGAACCTGGACATCCGCCAACACGAGCTCATCCGCCTGGCCGAGGATCGAGACGCGCTGCAACACCGCTACGATGCTATAGTTGACGACCGAAACCGCCTGAGTGCGTCCGTCGCGGACCTTGAGCAAACGCAACAGGGGCTGGAACTGGAACTGCGCAGCCGGGTGGCGGGCTTGGAGACGCTGGAAGCGGATCTGGAATCGAGTCGTCAGCGTTACGCGAATCTGGAGCAGTTGCTTGCGGCGGAGCGCGCGGAATACACAGCCAGCCTGACCCAAGCCCGTGAAGAGCAGCAGTCTCTATTGCGCGCGATCGACGAGGAGCAGGCGGCGGCCCAGCAATTGCAGGCCGTGATCCGGGATCATGAAAATGCCGCCCTTGCGGCGGAACGCCGTATCAACCACGCGGAGTCCGCCATTTCCGCACTGACGGTTCAGGCCCGAGAGATTCAGGCCCACTTCAGCGAGGAACTCAAGCAGGCGAAGGCGCGCCATGAAGAGGTCGAGTCCGTACTTCAGCAACGGGAGCACGAACTTGCGCAGCGGGCGGCGCTGGTCAAACAGCGCGAGAGCGAATTGGAGTCCGCCAACCGGATCCTGGCGCGCCTGGAGCAGAACCTGGCGGCCCAGAAGGAGCAGTTTGAGAGTGTCCGCACGGGGCTTGAATGCGATATCGACGCGGCAAACAACCGCGTCCGGGCCACAGAGGCCGCCCTGCAGGGAACGCGTGCGGAGAACAGCGCGCTGGCCAACGTACTAAAGGAGAAGGAAGAGTTAATCGGTCGCGAACAACGATCACGGCAGCAGATCGAAAGCGCCAGGCTCGCCATGTCGCAGGATCTCGATACCGCGAAGAAACGGGTGGCTATTACCGAGGCGGAAAACGAGAGCCTTGCGACCCAGCTCGGGAATGCGACGCTCCGGGAGAAGGAAACGGCACGCGAGCTTTCCCTGGCCCAAGCCACTATTCGTTCCCTTCAGGAGACTATTCAGCAGAAGGAGAATGCCGTACAGCAGGAGAAGATTCGCACAGCGCAGCTCCTGCACCAGACCGTCTCGGCGCTCCAGTCCGAACTTACGCAGATCAACAGCGCCGATGCACAGCGGGGACCTTCGAGCAATTGGATGAACGCGTTGAATCTCGCTGGTCGCGTGCTTGCGGACGACGTTCAGCGCGAGTTACCCTTTTCCGGCGAAGAAAATGGGTCCGTCAGTGGCCATTCAAACGGCAACGGCACGCACTATGGTGCGGGCCACGCAAGCAAGTAGCGTGCTTTCCCCGGCCCCAACCAAGGCGTAACGCTCACTCACATGAAGGATTCTGGCAAGCGAAAATCGGCCCTCCTGCGCGAAGTACAGCAATTGCGCAAGCAGTTGGCCGAGGCCCAAACGGCGCAGAACGAGTTGTTCCGCGCGGAGCGGGCTCTTGCGCAGTATTGGAGTGTCCTGGACGCCATTCTATCGGGGACGCCCGACCTCTACGCTATCAAGGGCCCGAACTACACGTACCAGGCCGCGAATCGCGCCTTCTGTCGCTTCACGGGCCTGCCTGAACACGAAATTCGCGGACGAGGTGATTTTGAAATCTTCCCCGGGCGGCTGGCGGAAGTTTTTCATCAGGACGATGTGCGGGTGCTCCAGTCTTCGGCGCCGGCCAACTTCGAGACGCGCGTGAGCTTTCTAGAGAGTCCACGCTGGCTCCGCTTCACCAAGCGCCCCGTCTTTGATCGCGAGGGACGTTGCGCGGGTATTTTATGCGTTGTGCAGGACGTGAGCGCACTGGCCCGCTGCCGCGACCAGCAGGAGATCCTCACCGGCGCGGCCCACCGCTGCTTCTGGTGCACCGATGTCCACGATCACATAGTCGATGTGAACGACGCCTATTGTCTTTTGTCGGGTTACGGCAGGGAGGAGCTTCTGGGCAAGAACATGCGCGATATCGAAATGATGGGATCACCGGAAGAACACGGCGAGCGTAACCAGCGCATCATGAAGACGGGCACGGGCTCCTATCACACCCTGCACCGGAGCAAGAAGAATGCGATCATTGAGTTCGACGTGGATGCGGTGTACCTGCCGCTGAATGGCGGACGCTTCTATCGCTATTTCCGGCTTCGCGTCGAACAATCGGAACCACGGTCTGCCATGGGTCCCGAAGCGGTTCATGCCGATGCGGGAACGGCAGCGGCCCCTCACCGCCGCGTGTTGAACCTGAATGACATTCTGATTGCCGCGATCAATCAGGAGATCGACCAGGTCCCGGCGGGGATTTCGATTCGAAAGCAGCTCGATCCCAAGCTCAAGAATACCGTGGCGAATTCCGCCCAGATCACGCAGGTCATCCTGAACATTACGACAAACGCCGTGGAGGCCATGGATGGTCGCGGGCATTTGACCTACACCACGCGCAACGTCGAACTTACGCGGGAATGGCTCAGCGACAACCCCCGCCTCAAACCGGGGCACTATGTATATCTCGCGATCACCGACACGGGACGGGGGATCAGCCCCTCGCTGGCGGGGAAGATCTTCGAGCCCTTCATTACGACAAAATTCAAGGGCCGGGGCATGGGGCTTGCATCGGTGGCCCGGAATGTGGAGGAGCACAACGGTCTGGTCACGGTAAAGAGCGAGGTGGACAAGGGCAGCACCTTCACCGTCTACCTCCCCGCCACGGAGGCTCTTCTTGAGTCGAGCAGCACCTCGCCCCAGATTCCATCGGGCACGGAGACGATTCTATTTATCGATCCCGAATCGCGCGTGCTCGATGAGGCGCGGCGGATTCTGGAGCGCCTCGCCTACACCGTGGTGCTTACCACGGGGGTGGAAGAAGCCATCCATTGCACGACTTCCCGCGTTCCTCCGGTGGATGCCATCGTGGTCGACACGGTCGCGACCCAAGACTACGGCGGGGATCTTGTCGCGGACCTGCGCGCCGTGAACCCGAAGGTGAAAATCATCCTTGCCGGTCCCGGCGAGCTTGACGAGTGGGCGCAAGATTTACTCGATGCGGGGGCAAATGCCTACGTGAAAAAGCCCTTCCGCCCTGAAGTGCTCGCGCCGAAGATCCGCAAGACACTGGATAGCTGATAAATTTCAACGCCTTTGCATCCCCCGGCACTCCTGTACTATCCTGTGGCCTGCAACACCCTTTCTCTCCAGCACAGGATATCCGCATGTCCAGCGATGCCCCTCAGCTCTCCGTCGTCATTCCCATTTATAACGAATCGGGGACGATTGATGAACTATTTCGACGACTTACGGCAACCCTTTCCGACCGCGCGGGGGGCTATGAAATCATTGCCGTGGACGATGGCAGCACGGATGGCAGTCGGGAGGCGTTACGGGACTGGCATCGTCGGGATCCGCGCATCAGGGTGGTATTGCTGTCCCGGAATTTCGGACAGAGTCCCGCGCTTTACGCCGGCTTCTCGCGGGCTCGGGGGCAGTATGTCGCCATGCTGGACGCGGACCTCCAGAACTATCCCGAGGATATCCCCCGTCTGGTGGCGAAGCTGGAGGAGGGCTACGACATGGTGAGCGGCTGGCGGGCGAACCGCAAGGACAGTTTTTTTCGCACGGCGGCCTCAAAGTTGCTCAATCGCTATATCAATTCCATCACGCGGGTTGCGTTGAATGATTACGGTTGTGCGCTGAAAGCTTTTCGCCGGGAACTGGTGGACCATATGCTCGCCCTTTCCCATCGTTGCCGCTATCTTCCCGTGGATGCGGCGGCACTCGGTGGTCGGGTCGCGGAGATCGAAGTGCGCCACGACCAGCGGGGCCACGGCGAGAGCAAGTACAGCGTGCTGACACTTATCCGGACGGCCTTCGACCTGATTACGAGTATCACGGCGGCCCCACTCCAGTTCATTGGTCTCATGGGCTGGATCTTTGCCATGATCGGCTTCTGCATGAGCCTCTGGGTGGCCTACGTGCGTATCGCCCAGGGCGATATCAATCACATGGGAACGGTGGTGGCCATTTTCTTCTTTCTTTCCGGTTGCCAGATGGTGGCCACGGGCCTGATGTGCGAGTACATCGGCCGCATCTATATCGAGGTGCAGGCCAAGCCCTATTTCGTCGTCCAGGAGGAGCTGGAGTGATCGATGCGCGCCCGCTGACCGTACTGGTGCTCGCCGTTGGGGGCAATGTGAGCCAGGGCATTCTGAAGGCATTGGCCCATTCCCGCCGTGTCTGTCGGATTATTGGTGCGGATATCAGCGCGCTCCAGATGGGGCTCTTTACCGTGGATCGCGCCTATGTTTCTCCCTGGGCCAATTCCCCGGATTTTCTGCCATGGCTGTTGGAGATCTGTCGGCGAGAATCGGTGGATGCGATCTTCAGCGGCGCGGAAGCCGTGCTCATAACTCTGGCCCGCCATCGCGCATATATCGAGCAGGAAAGCGGCGCATTCTGCCTGGTGAGCGACCGCGAGGTGATGGAGATCGGGGATGACAAGTTGAAGACCTGTGAATGGCTCGCCGGGCGGGGACTCCCCCACCCCGCCTTTGCCCCCGCCGAGGCCCCGGACGATGTGATGCGTCTGTTGATGGCGAACGGCTATCCGCTCGTCGCCAAGCCCCGATGTGGCGGCGGTTCGCGCGGACTTATCAAGGTGGAGAACGAAGAGGACCTGACCTACGCGTGCCGTAAACGGGATTACCTCCTTCAGGCGCACGTGGGCACCGAAGAGGAAGAGTACACCGTGGGGTGTTTCATGGATCGGGATGGGACGCTCGCGCCCAGTTGCTGCATGCGGCGGGAACTGCTGGCGGGCACGACCTACCGTGCCGTGCTGGGAGAATTCAGCGAGGTGCGCGCTGTGGCCGAGGCTATCGTGTCGGCGCTAAAGCCCCTGGGCCCCTGCAACGTTCAGTTGCGCCTGACCGCCAATGGACCAGTGTGCTTCGAGATCAATCCCCGCTTTTCCGGCAGTGCGCCGATTCGGGCGCACTTCGGCTATAACGAAGCCGAGGCGGCGCTGAAGCATTTTGTACTCGGAACGCCAGTGACCTTGCCGCTGGTTACCGAGGGGGTAGGACTTCGGTACTGGAACGAGTTGTACCCCGATCCGGACGCGGTGGCGGCGTTGGAAACGCGGGGTGAACTGCTCCATCCGGCAGGACACGATTACGAGATTGAACATTGGGGATCGAGGCGGGAAGCACCCAAGCAGTAACCCTGTAGCGAGTGTTGCTTTTTTTACGTTCTGAGAATAGATCTACCCACAGACACACGCTGATAAGAGAGTGACGCGCCCGAGTAGCCCGTTGTGGCGATCAGATTCCGGGAGGGTCACACAAGTTTGGAGCTTGCCGGGCAAGAAGAGAATGGCTGTTCGACTCTTTTCTCTGAGGACCTGTTGGAAAGCGCTCCTCGCTATGCCCCGAGCTTAGTCCAGATCAGGACGTAGCTTCATCCCGGCCAAGAACGATCACAAATTACCAAATCCCGCGAGTCATCTTATTCCGCCGCACCCTTCACCGGCACCATGAGCAGGTTCATCTCCCGCCCGATGACATTCTGGACTTCCACCGTACAGTTCTCGTAGCTGTGGCTACTGAGTTTGTCCACGATGTAGGCCATGGGCCCGTCGTAGCCCACGCGCAGACGGGCGAGCCGTTCGGAGAAGAAGGACTCCTCAATCGAGTTGACTGCGGTGTCCTGATCGAGGAGGCTCATGAAGGCTTCCACGCGGCTCCGGGTGCCTGGATTATGAAGGGTTATCAGCACTTCGTCGCGCTTCTGGCTACTCAGCACGGAGAGCACGGTGGCCACGGTAATGTCGCCCAGCATTTTCTGGGCGGAATCCCTGATCGCCTCTTCCTGGCAGGCCACCGGGTCATTGCCGGTTATCGCCGCGGAACGTGCAAAAGCCTCCAGTAGATCCCCATCGCTCCCCCGGAAGATGCGGGCGTCCAGGGTGACCCGTGTCTTGGCTGTGCCCGCATTGTCCAGATCGGGTCCGCGCTCGGTCGAGATGATACCGATCACGACGGCATCGGCCAGCGATTCCTTCGCGTAGGCGGCCGCCTTCTCCAGATCCCCGGTGAGGGCCGCTCGCAAGTGATCGGGACTGAACTGCGCGGCGGTTTCGAGATGGGTGCTGGGCACAAGTCCCAGATTCTTAAGTCCTTCGGCCAGGGTACTTTCGGCCAGACCCGGTTCTTCAAGGTAGAGTTCCCCTTTGTCATCTTCGAGAGCGATCAGGCAGGTCACGGTGGGCGGGGTGGCGAGGCGGGGCAGCATCAAGGTGGCGAGGTCGTGCTCCACGGCCTGGATATCCACGTAGGCGTCAATCTCCACGCGGGTCTGCCCCCCTTCGGAATCGAGGTGCAACTCCACGACGCGGGTGATGTACTTGTCCGCGCTTCGGACCATGCTGCGAAAAGGGCGCAGATCCCCCGAGGCAATCTTGGTCTTGAGGATCTCCCAGATAACATCTTCCCGGGCATCCTGGATGGCGGCGTGCCGGGCGGCAAAGCCAGTCCCCTCCGCGCTGCCGAGCATGCGTAACACCAACTCGCCTTCGGCGGGGGCGGCGTGGGCGCGAACGCAAAAGACACTGGCGGCCGTAGCCGCCAGTGCGATGGTCAAGATCAGGCAACTCGCTTCAATTTGCCCGTAGCCCCGCGCCATAGTACTCCTTTAATCGCGATCCTGGCTGTTCGCCATCATGACATAGTGAAGGAGCCAAAGGACTGAGGTTACCGCGGCGGCGACATAAGTGAGGGCGGCGGCATTGAGCACTTGACGAGCCCCCTTCATCTCATCGGGCAGCAGAATATTGCCGTATTCGAGCGCGTGGAGCGCCCGGCTGCTGGCGTTGAATTCCACCGGCAACGTGACCAACGTGAAGGCGGTCGCGGCGGCGAAGAGGAAAACACCGGCCCAGAGCAGCGGCGAAAAATGCATGAAAAAACCCGCGAGGACCAGATACGGACCGAGTCCGCTGCCGATACTCGCCACGGGATACACGATGGAGCGCAGGTGCATGGGGGCATAGCCATGGGCATGCTGGATGACGTGGCCCACCTCATGAGCCGCGATACCAAGCGCGGCAATGCTGTTCCCGTTGTAGACGGCTTCGGAGAGGCGCACCACCTTGGCGCGTGGGTCGTAGTGGTCCGTCAACTCGCCGGGGATTACTTCCAGATCAACGTCGTTGATGTTTTCCTGGCGCATCATGTGCCGGGCTATCTCCGCGCCGGTCATGCCGGATCGGGTGGGGATCTGGGCATTTCTGGTGTAGGCTGATTTCACCCGCCACTGTGCCCACATGCACAGCGCGCCGGTTATCACCATGATCATCAGTCCAGGCATATCGTAAATCATCGTCGGTACTACCTACTTCTTTTGTGGTTGCTGCGGTTGCTGTTGAGAAGGCGCCCGCATCGTGCACTGGCCATTCAACGTCGCACCTTCCTCCACCATGATACTTCTCGTTCTAATATCACCTTCGACCCGAGAGGTGGCGGCCAGGCGCAACATCCCGGGGGTCGTCACATTCCCATACACCTGGCCCGCGAGATATATTCGCTTGCCGGCGAGAATGTCGGCATTCAGCCGCCCGGTCGGTCCGAGTTCCAATTCTTCGGTGCACTCGACCTTGCCCTCAACGAGGCCTTCAATTTTGCAGGAGCCCGCCCGGATATTGCCGGAAATGAGGGCGCTCGGTCCGAGATTCAGGCGCCCTTCAACCGTTATATTCCCTTCGATGCGCCCGCCGATGTCGGTATCG
>JBHEKR010000448.1:0-26741 GCA_041859365.1 Candidatus Hydrogenedentales bacterium
AAAAAAACCGCGTCTGACCGAAATCAGACGCGGTGTCCTTCGAGAAAATGGTCGGGGTGAGAGGATTTGAACCTCCGGCCCCTACGTCCCGAACGTAGTGCGCTACCGGACTGCGCTACACCCCGAAGGTGACCAAGTATAGTATGTTTCGGCGGGGGGCATCAAGTTTTTACGACGCCTCGCCACAGGCAATTTCAATCGCTCAGGCGGACGGTTCGAATGATTCGCCTTCGACGTGGGCCTGCAGCATTGACAGGAGCCATGGCCATCCCTGGTAGCCATCACGCGACTGGGCGTCGCTGAAGCCGCTGTGGGTCAGACGCACCAGCGTGCTGTCGCCCTTTTCCTCGAGAACGAAGCGAACGAGGGTTTCCTGCGTTTCGTCATCCTTTCGCCAGGTAAATTCCAGCAGTTTTGGCGGCTCGACCTCCTTGTAGATGCCTTGTATTGAGAAGGGATGTTCACCCATCGACACGCCGACCATGCGCCATGCGCCGCCAGGCCGCAAATCGGACTCCATGTGTGTCACTTCAAACTTGCCCTTCACGCCCCACCACTGGGTGCGCTGTGCGGGCTCACTGAGCGCTGCGAAGATGCGCTCGGCAGATGCGGCGATCTGGATTTCTTTCTCAATGACAAGTTGCGTCTCACAGGTGTTCATGGTTGTTCCTCTACGTAGTGTTTCAGGTTGCTAAGCGTGTCATCCCAGTAAATATCGTAGTCACGAAGCCATTCGTCGACCACGCGCAGCGGCGTGCTGTTCAGCTCACAGAAGTTCGCCGTGCCCTGTTTGCGGGTGTGGATCAGGCCCGCGGCCCGGAGCAGGCGCAGATGTTTTGAGATGGCCGGGCGGCTGGTCTGAAAGTCCTGCGCGATTTCGTTGACGTTGCGGGAGCCTCCGCGCAGCAGACCGAGAATCCGCCGGCGCGTGGGATCGGCGAGGGCCTTGAAGACCAAATCGTGTTCTTGAATTTCGAGTGCGGACATCGGCGGCTCCTTGGGTAACCATTGGGTTACCTAGAAGGTAACCCAATGGTTACTAATTGTCAACCCCCCTTTTGTGGTTGCCCTTCGAAATCGTTGACAGGAAAACTTGTCAATGCATAGAATCAGGCTATGCTTGCCCTCGAAATCATCGAAAATCCACAGGCGGCTGCGGTGGCCCTCGACCCGGTGCGAAGCCGTCTGCTTTCGGAGTTGGCGGAGCCCGCTTCGGCAGCGACCTTGGCGGCCAGGGTGGGTTTGACCCGGCAAAAGGTGAACTATCACCTGAATGCGCTCCAGGCCCATGGCCTGGTGGAGGCGGCGAGCCAGAAGAAGTGGGGCGGCTTGACCGAGCGCCTGCTGGTGGCGACCGCTTCGCAGTATGTCGTTTCGCCGGCCGCCCTGGGAGCCGCCGGGGCCGATCCGGTGCGCACGGCGGATCGCCTTTCGGCGAGTTACCTTGTGGCCCTGGCCGCGCGCGTAATTCGCGAAGTGGCCGGGCTCGTGCGCGCCGCGCGGGACACAGGAAAGCGACTGCCCACGCTCTCGCTGGACACGGAGATTCGTTTTCGGTCCGCCGCCGATCGCGCGGCCTTCAGCAAGGAACTGGTCAGCGCCGTTGCGACGCTGGCGGCGAAGTATCACGATGAAACGGCGCCGGGGGGGCGACCGCACCGCTTGCTGGTGTTGGCCCATCCGCTGCCCCATGAAAACTCAGAGGAGTCCTCCTGATGTCCGTTAGAAAAAGTGACGACGGCTCGCGCTATGTAGAAATGAACGTGGAAGTGCCCGGCACGCCCGAAGAAGTCTGGGCCGCCATCGCCACAGGGCCCGGCATCTCATGCTGGTTCACGCCGACGACGGTCGAGGGGCAAGCAGGCGGCATGATCACCTTTGAGCTCGGTCCGGACATGGTGAGTTCCGGGCAGATTACGGACTGGTCGCCACCCCACCGGCTCGCCTATGAAGAACGGGACTGGATGGAAGGCGCCCCACCCCTCGCCACAGAAGTCCGCATCGAAGCGAAGGAGGGCGGCGTGTGCGTCATGCGGATGGTGCACAGCCTCTTTGCCAGCGGTGAAGACTGGGACGATCAGCTCGAATCCATGGAGAACGGCTGGCCGCCCTTCTTCGTCATCCTCCAAGAGTACATGACGCACTATCGCAATTTGCCCTGCACTTCCGTGCGCCTGATGGCGAAGTCCTCGGAGCCAGAGCCGCAAACCTGGGTACGGTTACAGGCGGCCTTTGGGCTGGAGGGATTGGAGATCGATCAGCCCTTTCAATCGCTAGTCTCCGCAACGGTGCGCCTCGGCGGCAGTGTGATGCAGCTCGGCACGGCGCAGTGTCCCCACCAGGCCATGCTCCGACTCGACAGGCCCGGCCCTGGCTTCGTGACTATGGGCGCCTACACCTGGGGCGGGGAGGTGCTGGCCTCCGCGAGTTTTTACTTCTACGGCGAAGAGGCCAGCGTGATGGCCAGCGCGGAGCAGGGTCGTTGGGAGGCGTGGTTCGTGGAATTGTTCTCTTAAGCGGGAGCACGGACTTCCCAGTCCGTGTTCTTCGTGCGACTTCGTCGCACGAAACGCGGGTATGAAAACCCGCGCTCCCGATTAGGCGACCTATTGAGGATGACAATGCACTCGCGCCCGAGCCAGTAACAAAGCAGGAGTAACCTCATGACCCTCGAAAAAGACCACACCGGCCGCCGCTGGGTGGAAGTGGAAATAGAAGTGCCTGGCACGCCCGAGGAAGTCTGGCAGGCCATCGCCACCGGCCCCGGCGTTTCGTCGTGGTTCGTGCCCACCGAGTTCGAAACCGGCGAAGACGGCACGCCCACGAAAGTCGTCTCACACTTCGGCCCCGGCAACAGCATGGACTCCGTCGCCGACATTACCGAATGGAGTCCGCCCCATCGCTTCGCAGCCACCAGTAAGGATCTCGGTCCCGATGCGCCCGAAATCGCCACCGAATGGATCGTGGAGGCGCGCTCCGGCAGCACCTGCACCGTCCGTGTGGTCCACAGCCTCTTCGCCGCTGGCGACGAGTGGAACAACCAGCTTCAAGGCTGGGAAAGCGGCTGGCCCTGGTTCTTCCAGATTCTGCGGCTCAGCCTGCTGGATTTCCGCAACCAGCCTTGTCGCGCCTTTCGCATCATGGGCGCGACCGGTGGCGACCCCGCCCAGGCCTGGGCCTATTTCACCAAAGCAATTGGCCTCAAAGAATGCACCGTTGGCGGTCTCTGCCAAGCCCCCGGCGGAATGCCGCCCCTCATCGGACGCGTGAAAAAGACCGGTGATGGCGCACACCACCACGCCGCCCTCATCCGTCTCGACGAGCCCTGCGCGGGCATCCTCTCCACCTTCGCCATGCCCATGGGCGGCGCGGTATACCTCATACTCGATTTCTTCCTCTACGGCAAGCGCGCGGAAGAGGCGGCGAGCAAGTGGGAGCCCCATTGGCGGACGTGGATGGCGGAGCGCTATCCCATGTCGGAAGGGGAAAATGGCCCAGAGTCCGATGATTGAGTATACCCCCGGCGCTCGTTCCCACGGAGGACCGTGGTAACGAGTGTGTGGGGTATTTCCAGAGCAGCTACCAGTTGTGCCTGCGACGTGATTCCACGCTCTCCGTCACGGGCCAGGTGGAGGCAGTCCTCGTCCGCGCTATACATCCGCCGCCCTGTCGTAGTATCCTTGCGGCACCATGCGGCAGAACATGGACCTGATTGCGGGCGCGAGAGTTGGAATGATCCAGAATTTGCAGAATGACACGTTTATCCGGGCCCTTCGGGGCGAGAAGACTCCTTATACGCCCATCTGGATGATGCGGCAGGCGGGGCGTACCGACCCGGCGTATCTTGCGTTGAAAGAGGAAGCGGCGCTGCCGCTGGAGGACTTGTTTCGCCATCCGGCCTATGCCACGGAAATCACCTTGCTTCCCAAGCGCTTCGGGGTGGACGCGCTCATCTATTTTCAGGATATTCTCACGCCACTGACGCCCATGGGCGCCCATTTTGTCTTTGCGCCCGGTCCCAAGCTGGTGGACAAGGTGTCCAGCGTCGAGGACGTGGACCGGCTGCATGTTTACGACGTGGAGGCGGAACTGCCTTTCGTGCAGTACACTTTCGAATCGATTTTTGACCAGCTTGATGGCGAGCTACCCGTGTTGGGCTTCGCGGGATCTCCCCTGACCCTCGCGGTGTTTATTCTGGAGGGCAAAAGCTTTGGCGAGACGGCCTCGCGGGCCATGCGCTTCATGACGGAACAGCCCGAGGCGCTCCATCGCCTGCTGGAGCGCATCACCGAGATGACTATCGCGTACCTGAAGTATCAGGCCCGTTGCGGGGTTGCTGCGGTGCAACTTTTCGAATCCGCGGCCTTCCTGCTGACGCCGGAGCAATACCATGAGTTTGCCCTGCCCTATCAGCAGCGGATCTTTGCCGCCCTTAAGGGTGTCGTGCCCACCATCAACTTCGCGCGGGAGTGGAATTCGCTGGAAGACCTCGATGCGGGCGGGGCGGACGTCATCAGCCTGCCCTCGACGATTCACCTGCGCGATGCCCGAGCCCAACTCGGCGCCGATCGCGTCTTTCAGGGCAACGTCGACAATCACCTGCTGGCCTATGGGAGCGAAGAAGATATCGCGGCCGCCGTGGAAGACTGTGTCCTCGCTGGGGAGCACCGTGGCCACCTCTTCAACCTGAGCCATGGACTGCTGCGGGAAACTCCCTTCGAACGGGTATTGAAATTGGTGGAGCAAGTTCACGCGGTCCGATGTCCCTAACCCGCAGGAGACCCTGCCGTGAGAACTCAGATTCGATTCGCGCTCATCATCGTGTTGGCGGGTACCCTCGGCCTCGGCGGTTGCGCCGTACCCAAAGCTATCGGGAAGACGGCCGGCGGGGTCGTGAAAACCGCAGGCAAGGTGGTGTCCGGTACGGCGAAGGCGGTCACGAAACCGCTGCGGTAGCAATTGACAACGGACAATTGACAATGATGGCCAGCGTTAGACACCGCCGTTGATCTCGAGAAATAGAAACACCACCAAGGGCAAAGACCGCATCTCAAGCAGGATACGTTCAATCTGTCGTATCAATCTGATCCCCAGATTCTCCAAACCCAATTTCCATTGTCAACTGTCAATTGTCCATTGTCAATTGTCAACTATCAACTGCCTTATTTCCATGTGGGATACTCCGAATCTTAACCCCGTTTGCAAAGGAGAACTCATGGCTACGGTAGGGTACGGAATTATCGGTTGCGGCAATATTGGGCCGATTCATGCGGCGGCGATTGCCGAGGTGCGCGGCGCGAAACTCGTGGGCGTGGCCGATGTGCGGATGGAGACGGCGCAGGCGCTGGCGGGACAGTACGGGGCGGCCGCTTTCGACAACTACAAGGAAATGCTCAAGCGCCCCGATATCCAGGCGGTGTCCCTTTGCGTGCCCAGCGGCATGCGCGCGGAGATTGCCGTGGACATCGCGAAGGCGGGCAAACATATTCTCTCGGAAAAGCCCCTCGACGTCACCACGAAGCGCATCGACACCATCATCAAGGCTGCGGACGCCGCGGGCGTGAATCTTGGCTGCATCTTTCAGAGTCGCTTTGCCGAGGGCGCGGAGCAGATCCGCACTGCCCTCGACCAGGGACGATTCGGCAAGCTGGTGCTGGGCGACGCCTACATCAAGTGGTTTCGCTCCCAGGCCTACTACGACAGCGGGGCGTGGCGCGGCACCTGGAAGCTTGATGGCGGCGGCGCGCTGATGAATCAGGGCATTCATTACATCGATTTGCTCCAGTGGTTCATGGGGCCGGTGAAGTCCGTTTTCGCGCGCACGGCCCTTGTGGCCCACGAGCGCCTGGAAGTGGAAGATCTCGGCACGGCCATACTCGAGTTTGAAAGCGGGGCCCAGGGGGTCATCGAAGGCAGCACGGCCATCTACCCCGGCCACCCCGCGCGCTTGGAGCTCCACGGCACCGAGGGCAGCGCCGCCATGGAAGACGGCAAGATCGTATCCTGGAAATTCAGCAAGTCGAAGCCCGTGGACAAGAAGATCGAAGCGGCCATGGCGGGTGATTCCGCATTGGGCTCCGGCGCCTCTGATCCTCTGAGCAGCCTCAAGATCGAGGGCCACCGCCGCCAGATTGACGACTTTACCAAGGCGATTCAGACCGGTCGTCAGCCCGCCATCCAGGGCCGCGAGGGACGCCTCGCGGTGGCCCTGATCGAGGCGATCTACAAGTCCGCAAAGACCGGCAAGGTGGTCAAGCTCCAGTAGAGCGGCAGGGGCGATGACAGGCCCGTCCACCAGAGAGCCGGCCCGAGGCAGCAGCAGAATCGTAAACAGACGCGCTCCGGCGCGCAGGGAAGCACACCCCATGAGCAAGTTCATCAAAGCAGTCGTAGCGGCGACGTTGGTGGGTCTGGCGGTCGCCTCGCCAGCGCAGGGACAGGACATGACTCCGGAGCAGGCCGCCCAGGTAATCGCCTACGTCGGTGATGAAGTCATAACGGCCGGGGAATTTGCCCGGGATGTTCAGTTTAAGCTGCGGCAGATTGAGCAGACCACGGGCCAGAAGGTGAACCCCGATCTTCGCTTCCGCCGCGCGCTCCTTACCGAAGTCATCAACAGTCGCATTCTGGGCATGGTCGCGAGAAATGCGGGTACCGCGGTGTCGGAGGAGGAATTGGAGAAGGAATTCCAGGAGCGCAAGGGAGTCTTCGATAGCGAAGAGGCCTACCAGGGCTACCTCAAGCGACTGAACATGACCGAGGCGGACCTGCGTGAAAATGTCCGCTCCCGTTTGCGGGTGAAAAACTTCGTTGATCAAAAGACGGGCGAATTGACCGCGACTGACGAGGAGATCACCAAGGCCTACGAGGCCCTCAAGGCCGAGGGCAAGATGAGCAGAAAAGACAAGACCCGCGACATCGCCGTGATGTTGTTCAGGGCCAAAGGCGGTGCGGACGAAGACTGGCGCGGCGCCGAAGAGCGGGCCAACGCCGCCCGGGCGCGGGTTGTTGCCGGCGAGTCCTTCGAGGCGGTTGCGAGGGAGCTTTCTGAAGATCCCTCGACCGCGCCACGGGGCGGGGTGCTTCGGGAAATGAAGTTCGGCAGTTTTTATCCCGAGTTGGAGACCGCCATGAACGCCTTGAAGATTGGCGACGTCTCCACGCCGGTTCGGAGCGTGATGGGCTGGTATGTCCTCACCATTCTCTCGGAAAACGAGCCGGGTACCGTGCCCATCGAGTCCGCGCGGGAGGTCCTTCGCGAACAGGTGGTTGAAGGAAAGCGTAGAGAAGTCATCGCGGGCGTTGTGAGCGATGCCCAGAAACTGATTCGCGTGGAACTCGTCGATATACCAACCCCGCCGGTTCCCGCGGAACCACTCACGCCTTCCGTACCCCTTCCTTCAAAGCCCGATGTCCCCGTGCCTTCGCCGGAGCCGGCACCCGCGCCCGACGCGGATACGCCCGTGCCCGCGCCAAGTTGAATGCAGGAAAGATCGCGGCACACGCACAATGGAATTGAGATGCTTCATACGATTGAGGATGGGTTGAATGAGTAGAGTTCTGAAAGTCGGGTTGGTTGGCGCGGGCATGTTTGGTGGCGACGTCCACCTGCGCACCTACTGCCAGCTGCAGCAGAATGGAATCCTGCCCTGGCTGGGGCGGCTTGGTTTGGACAATATGGCCCGAGCCCTCGGCGACATCCAGGTCGATTTCGTGGCCTTGGCCACCAATACGCCGGGATCCTGCGCCCGGAAACTGGAGGAGTACGGTAAGCGGGGGATGAACTTCGCCACCTACCATGGCGATACCCCCTGGATTGATTTACTCGAAGCCCATCCCGATCTCGATATTCTCGCCGTGGCCACTCCGGACCATCTCCATGCCGCCCCCATCCTTGCGGCCCTGGAGCGCGGTGTCCACGTTATCACCGAAAAGCCAATGACCCTGTTGGCCGAGGAGGCCGATGCAATCATCGAGGCTTCAAGGAAGGCCGGCCGCCTTGTCGGCGTCGACATGCACAAGCGCTATGACCCCGATCACCTGAGCATTCGCGACAAGATCTCCCAGTGCATCGGCGAGCCACTCTATGGTCGCGCCGTGCTGGAGGAGCCCCTCGAAGTTTCCACCGAGGTCTTTAAGAATTGGGCCGCCAAGAGCGACCCCTTCAGCTATGTCGGCTGCCACTGGACCGACCTCTATATCGCCTATTTCGGCGTGAAGCCGGTATCCCTGCACGCGGTGGGCCAGAAAAAGAAACTGCGCAACGAACACGGCATGGACGCCTTCGACGCGGTCCAGGTCAAGGTACAGTTCGATAACGGCATGAGCATCGACTTCATCAACAACTGGATCGTTCCGGACAAGTTCGAAGCGCCCGTGAATCAGGAGAGTCAGCTCTTCGGCACGCACGGCATGGTGGAGTCCGACAGCCAGTACCGCGGTCTGCGTTTCTGCACAACAGAGCGCGGCACACAGACCATGAACAGCCACTTCACCCGCGATGTCACCCGGGAAGACGGAAGCCTGGCCTATGTGGGCTACGGCGTGGACAGCCTCGTGGTCTGTATCGAGAAGGTCGCCGAGATGAAGTTCCTCGGGAAGTCGCTGGCGGACGTGGAGAAGGGCTATCCCAACGCCACGGAAGCTCGTCTCTCTGTGCTCATCGTCGATGCCGCGCGTGAAGTAATCCGCCGGAACCAGACCTACATCGAAGCCGGTAAGGGAGCGCCCGTCACCGCCGTGTTCAATGAGGCGGGCATAACGGTCTTCGACCCCTACGCTGGACCCACCGTGATTTACAACCGGCCCGTGTGATGACATGTTGAAGGGGCGCCGATTCTCGTGGCTCTTCGCTTTCCTGGCTTTCGCGGCCTGCATGGCTGGCGGCTACCTGGGTGCGCGCTCGCTGTATTCCGGCGTCCTGTTGTTGTGGCAGGGCGGGATTGCCTGGGAGCAAATGGAAACGCTCACCGGTTCCCAGGTTATTGCCAGCACGGTCGTGCGTGTGGATATTCATCCAGTCGATGGCGCGCTCGAAGGAGAGGCCACCCTGGGCGTTTCCGCAGCCGGGGGTGATGGAAGCCAACTCGTGCTCCTCTTGAATCGGGGCCTCGATGTGGACAAAATCGCCTGCGCCGGTCAATCCCTTTCCTTCCGGCGCCACGAAGAGCGTGTTCTGGTCCAGCTTCCCGAAAGTACCGAAGCCCATGAATTGGTTGTCACGTACAGCGGCACGCTGAAGCCTGGTAATCCTTCCCCCCTGATAACGACCGAGCGAGAGTTCGTCGCGGACCGACTCCAGTTCTGGTACCCCGTGGATCTGAAAAGCTTTTCCACCCTTTCCGTGGCGGCTACGGTGCCGGAGGATTTTGAAGTCGCCTGGAGCGGCAACCTGCTTGACAATCAAGTTCAGGAAGGTCGACGCACCGTCCGCTGGGAGGAAAGTCGACCCATCCTGGCCACCGGGTTTGCCGCAGGCCGCTATCAGAAGATTTCCCGTGTCCAAGGCAGCATCCGGTGCAACATCTATGGACGTTCGCTCAACGCCGCCCGCGCCGACGCCTGGCTGGCCGATCTGGGGGATTCCTACAACTATTTTCTCGCCCAGTTGGGCCCCGATGGCTTCAATCAACTGAACCTTATTCTCAGCGATGGAATTGAAGGCGCGGGACATCTGGGGGGGGCCACGCTGCTGTGCAACCCGGCCCAGCTCCAGAATGGCGACGCATCTTTTGTGGTACTGGCGCACCAGGTCGCGCGAAACTGGTGGGGCGAGACGGTCTCCGGTCGCTGGTTCAGCAACCGCCCGGAAGCGGGGGAGTGGTTGATGACCAGTCTCTCCGAGTACAGTGCCTGGCAGGCATTGCGCACGCTGAAGGGACGCCGGGCCTATCTCCGCCATCAGGAATCGCTCTATTGCCCGCCCGAGATCCCGGGACCGATGAAGGCCTACAACCTTGAGCGGCACCTGCTCCCAGCCGACACCTTGGACGAACGCCTCTTCACGGTGCGCGGACCCTACACGGCCGCCATGCTTGCCGAATACATCGGCGCCGACGCTTTTGCACGGGCCTGCCGAAATTTTATGTCCGTCCATCGATACAGCACCGTTTCCTATGCAGCACTGTTGCACGAGATGACGCTGGCTTCCGAAAAACCGCTCGACGAGCTCGTTCGCGTCTGGTTTGACCGGCCCGGCGCGCTGGATTACGCCATCGCGGGCGTCACCCAGGAGGGTGGAAGGGTTCATGTAACCGTGGAAAACGTGGGTGACATTCCCGCTTACGTGCCCATCGAGCTCGGGTTGATTATGGAAGATGGATACCAGGTTCAGACGATTGAACCGGGCATGCACGGCGACACACTGAGCTTCCCCTTAAGTGGCCCGCTCAAGCGGATCGTACTGGACCCGGAGTTCTCCGTCGCGGATATGCGACGCACCAATAACGCCTGGCCCTCAACCCAGTGGCCCCTCGCGCTGAGTGTTTCCAGAAGCGGACGAATCGCACTCGTCAGCCAGTCCGAATGGGGCAGTGAACGGTCGCACCGGCTCTACCTGTTTCCCCTGGTCGGGCGCACTCCCGAAGGCGTCATTGAGATGGCGGGCGCCATGCCCGTGGACCTGGCCTGGGAGCCCGCGGGCCAGCAACTGGCCGTACAGCGGCGCGATTCGGTTGGCCTCTGGAGAGATAGTCAGTGGCACCCCCTCGACGAGAAGGATTCCGTATTTCTGGGCTGGACCAAGGCGGGCCCGCTCCTCTGGCGCGATGGAAGGATTGATACCGCCGACGCGCTCCCTTCCTCGGATGGTGAGTTGCTGCCCCGGCCACGGGCGGGTTACTCGGACCTCCAGGGGGAAAGTGATCGTCTGGCCTATTTGACGGAGGATGGGGTGCTGGTCACGTGGGAAGCCGGAACCCAGTCACTCAAGATAGTGCGGGAAAATGTTCGCCTCTCGGGAAACCTGCGCTGGCGCGGCGGGAGCAATGAAATCATCTACTTCGAAGAGAGCGGCGGGCTGGTCTCCGTGACACCGGACACTCCAGCCGTAACCACGTTGCTTCATCGAAACTATCCCATCGCGCAGGCGAAGATCAGCGAAGAAGGGGGCCGAGTGGCGTGGGTGGATCCCGCCGGGCTCTTGCGCGGCATGAGTCCGGGTGAAAGCGAACCCGTGTACATTTCGCTGCCGGGCGAAGTCATCGATTTCGCCTGGGAAGGGGAGGATGCGCTGGTGGCCATTGCCGCGGCCATACCACGGCGTCTCCCCATGCGGTTCCACGCGGACTACACCCTGTGGCGGATTCCCGTGTCCACGTGGAAGGGGCTGCAATTGCCCTATGACCCGCTTGTTTTTGCCGAGGCGGCGGAAGCCATGGAGATCCACAAAGTGCCCTGAGACGCGCCTTCACGGTGCATGGAGCAGCATCGTCGAAACGGTGGCTGGCGGTAGCGTTTCCGAGGGAAGCGACGCCTCCGTGTGGGACAAAGCGTAGCGGGCCTGCGTGTCCAGCGCCGTCAGCACAATTTCGATCGGTCCGACGGGCAGTGCGCCAAGATCGACGCTCGTTTCCAGTGTCTCTGCGGGAAAGGATTGTTTCTTGCCGTTGACGGTAAGCTCGAAGCCGGACGGCGCCTTGCCTACCCAGGTCCACCGCAGTGGCAGGGTTGGGCCGCTGACACGCTGACCGTTGCCGGGCTGATCGAGGGCGACCACGGTGGTTTCCGGCGTGGGCTGATGATAGCAATCGACCAGTGCGCGCAAGAGGTTCAGATAGAGAAAGCCCCAGCCGCCCTCGCCGCGATAGGCATGGGCCGTCAGGCTCACCGGTTCAATGTCGTCGCTCAGCTCGACACTGTACGAGTCCACATACATGTCTCGGGCGGGACCATAGCCACCGCCTTCCCACTGGCCGGCAAATTCCTGAAACTGGTGGATCTGGAGGAAGCGGGGACGGTGTTGGAGCGCCGTCTTGAAGCTTTCCGTCAGGGTCCAGCCCCCTTTGCGGCCAAAGGCCCCCTCGCCCTTCCAACCGGTGCCCGCGAAAAACGCAGAGGATACCGTCAGCCCTTCCGGCTCCCCTTCGAAGAGCGTCGGCACCGGGGTCAACGTGGCGTCCATCCACGACCAGAATCCATGGTCGGCGTGGTCATTGAATTCATGCATGAACGATTGATAGCGCACCGTGAAATGGCTTTCATCGAGGCGGGACGCGCCCGAAGTGTCTTTCCAGTTCGGTCCGCCGCCGCTGTGGGCGAGGAAGAGGGGTTTGTCCTGGTACAGTTCGAAAAGCCCCGTGAATCGCGGGTTCCGGACATAGGTGTGGTGAATCCACGCCATGGCTTCGTTCACCGCCGCAATTGTCGTGGCCGGGCCGTTGTTCAGCCCGCCATACAGGACGACCGTGGGTACCGGATTCCCCTCGTCGCGCAGGGTGGCCAACGTTTCCAACAGCATCGTCGTGGCGTGAATGATCTCGTTCGTGTGGTCGTCCCGCTCATCCCAATGGGCCTTGTCCCAAAGATGGTTTGTCCAGTCCACCACGAGGAAATCGATACCCGATTCGATCAGCCAAATCATCTGTTGACGGGTCACATCGGGATTCCAGGACCAGTACAAGCCCGTAAGTGGTACCGCCGGTGTGGAGCTCCAGTTGGCGTTTCGGGGCGTAAACCATGGTTCAAACTGGATGCCGACCCGTCGATCGGGGTCGCCCACCGGACGCACCAGCGCGCGCCGGAACACATCGACCGTCACTGGTGCCGAAAGGTTGAGTCCGTACAGACTGAGGGGCAGCGGCGTTCCCGCGATCTCATAGCTGCGGTTGTTCAGGCCGGGCCAATCCTCCATCTGCGCCCGCCAGGGACTCCACTCCACGCCCGACAGGACGTGAACATGCTGCGCGTCCTCTTCGGCGGCAAACGGCCAGCCGTAGGGTGCCCGGTCGAATCGATCCCACGTGGCATCACTCACCACCACGGCCGCACCCGGTGTGTTTCGGTCTTCCAGTTGAACCAGGAGACCGGCAAGGCCGCTGGCGGATCGTGCCTCAATGGAAAGAACATTGTCCTCCGCCGTGAGTTCGGCGGCGAGATTCTCAAAACGCGTCGTCATACCCCAGCCGGAAACCGTGCCCAGTTCCTCGCCGTTCAGATGGACCGTTGCGCCGTCATCGGCAACCACAAAGAGCACGGCGGATGCCGGGTCACCTTTCCAGTCAAAGGTCTGCTGAAAATATTGTGTGGAATTCTCCGGCGCGGGCGGTCCCCAGATCCACTGGGGTTGGAGCCCACGAGATACCGGTTCCTCGACCAGCACCTCGATGGTGGTCCGACCGGGATTTGGGAGGGGCAGTAGGTTTACGGCCTGCCCCTTGTCGTCCGTCACTTCAATAGCGCCCCAGCGTTTTCCATTTACGAAGGGGATAACACGGTACCCGGCGAGATCACGCCCACTTTCGGGGCGCACCTTCGTTGTGAGGATTACACTGCCGCCCATGCCGATCTCGGGTTTGTCTACCGTCGCCGTGACGGAAAGCGCCCCACTCTGGACTGGCAAGCACACTGCCAGCAAGGTCAGCGCAATGGAAAGGGCGGAAGAACGTGGGGATCTGCGCAAGGTTTTCAAGCTCCCGGAGGGTGGTATTGCGTACTTTTTGCGTATCATACGCCACGATGACGCGGGACCGCCACGTCGGCCAAGGCGCAAGGGACTTGAATCTCCCGCACCGGTGGTGTTGAATACACCGCTCAGGTTAGTGAATTTTACCCAGTTCGAGGAGGATCCCAGATGCGGGCATTGGTTTTGTCAAAGGGAAGCCTGCGCGTAAAGGACGTTCCCGATCCTCAGCCGGGTCCCGGCGAGGCCCTGGTCAAAGTTCTCACCGCCGGGATCTGCAATACCGACCTCGAGCTCGCCCGCGGCTACATGAACTTCAACGGTATCCTCGGCCATGAGTTCGTCGGCGTGGTGGAACAAGCCGAAAACGCCCATCTCGTCGGCAAACGGGTGGTGGGGGAGATCAACTGCGTCTGCCACCAGTGCCAGTACTGCCAGATGGAGATGCCTCACCATTGCCTGAACCGATCCGTCCTCGGAATACTCAATCGCGACGGCGCCTTTGCAGAGTTCCTGACCCTGCCCGAAGAAAACCTTCATATCGCGCCCGCGTCGGTTCGCGACGATGTTGCAGTGTTTGCCGAGCCTGCTGCTGCCGCTTTTCGCATCCTGGAGCAGATCGAGATCCACGACACGGATCACGTGATCGTGCTGGGTGATGGGAAATTGGGCCAATTGGTCGCCCAGGTCCTTTGGCTCCACACCAAGAACTTGGTTTGCGTGGGCAAGCACCCGTGGAAGCTCAAACTCCTGAGTGATCTCGGCATTAAGACGGCCCTCATGGATGAACCCATCGTTCGAGGCGCGGATGTCGTCGTCGAGGCTACCGGCTCGCACCTGGGCTTTTCTCGTGCACTGGAGCTGGTCCGTCCCGAAGGTACCGTGATCTTGAAGACCACCGTGGCCCATCCCACGGCCCTGGAGTTCAGCAGCCCCGTCATCAATGAAATCCGCATACTGGGTTCCCGCTGTGGCCCCTTTCGACCCGCCCTCGAGGCCCTGAGCCTCGGCACGATCGGTGTCCAGCCTCTTATTACCGATGTATTTTCCCTGATCGACGCAGACAAGGCCATGGCCCGGGCTGCGGAACCCGGCGTCATGAAGGTTTTGCTGCACATTTAGCTCTGCATTCGGGCTTTTATGGAATTTGTCGCCAATCTCCCATGGGCCATTGGCACCCGCCCCGAGATATGGTATAGTGAGTAAAGCAAGGCCAACACCTTAGGGATGAGGTGGGAGCGTGGCCGGAGGTAAGTGCCCATGGGACTCAATATTAATACAAATCTATCCGCCCTTGAAGCCAGTCGGCAGACCCGTCGCTCAAATTCCGCCCTTTCCAAGGTTCTTGAGCAACTGGCGTCGCAGCGGCGCGTTAATCGGGCCGCAGACGATGCCGCCGGTCTGGCCATCGCCGAGGGCTTCAATACCCAGATTCGACAAGGTCAGGCCGAAGCCAACAACCTTCAGTCCGGTATCAATCTCGCCCAGACCGCCGAAGGCGGCCTCTCGGTCCAGCAGGATGCCGTGCAGCGAATTCGTGATCTGTCCCTTCAGGCCCAGAACGGTACGCTGAGCGATGATAATCGCGCGGCCCTCAACGCGGAAGTGCAGGAGTTGTTGGGTCAGATCGACAGCGTTGCGGAAGACACCCAGTTCAATGGGCAGAACGTCCTCAATCAAAATACGACCGTTGATCTGGGTACCGAGAGTGGCAACCAGATTAGCATCAGCGCTTCCAATACCCAGTCGCTCGGATTGAACGGCGTGGATATCAGCACGGCGGGAGGGGCCGCCGCCGCTTTGGAAGCCGCCGATGAGGCGCTGCTTAATATCGAGAACAACCGCGCGCAGATCGGCGCACAGCAGAGCGGCTTTGAGAGCGCCATCGCGCAGCGCGAGTCCGCCATACTGAATCAGCAGGAGGCCGAATCCTCCATTCGTGATCTCGATCTCGCCAAGGCCACCGTTGAACGCACCCGGAACGAGTTGCTCCTCCGCAGTAGCCTTTCCACCCTTGTGCAATCGAACGTCACACCCCAATCCGCACTTCGCCTGCTCGGCAACTAGCCGGAGCAACGCTCCCAATCATCAGCCGGGTTATATCAGGTCGTCCTCCCGCAGGCAGGGCGGCCATTCTGTTGTTGGGAGTCGGGCTTGAGCCAAAGGCTGCTTCATGGCATGATAAGGCCATTAACAGGGAGTCTTGCACGTGAAGAAGTCCCCACAAGTCCGGGAACCACTGATTGAGGCGCTATCGAATTCGCCCATACTGCAATTCCTGGGTAAACACGATCCACACGGTCATGACCTCCGCACCATGCTCGAGCGAGGCGAATTGCGCCACTTCGCGGCGGGCCAATCCATCATCCGCGAGGGCGAAATCAGCGACATCATGTATGTCCTCGTCGATGGCGCGGTCACGGTCTCGCTGGATGGTGCGGATCTTTGTGTCATGGACGATCCCGGGGATGTCTTTGGCGAGTTTGGCGCGGTTACCGGCGAATTGCGCTCCGCCACCGTAACCGCGCGGAACGAAGTTGCGTGCTTTACCGTCCGCGCACAGCTTGCGTGTGAGAACACACGCCAGGAGAATTCCCTGTTCAATCGCCTGCTTCAGCAGGCGATCATCAAGCTACTCCTTGCCCGACTGCGAAAAAGCAACGAAGAACGGGTGGAGTTGAGGAAAGCGCTCAACGTCGCGGAGAGCAAGCTGGTCTTTCTGCAAATGGATAACGAAGCGCTCTCCGCTGAGCTGGATTCCGCGCGGCGGGAATTGCGTGATGATCCGCGAAACACGCGCGTGGCAAAATAGTCGGTGACATGGCGGGTTCAATGAACTAAAATAGGAGCACTGCAAGATGTTTGCATTGTCTAAACAGGAGACCATGATGAAAAAGAAATACTCTCTCTTTTCAGGACTGGCGTCCGCTTCTTTCGCCGTGCTGGGACTGGTGTCGGCGGGCGGGGCATGGGCCGACGACGCGGCGCCGGCGGTAGAGGTCAAGGCCGATTCCCCGACGGGCGCCTTGGCCAAAGACGCGGATACGGATCCCCGCGCCCACTGGGAGCAAGCGGAGGGGAAACTCGTCGAAATGATTGGGGCGACTGTTGACAAGCTCTCCAAGGAGAACACCGGCGCTGCGAATGTCGACTGGGCGGTCGTTAAGAAAGGTGTGGCCGACGCCGTCTTCCAGCGGGCGACTTCCGATAACAAACCGCCTGTCTGGCCCGCCAGTCAACTGACCTGGGTTCAAGGGGCCAGGAAGAGTGTGGAACGTCAGGGGGACAAGGCGCTGCATGAGGGTGAAGACCACTCCAGCGAGCTCAAAGTCCTGGAAAGCCTGGTGGCTTCGCTTAAGGAGGAGTCCGCCGCGGCCAAAGAGGACGTCGCGTCAAAACCCGGCGACGCCGTGGAAGCGACCGATGACGATAATCTCTGGCGTTATCGCGACAAGAGCGGGGCTAGAACCACAAAGCCGCGCTACAAGGGACAAGAACCCGTCAACTGATTCGATGGAACCACATTGCTATCGCGCCCGATCGCCACGGCGATGGGGCGCGTTGTTTGTTTCGCTGCGAACGAAATGAAACATAAATGGGGGGTGCTCCAGTCTGAGAACCATTGACTTGACCCCATGCCACCCGTACACTGTTTCTATTGGGGATTCACAGCGGTACACTGGGGCGAATCACGAATAAACCATTGCCGGAGAGAAAGGGATTCTTATGGTGCTCGACAGGCTGATTCGATTGACCGGAGTCGCAGTAACGCTATCCATGGGCTTCAGTGCAAGCCTGTTCGCCCAGACCCTGCCAGGCACCGGTCCCGATGAGGGTAAGACCGTCATTTACCGCGACACGTGGGGCGTGCCTCATATCTATGCGCCCACCGCCGCCCAGGGCATGTTTGCCATGGGTTGGGCCCAGGCCGAGGATCGGCCCGAGGAGGTGCTCAAGAATCTGCTCCGCGGCATCGGTGAGAGCGCCGTTTTCGAAGGGGAAGGCGGAATCCAGAGTGATATGCTCTCGCGGATGTGGCGGCACTATGAACTGGCGAAATCCGGCATGGATACTATTGACCCGAAGGTGCGAGAGCATCTGGAGGCCTACGCAGCCGGGGTGAACGCCTTCTTCGCCGCCCACCCCCAGGATGTTCCCGTCTGGTGGGGAGATCGCAAGGCGGAAGGGGCCATGGTCGTCGCCTTCGGACGCTTTTTTCTCTACTCATGGTCCATTGATGACGGCTTCGGCGATCTTTCCCGCGCGGGCATCCAGCCGGGAATGGAGAAGATCCAGCGGGGCTCCAATTCCTTCGCTGTATCGCCCCAGCGCAGCGCATCGGGCGATGCCATACTGTATGTCGATCCCCATCTGGCCTGGTTTGGCGCTTCGCGCTTCTGGGAAGTTCGTTTGCATGCCGGGGAGATTGAAGGCAGCGGCTTCAGTCTCGCGGGTGTGCCCTATATCGCCCTGGGCCACGGCGCCAACATGGCCTGGGCCATGACGACCGGCGCGCCCGACACGGCGGATATCTACACGCTCACCCTCAATCCCGACAATCCCATGCAGTACAAATATGACGACACCTGGCGCGATATCACCACCCGTGAAATTACGATCCAGGTTAAAGACGCCGCGCCGGTGACGATGACGCTCTACGATTGCCACTATGGTCCCGTGGTGGCCATGAAAGAGGGCAAGGCCTATGCACTCAAGACGTCCTACGCCGATGTGGTTACGGGCAATGAGGCATGGTACCTGCTGAATTCCGCCAAGGACTACACCGGCGCCGTAGCCGCGATGAAGACGGGCACCATGTTTCCCCAGAATGTGATGGCGGCCGACACCTCGGGCAATATCTATTACCAGCGCACCGGTCGCGTACCCAAGCGCCCCGAAGGCTTCGACTTTGACCGGCCCGTGGACGGCTCCACCTCGAAGTCCGAGTGGCTCGGTATCCACGATTCCGATGATCATGTGCAGATTCACAATCCGGCCCAGGGCTACATGCAATGCTGCAATATTCCGCCGGATGCCCTCATGGTGAAAAGCCCCCTCACGCCCGACAAGTATCCCGGCTATATCTTCAGCGACCTCGGCTATGGAAAGCGTGGCGGCTGGACCAACCAGCGGGGCGGGCGCGCCGTGGAGCTGCTGAGCAAGGACGATTCCGTCACCATTGAGGAGGCAAAAGCCTATGCCCTCGATGTCCATCCCCTGGGCGTGGAGCACTGGATCGATGTGTTGCGCAAGGCTCACGAAGCCGAAGGCGCATCGCACGCCGCGGATCTGGACTATGAAGCGGGGATGAAAGATATTCTGGCGTGGAACCTTGAAGAGCAGCGTTACTCCACCGGCGCCTTGAAGTATCACTACTGGCGCGAACAGCTCGTGGCGGACTACGGCGCCGAAACTATGGACGAAGTGCGGGGACGCATCGACCAGTTCTACAAGATCGTCACGGAAGAACCCTACAGTACCGTTGAATTGGGGAGTGACGAGGCCCAATTCGCCCTCGATTCCTTCGCGAAAGCCATGAAAAAGATCCGCGCCGATTTCGGAACCATCGACGTGCCCTGGGGCGAAAAGTTCCGCGTCGGTCGCGACGAATTGTCCTGGCCCGTCGGCGGCGGCGATGATGCGGGCACCACAACCCTCCGCAATGTGGGCTATGGCAAGGAGCGCGAAGACCATACGCGGTGGGGCAACAGCGGCCAGACCTCGACCCAGATCATCGTACTCTCCAAGCCCATCCAGAGCTGGACCGCACCGCCCATCGGGCAGAGTGACCGGCCAGACTCCCCCCACTTCCGAGACCAGGCCGAAAAGGTCTTCAGCAAGCACATCATGAAGCCCACTTGGTGGTTGCCCGAAGATCTGGTGAAGAACATCGAATCGCGCACGGAACTCGAAACCGGGCTGGAGAATCAGCACCTCGCGGAACTCAAAGAGCGTCTCGCCGCCTGGGAAAAAGCCCTGGAGGCCCAGCAATACGAGGCCACCCTCGCCTTCTACGCCGATGACCTCGTCGGCGAAGGCGGACGAGGCAAAGCCGACCTCGCCAGCTTCCTGAAAGAAGCCATCGCAAGCGGCATGCTCAGCGGCCTCGACGTCAACATCGACCACAGCAAAATTACCGGCGACGCCGCGAAAGCGCGCGTCGTGGAAATTGCGATTGAAGGCACCTTCGGCGATATGAACGTCGCCCTCGAACTCGAGAAGCGCGACGGCGCCTGGCTGATTACAAAGAGCGAGAACGACGGAGGCTACTGAGGGGGACGTACCGCCGCAGAAGCCTTTCACACAGGCGACGACATCCAGATGCCGCAACGCCCACGAGGACGGAGGAGATCCACGTCAGGGCGGCGGCATGTCCCAGGGGATGTAACGACTCGTCCCGAACGATCACGACCTTCGCACCACATCCACGGGGATGTAACCACACGTCCCGAACGTTCACGATCACCTTCCCACATCCACGGGGACAGGCCCACACATCGCACACACGACGCCATTAGACCGTGAATTGTGCCGCATCGAATCTTTTGCGCTGCGGGAGGTCACTCGTGCGCGGGTCCGTCCCCCGGCGCCTACTTTTTCCTTGACATGCCTACAGATGTAGGCTAAGGTAACCATAGATAGTCCAATGGAGGCCCTGAACCATGCCGCGCAAGAAAAACGTGCCCCGGCTCTCGGAGCTGGAGTGGGAGGTCATGAAGCCCCTGTGGGACCGTGGCCCCATGGCGGCGCGGGACATCTTTCAGGCCGTGCCACCGGAGCAGGCCTGGGCCTATAAGACCCTTAAGACCATGCTGGCGCGCCTCGTCAAGAAGGGTGCCCTGACCTACGACCAGATCGGGAATTCCTATCTCTATCGCGCGGTCTACACGCGCGAAGAGATGACCCGCGCCACGGTCGGCTCCTTTGTGGATCGTGTCTTCGATGGAGCCTTGCAGCCCTTCGTGACGTACTTCGCCGAATCGGTTGGCGAAGACGAATTGGAAGTATTGCGGGCGGAACTGGCGCGCATCGATCGCGCCCGGCATGAGGAGCGCGGTAACGATGGAAACGTCAAATAGCGTTCTGGAAGCGTGGTGGGCCTGGATGGTGGACAGCACCTGGCAGGTTGCCCTCTTCGCGGCAATCATATGGGCTCTCACGTCCCTCTTCACAAAGACCTCCGCGAGTTTTCGCTATGCCCTCTGGCTTCTGGTGTTCCTCAAACTCCTCATCCCGCCCTTCCTTGCCGTTCCGTGGTCCATCGGCACCATGGCGCAACACGTCGCACAGGCCAGCGGCTACATCGCTCTTCCGCACGACGCATCGACGCTGTACTCCGAAGCCGAAACGACGGCGACCCTCAGTGAAATCGACACCGCAACGTTCGTCCGGACAGCGAATCCTTCGTTGCGCCCAGTCGTACCGTTGAAGGTAGTACTCCTCTGGCTCTGGGGCCTCGTATCCCTTGGGATGTTCGCGCTGCTGCTCGTTCAATTCATTCGCTTCAAGCGGCTGGCCCTCCAGGGCAGCTTGGAAGCGCCCGAATGGCTGCGGCAAATGACTGGGGAGCGGGCCGCCCTCATCGGGCTGGGCGATGCGCCCGCGCTCCGCATCACCGGTACGCTGAGCGTTCCGGCGGTCCTGGGCGCGTGGCGTCCGGTAGTCCTCATTCCGGGCGACTGGCTCGATACCTTCAACCGCGATGCCCTCGGCAACATACTCACCCATGAAATGGCGCACATAAAACGCCGCGACCTCCTGGTGGGGTGGCTGGCGTCGTGCTTAACCTGTTGCTACTGGTTCCACCCCCTCGTGTGGGTGGCGCACCTGCAACTGCGAAGGGAGCGAGAAATGGCATGCGACGATATCGTGCTGCGAAGCACCAGGACGGACGGCAAAGAATACGCGGGCACCATCCTTAAAGGCGTGGAAGCGGCCGACGGCACGATACCCGCCGGTGCGGGTTTCCTCGGCCTGATGGAACTGTCCGAGAACCTGCTAAAGCGGATCCGATCTGCGGGCGATACCGCGCGGCGGCGGCGCATGGGGCTACGCTCCGCCCTGGCGCTTGCCGTCATCGCCCTGGGCCTGATTCCCATGCAGGCCATTTCAAACGCCGAGACTCCCGCGACTACCGAGGCGGCGGCCCCGACCGATCGCGCCTCGGAGCTCGCCCTCTATGAAAAGGCCCATCCAGAAGTGCAGGCCTTCATCAAGCACACCTGCGAGAGCTTCGGGCGCTCCAACCTCTGGCTCGACGTGGGTGCCCTCGACGGTTTGAGTGCGGAAGAGCGGGAAAAGAAAATCACCTACATCGCCGCCGTGCTCGAAGGCGAATACGGCCGCCAGCAGTGCGAATCGCTCGCCGAAGCCGGTGTCCTCCGCGATGCCCGGCTCCTGCCCGGTCTGAAAAAAGTAGCCGCCTACCACCGTGACGATCAGGACTACGATTGCCGCGCGAAATGGATGGCCGTCGCCGCGCTGGGTCGACAGGGTGATGAATCCGCTATTCCCGTGTTGATACCCCTCGTCGATCACGGCAACCAGAATACACGGATGTGGGCGCGCGGTTCCCTCGTGCGCCTCACCGGCCAGGCCTTCGATCAGGACAAGGCCGCCTGGGGCGCCTGGTGGAATGCCCAGGGTAAAGAGCCCAAACTGAGCGACGAGGACCTGAAACCCTGGGTGTTGCCCGGCGCGCAGGTCAGCGCAGCGTCGGCCGCAGCAAATCAGGTTGCTCCGGAAATCCTCTCGTCCAATCCGGCCATCGGCGCATCCGAAATCGATCCAGGTCTTGCCGCTATCACCGTCACGTTCGATCAGGACATGAAGGGCGGCTTCTCCTGGACCGGCGGTGGCGATCTCTATCCCGAGACCACAGGAAAGCCCCACTGGATCGACAAGCGCACCTGTGAACTGCCGGTAAAGTTGGCGGAGGGCCGCGTCTACCGCGTGGGCATCAATTCGAAGAGTTTCAAGAACTTCTGCGGTGACAACGGTATCCCCGCACGCGACCGCGTGCTCTACTTCGCCACCAAAGGCGCGGCACCCGAAGCCCTCGCGGGGCTCACGCCACCAAAAGTCGTTTCAAAGGTGGTGGGGGAGTCCAAAGACAAGCTCCTCGTGACCTTCGACAAACCTATGGGTGGCGGATGCTCCTGGACCAAAGCCGGAGGAGAATTTCCCGAGACCACGGGCAAAGTAAGCTGGAGCGACGACAAGAAAACCTGCACACTTCCCGTGAAGCTCGAAGCGGGGAAAACCTACCGCGTCGGCATCAACAGCGCAAGCGCCATCAACTTCCAGAGCGCGTCGGGCGTGCCCGTAGAGCCGGAGGTATGGGAGTTCAAGGTGGAGTGACGGGTGACGAAGACTTCAATCTCAGTTGACACCCACTTCACGGGCGGAGGTTAAATCCATGTTGAAGCGATACCGAAATGTCGCGGCCATCATGGTGGGGATTCATGCCGTGCTGATTCTGCTCCTGGCCCTGGTTCACTACACGCGTGGCGTCAGCGATGAGGATGCCACGTTCCTGCTTGCGCTCTTGATTTGGTTTCTCGACCGACCGGCCATATGGGTCCTGGGGCCATCGCCCGAGCCGGTCGGTATCTTTCTGGTCGGCACGGCGCAGTGGTTGCTCATCGCCCTGCCCGTGGCGGCGCTGTGGCATGGGATTGCGCTGTGGAGCAATGGCGCGTACAGTGAGGTGGGCTCCAAAGAAGTCCGTCCGCGCAAGTGAGTTCCAGTAGTTGGAGCGAGGAGAGCGTCTCATCGGGCACTATGAAAGGCATCGTATTTCAACTGAACGGGGAGAGTAACACCTGATTCTCCGAAGGGTCGTACCGAAAGGATGATCTAACATGGCCAAGTGTCCGTATTGCGAAAGGAATGTTACGCTGACACCCCACACTCCCGATTCTCTGCATAAGGAGGTAGTCGGGCTCCTCAAGAAGGAAGTAATGTACGCGTGTCCCCATTGTGAACGGGTTCTGGGATTCACATTCTTCTTTGGTGGGCTTGCAACGGGAAGGCCGTGAGGGCCAATTGCACCCAGGTGCTTTGACGTCTACTTGTCTGGTTTTTCTGTCTGGTTACTTTTATCAGCGCCCCCTCCAGGGGCGCTGTATCGAAGGGCAATTAACCAGAGGGCACCGCGACGATGGTCGCGGTGCCCTCTGGCTTCTAGAGATTGCTCGTTAGCGAGTGGGGGGATAGGTCCTACTTCGCCTTCAAGGGGTTGGCGTGTTCGATGAGTTTTTTAGCCTGTTCGAAGTCGAAGCCGGTCTTGGTGCCGTCGGCCTTGGTGAACTGTTCGGGGTTCCAGGTGGGGCTTTCTTCGTTGTGGCATTCGCGGCAACGAGCTTCTTCCAAGGTAACGATATGGGCCTTCCAGTCAACTTCCTCGGCGGTCTTCTTCTTGGCGACGACGTCTTTCGCATCGGCGATGTGGAGGGAGCCGGGGCCGTGGCAGTTCTCGCAGGAGAGGCCGTCTTCCGCCTTGATGCGGGCGGGCGCGGCGGCTTTGGCCGCGTCATAGCCGGTAACGTGGCACTTGAGGCACTCGGGGGACTCTGATGGGGGCTTGGCCAGACCCTTGTCTTTGGCAATCTTCAGGGCGGCTTCGCTCTTAAGGGATTCAAAGGCTTTGGCGTGCTTCATCGTCTTCCACACGGTCCACTGGGCGCCTTCGGGCTTCTTGTTGTGGCAGACTTTGCACTGATCGGGGCCGACGTATTCGGCGGCCTTGTCCTGCGCCTGGACGGCGGCACTGGCCAGTACCAGCATCAGGGCCGCAGCCAGGCATTGTTGGATGACTTTCATGGGGTTCTCCTTTTTTCTCGCGCCCTTGCCCCTGCCCTATGCCGGACTCAGGCGCGATTCGACCAAACTTCGTCTTGGGTCCCCTTCGGTGCGCCAAGGCGACGTGGCGAGGGGGGCCAGGATTCAATTTTCTATTCGTGACAGGTCTTGCAGCTCACCGAATTATTGGTGAGGTGGGGGGCCCGGTGGGGTTCGCCGCCGGGGTGGCACACCGCGCAGTTGACCGGGAAGATGCCGAACGTATGGGGCGAGACTTTCGCCTTCCGGTGTTCGATTTCTTCGTGGCACACCGTGCAGGAAGTCTCCTGAGGCGGGTAGTGGCACGACACGCAGTGCTGGTTCAGCGAGCCGCCGAATCCGGCGCGGTGCGACGCGGGCTCGGTCTTCTCATGGCACTTGGCGCAATAATCTTCTTCATGGCACGCGGCGCAATTCTGCTGGTCGATGACGGCGCGCAGCCCGTGGGCCTTGCGGCGCCAGGCCACCGTGTGGCTCTGGGGCTTCTCGCGCCGGTGGCAATCGTCGCACGACGCGACGGTATCGTGGCACATGGCGCAATAGGCCGGATCGAACTGGGATTCGCGACCGTGGGCTTTGATCCAGATCTCGGGGGAGTCGTGGGCGATGCGCGCACCGCCGCGGAACTCGGGCCGGGTTTGGGCCGTGATCTCGCTGTGGCAGACGGTGCACTCGTTCTTGGCGAAGTTTACATTGGGCTCGCCGGATTCGAGCATGGGGATCTCGGATTCCACGTGGCACTCCATGCACCAGGGCATGAGCGGCCCCTTGGGTAGATCGGGGATCTCGCCGGGCGTCTCGTGGCACTTGATGCAATCGACCTCGGCGTCAATGTGGGGCTGGTGGCCAAAGATCGTCTCCACGCTCATGCGCTTCACCAGCGGATCGACCGATTGATCCTCCCGGGTGTGGCAGAAGTTGCAGGCGGCTTTGTCGGTGGCCTCTTCGTCGATGGCGTGGCAGATACTGCACAACTCGTGGCCCGGAACCACATGCCCATTCTCTTCCCAGGCGTGACAGGTGGTGCAGTCGAGTTCCTGCTCGGCATGCTTGGCGTGGCCCGATTTGAGGCCGCGATCCGGGGCCGCCTTCGAGCGGCTGAAGAGCCCCCCGTTGGAAGCGAAAGCCACGCTGATAAGCGCCGCCGCCGCCAGGGCAGTCCAGATTAGTCCGGGCCTGAGTGTCATGGGAATGCCTTTCCTGCTCAAAATCTTATCCGATAGCCCGCGCGGGTGTGCCAGTAGGGTGAATCGGGGCCGTCATCTTCTTCGAATGTAAATTTCGCATAGATTGTCTGATCTTCGCGAAATTCCCAGTCGACTTCCGTGAATATGCTGTAGACGTTCTCGCGCGTGTCCAGGATGCGTGTGGAATTGCGCTGGGTGAACCAGGAGAAGCCGGGGTAGATGCCTGGAACAATCGCGACCACGGCGGCGTCCACCAGGGCGGCGCGACGATCATAGTCGATGACGCGATCTTTGTAGCGAACAAAGTCGACGCCGGCGCGCCATTCAACGTTCTCCCAGGAGCGATTGACCTCGCCGGTGACCGTCCAGGAGCCCTCGCCCTCGGAGACGTTCCAGTATTCCACCGAAGTCGTCACGCCGAAGCCCTTGTAGAGGTCATCCACGTCCAGCA
Organism: Candidatus Hydrogenedentales bacterium; assembly: GCA_041859365.1. GTDB lineage: Bacteria > Hydrogenedentota > Hydrogenedentia > Hydrogenedentales > JAEUWI01 > JAEUWI01. The sequence goes on from JBHEKR010000448.1 coordinate 26,099, forward strand.
CCGTGCCCACCCGCTCGTAGTCGCGATTCCCGGAGTAAAAGTCGTCGTTTTCCGAGTTCCGCACTTCCCCCTCAAGGGAGAGCGTTATCTTTTTGGTGATCGGTCGGTGCAGCGCCAGGTACAGCGTCTGGTGTTCCCGGTATTGGCCGAGCACCTGATAGAACGGCGAGAGGTCGGCGGTTGTATCACCCGTCGTGTTGAAAAGCTGGCGATAGTTCACGTCGTACAGCAGATTGAGCCGGGGAATGAAGCCATTCAGGCTCAGGCTCAATTCGTCGACATCGCTGCCGAGCATGCCGAGCCGTGCAAAGAGCCGGGTGTTGGCGCCAAAGCTGTGCCAGAAACTCAGGGTCACTTTGCTGTCGTTGATTTCAGACGCGATGTAGCGTGAATAGCCGGAGAAGGGACTGTAGTCCTTTCTGGAAGATACGCCGTAGCGACTTTCTTCCGCGTAGTACCCATCCAGCGCGATGCGGGTCTGGGCGGAGGGGAGGTAGGCCACGCCGCCGCCGAGGACCAGATCGTCGCTGGTATCGCGATAGACCGAGGCTCTGGCGCCGAGGAAGGCGTACATTTCCACATTGCTGATGCGCTTCTTGGCGTAGAGGCCGTCAATGCGATTGTAGGTGGCGCCTTCCTGGAT
>JBHEKR010000538.1:0-2703 GCA_041859365.1 Candidatus Hydrogenedentales bacterium
CACCCGCGACCGCGCCCGGGAAGAGCACCTGGAGAAACTCGGCAATCTCGCCCGCGTCTTCGTGGATGAGGGCACTCTCCTCATTACCACCGTCACCGACGCCGACGACTACGATCTCGAGCGCCTCAAAATGATGTGCGCCCCCACCGACATCTTCGTGGTGAACCTCGGCGAGAACCAGTTCAGCAACTTCCCGATCAACGTGGGATTGCCCTACCGGCCGGAAATGGACGAGGCCATCGCGACGATCGTGGACGGACTCAAAGAGAGGCAAATCATTCGCTGACCCCGCCGGGACCGTCCCGAATGGCACTAACTTAAGAACTTAGCTGTCAAAAAAAGGAGCCACGGGTGCCACCCTCAAGCGGGGCGGCTTCGCCGCGGGAGCTTGTGGGTGATGGGACTTTACGTGCGTGGAGTCCGCCGCGAAGCCCAGTAAAAGACCCACATGTATCAGGCTTCAACGGGTAGTTTATCCGCCCACCAATCACCCACAAACTTCCCCCGCTTCGCTCCTCCGTTTGAGGGTGGCACCCGACGTCGCTGTCGAAGGTCAAAGTCGATTGACCTAAAGTAAGTGCCGACGGGACCGTCCCACATTTTTTTTCATGGTGGCACCCGGGGTTGGCTCCAAATCGCGCCGAGCCACGGAGTCTCATCACCCCCGCAAAATCTTCTCCATCGCCTTGCCCTTGGCCAGCTCGTCAATCAGCTTGTCCAGATAGCGGATCTCCCGCATCAGCGGCTCCTCAATTTCCTCAATACGGACACCGCAGATAGTGCCCTTGATCAAAGCCCGGGCGGGATTCAGCGCCGGGGCCTCCGCAAAGAAAGTCTCGAAGTCGGTCCGATTTTCCAGCAGGGCCTCGAAAGTCCTCTGGTCGTATCCCGTCAGCCAGAAGATGATCTCGTCCACCTCCGCCTTCGTTCTGCCCTTTCTCTCCGCCTTGGCAACATAATGGGGGTAAACCCCCGCGAAGCTCATCTTATAAACTCGAGTATTCGCCATACCGCCTGTGTCGCTCCATGAAAGTTCTGCTGGCCCACGTGCACGCTGATTGTGAACAGCCCAGCGGCCTGAGTCAAGATTCGCGATCGCACGACCCCGGCAGTGGTCGGCGCACTGCGTATTGCAGCGCCGTGTATCGATCAGGAATGGTCAACCCCACTGGCCTGAGACCTGCGTGTTACTATTGACTACGTGGCAAACGCATGGGGTAGCAAGATGAACGATGGCACGACGAGCTTGGAAGAGGCCCCTTTTTCGAGTCCGGAGCCCTTTCTCACCCACGCGTCTCGCGTCGGAATCCAAGAGCGTCATCTGCCGCACTGGCAGTTGGATGGCGCATTCTACTTCGTAACGTCGCGTCTTGTGGATTCGTTGCCTGCGGACAAGCTTCAGGCCTGGCGCGTGTGTCCTGCGGGATGGCCAAAACGCGCGGGAAGTCCTGACTGCGGCCCGGCGCTTCGATGGCGATCGCTATGATCTGGCATCCCTGGTGGTGATGCCGAACCACATGCACGCCCTGTTTCAGTTGCGCGGCGACACGGATGCGGACCGCCTCGTTGGCGCCTGGAAGGGCGTCTCAGCACGCGAGATAAATCGTCGCTTGGCCCGGCGTGGGAATCTCTGGCAACAGGAAAACTGGGACCGGATCGTGCGTGGCCCGCCTGACCTCCTCCGGTGCTTCAACTATATCAAGCAGAACCCCGCGATGGCCGGTCTGAGCGATGGCGAATATCTATACTACGAATCGCCCGGATTTCTACCAGAGGCTTTCAAATGAGCGCAAAAAAGGGGGTTGACCATTCCTGGTCGACGCAAGAGGGTCTTTAATCGCTCAAGCCCACCAAGGCCCTGCGAGGCCACGGCAAGTCTCGAAAGGATGTTTTCTGGTGCGTCGGCATCGAGTTAGAAACTTCAGTTCACGGCGCACAAGGTAGTGCGCGGTGAGTCGACCAGGAATGGTCAACCCCCTTTGGCGGCAGTCATTCAACATCGCGCATCTGGTCAGAACACCTGTATAATCCTGAGCGGCGCATCGGGCGTCGGCATTCATTTTTTGGGCACTGGGAACGGCCCCTGGAGGGAGAAATTATCATGCAGCGGAATCTTTGGCGGACGGGGCTCGCGGCGATCGTACTAACGGGCATCGCGGTGCTGGCACCGGCAACGCCTGTGCAGGCCTTGGTGGTGTAGGTTGGACGCGAATTCGCTCATAACGAAAATCCTTGTTGGCGAATGGTCCGAAAAAGTAGACGCGGCGGATGAACTTGCAAGAATTGCATCTCCCGAGGTGGTCGACGTTCTTTCATGTTTGTTGACCAATAGTGACGGTAAAATAAGAAACGCTGCAGCGCTTGCGTTGAGGGAAATCGGGGACAGCGCCGCTGTGCGACCGCTTCTAGATGCAATTCAACTACCTGAAAATCATCGGAACCGCTCGACGTTGGTTTATGCGCTTGAAACGTTGGATTGCAGTCGGCACTTCATCGATGTTTTTCGCCTGGCGTTAAGCTCGAAATACGATGTTCAAATGTCGGCTTTAGATATTCTGGACGAACAAGGGTTCTGGGTAAGTGCCGACGATATTTCCAACGCCTCGGCCTTGCTGAAGTCTGCGGATAGAGAGAGCATTGCGTACGATTGGCTTGCCCAATACCTTCTTGAATTGCAGCGCGCACAATAGCGTAGCAAGTTAC
>JBHEKR010000461.1:0-30742 GCA_041859365.1 Candidatus Hydrogenedentales bacterium
AACTCGACTTCTCCGCGCCTCCGTGTCTCCGTGTCCAGATATCTGCTTGCGGCCTCCCGAATGCATCTGTTATAACGCCAGCCAGACTAAACGCTTCGAAGGAGCCCGCCATGAACACCCTGAGCCGAATTACCCTGAGCCTGACCCTTTGCACCATGTCCCTGGGAGCCTTCGCGACGGATTCGGTCGCCCCCTTCCTGGGACGCTGGGCCCTGACCATCCCGGGCGGTGGCGCGGGCTGGCTCGAAATCACCCAGCAGGACGGCTACCTCGACGGCAGCATACTCTGGGGCGGTGGGAGCGTGGTGCCTGTGGACAGTGTCTACCTCGATGGTGACGCTCTCTTCGTAACCCGACAGAACACGGTCGAGCGCAAAGATGCCGCGGGCAACGTCGTTCGCACCCAGAACTTCACCGAGACCATCTCGGCAACCGTGAGCGGCGACAAACTCGACCTCAAGCACCAGAAGGTCAACTCCAACGGCCTGGGTGCCGAGAGCGCGCCCTTCACCGGCAAGCGTATCTCTGATCCACCGCCCGCGCCCGATCTTTCCAAGGTGAAATTCGGCAAGCCACAAACGCTCTTCAACGGCAAAGACCTCTCTGGCTGGCGGCTTACCGAGACCTCCGCCGCAAACGGCTGGAGCGCAACCGACGGGATTTTGATCAACGACCCGGTCCAGGAAGAGGGCAAGCCGAAGAAGCACTACGGCAACCTTCGCACGGAGTCGGAGTATGAAGATTTCAATCTCACCCTCGAAGTCAACGTCGTTCCCGAAGGCAACAGCGGGGTCTACCTGCGCGGCATCTACGAAGTCCAGGTTATGGACAGCTTCGGCATGGAGATCGACCCCCACCACATGGGCGGCATCTACAGCCGCATCGCGCCCATGGCCGCCGTCGAGAAGCCCGCGGGCGAGTGGCAGACCATGGACATCACCCTGGTCGACCGCCACGTCACCGTCAAGCTCAATGGCACGTTGATCATTGACAACCAGCCCCTACAGGGCTGCACCGGCGGCGCCCTGTGGTCCGACGAATCCCGCCCCGGCCCCATCTACCTCCAGGGCGACCACGCCGGTGTGAAGTACCGGAATATCGTCCTGCGGCCCGTGGTGAAGTAAGGGGGAAGCGGTAATCAGGGTGGACCGAGTGGATTCGCCGCGGCGAATGGACTGAGTGGACTGAACGCCGGCGCCGAAATGCCACTTCAGCTCCGCCCACTTTGTCCACACCGTCCAATTTGTCCACCCAGTCCACGAGAAAGCCGGGCGAAATCTCAGTGCCCCTGCGGTACGTCTCCCGAATGAAAACAGGCCATGCAGCACGTACTGCATGGCCTGAAATTTACTGGCACCTCGGACAGGACTCGAACCTGTGACAGGGTGGTTAACAGCCACCTACTCTACCAACTGAGTTACCGAGGTCTATTTGGGGGTTGCGAAGGGGCGAGAAGTGCCGCCCAACGCGGGCCATAGTATGCCAAATTTACCGCGGGTGTTTCAAGCACGAATCGGTAAAATTTTACTTCGCGAGCAAGTTTACTTTCGGCACTTCCACCGCGCGCTTGTCGCCCGTCGCCGGATCCAGATCCGCGGGCACCGTTTCGGCCCAGTTGGGTGCGGCATCGGCCTCGCCTTCGCCGTTGGTCCACTTCAGGCAGTCGCCGAAGACGGCCTGGAAGTCGGCATTTTCCCACACATCTTCACGGTGGCCCATCGCGTTATAGAAGACGCGGCCTTCGCCCGGCGTGCTGCACCAGATGACCGGGTAGTTGGGGATGTTGTACTTTTCCTGTTTCGTCCGTTCCTCACCCGGATCGAGCAGCGCGAGCACGTGCATAGTCTCGTCTTGCAGGCCCGTGAAGAGGTACCACTCGTCATTGATCTGCCAGCCATCCTTCACATGGGCCATGGTGGGGTGGTCGGCGTCAACGACGCGAAGGGTGCCCACAAATTGCTGACCATGTCCGCGGAATTCACCGCCGAGCATGTCGAGGTAAGGAGATTCCGGCGCATACTGGTTCCGCTCACGGTGCCACGTGTCGCTGGCGCAGTGGAAGCCCATAAACCCGCCGCCCGCCTTGACCCAATCGATCAGGGTGGTCATGCCTTCCGGGCCCATGGGCGGGGAGCCGTCCTTTGCCGCTGGATCGCAGAGGTTTTCCGTGGTGTAAAACATCACAACGTCGGCTTCTTTGAGGTTTTCGGCCGTGATGATGGCGCCGTCCTTGGTGGAGACCAGGCTTCCGCCCATGCCTTCGATCAGGGGGCGGACCAGTTTTTCCACATGACAGGGCGCGCCATTCTCAACCTTGACCACACTGTGCTCGAAGCCCGCCGATTTGTGAAGAAACAGAACCCGGGGACCGTCCGCCGCGTGAGCTCCTCCAATTCCGACCGCCAAGACCGCAGCCAAACCCATCCATCGATATATCATGTCGCCTACTCCTTTAAGATTGCCGGGCAATCGGTTCAGTTCGCCGCTTGTTGCCGCTTCACGGCTTCAACGGTTTCGTCATAGATCTGGCAAAGTTCATCCAATCCCAGGCCCAGAAAGTCGAGGAGGACTTGATGGGTTCCCGCGAGCACCTGGAGGTCGTGACGATCTGCCTTACCGGTAAGATCGGAGAGGAGCGACCCCAGTGCGACAATGGCCACCAGCTTCGGAGATTTTTGTGCCTGCTGAAAGTCATGGTGGAAACGAATGGGTTCCGAGATTTCAGCCGGAAGGCCCCAGCCGTCGGCCAGCAGGAAACCTACCTCCGGATGGGCCAGGCCGAAATGTTCATTCTCAATACGGATAATCTCATCTTCGGGAAGTTCCTGATCGACCTCGGCATATTGTTTCGGCGCGATCTCCGCCAGCACGGCCCGACCGATATCAAACATGAGGCCGGCCGCAAAGATTCCGCTCACCCCCTGAATGCGCTTGGTCTTGGCGATGAGCTTGCACGCCGTGGCACACACCATCGAGCGCTTCCAGAACTTCTTGTGGTTGAAATGTTTGCCTTCCTTGAAATAGTCAATCACCGCTGAAGCCAGCACCGCGCCATACACCTCCCGCAAGCCGAGCAGGGCCGTTGCCCGTTCGATCGTGTCCACCCGATGCGTGAAGGAATACGCCGCCGAATTGGCCAGGCTGACCACCTTCGCCGCCAGCGAGGGGTCGTTGCTGATAATTTTCGCCATATCATCGGTCGACGTGTCCAGGTCGTCCATGGCATGTCGCACCCGATTGACGGTCTCGGGGAGGGCGGGCAGTGAGCTGATCTGGCGGATGAGATGAACCACCTTCTCGAATTTCAGCCCGCTTTCCACCAGGGAAATAGAGGCGGTGCCGGGGGTAACCACCCGCGCCGACAGTGGCACGTTCAGGTTGCCGTCCAGGGTGAACGTTTCTTTCGTCTCGTCGTCGCTCCGGTAGTAGTTGTCCAGCGCGACACGCACGTCGTTCATCGACACCAGTAGCGGACGCACCTTCATGCCCGACTTCTCTTCCAAGGCCGCAACCGTGGCCGCATCCAGAGGACAGGCCATGCCCACGGTCAAGTCCCTGCCCATTTTGTCGATGGGGACAATCTGATGCTTGATTGCGAAGTCCCGGTCAATAAGGCGTATGACTTCGGCGGGAATCGTGTAGTTCAGCAGGTCGATGCTGGCCATGCCAGGCTGGCGAGAAAGGAAGCGCACAAAAGTCTGGGTGTCCAGGTACTCCAGAGCGATAAGATTTTCCACAATCTTGCCGCCGTCCGTGCGCTGTTTTTCCAGAGCATCCTGCAACTGCGAGGGCGTTATCAGCCCCTCTTTCAGCAACAGTTCGCCAATTCGCTTCGGAGGGCCGGCGGTCGGTGTGCGGTCCGAATATCGTCGTGGTTCGTGCAATCGTGAATATTCCTTCAGGTAGCTCGGTCGATTATTCATAAGTTCGCCGAACCCCATTATGTGTTGCCCGAGCGTAGCTTGAACCTTAACGATTTAGGGCCACGATCCAGCTCGGGGCGGGGCGCTCACCGGCGGCGGATTATTGTCCTAAGTGTAGGTACTTCAAGGCATCGTGTCAAGAACAAGCCCCAAGCGGCCCGATATCCGGCTCTTCGGCGCATTCCTGGGGGTTGTCCGGGCGCTACACAATCGCCCTCGGCTTTTTGCTATACTGGGTTCGCTGGAATAACGACATCTATACCGATGTTTTTCTCAACAGGCCCGCAGTGTGCCTGTTCCGGCACTCCCCGTTCCGAGCGAACGTGCAAGGCCGGGGCCAACCCCATGACCAACCAGGCTGGTCTCGGTTTCACTCCGGTGATCCAGACCGGTCCCTAGCTCATCAGAAGGAGAAAATTCAATGGCATTCGAACTACCCGCACTGCCCTATGCATTCGACGCGCTCGAACCCCACATTGATGCGAAGACCATGGAAATTCACCATGACAAGCACCATGCCGCTTATGTCGCGGGGCTCAATGCGGCTCTCGAAGGGCTCGACGGCTACGAAGGCAAGTCCGTGGAATCCATTCTGGCGGCCATCAAGGAAGTGCCCGAGGCCAAGCGTCAGGCCGTGATCAATCATGGCGGCGGACATGCCAACCACTCGCTGTTCTGGACGCTGTTGAGCGCTCAAGGCGGCGGTGCCCCCGATGGCGAACTGGCCGCGGCGATTGACGCGACCTTCGGCGGCCTGGACGCGTTCAAGGAGCAGTTTTCCAACGCCGCCAAGACCCGCTTTGGCAGTGGCTGGGCCTGGCTTGTCGTCAACGGCGCCTGTGCGCTGGAAGTGCTGAGCACACCCAATCAGGACTCTCCGCTTATGGACGGGAAAACCCCCATTCTCGGGCTCGACGTTTGGGAACATGCCTACTATCTCAACTACCAGAACCGCCGTCCCGACTACGTTGCGGCCTTCTGGAATGTCGTGAACTTGGCGAAGGTGGCGGAACTTTTTGCCGCCGCAAAGGGTTGATGCGCCCCATATTCGCGGGTTGATACACGTTTAGCAAGTTCAAGCAGGGGTCCGGAACATTCCGGACCCCTGTCTCGTTCCAGGGTGAATACATTCGACCTGTTGTGCATTCTTCCGCATTTTTGAGGTATTATGCCTGCAGCGCAGGTTTCAGGTCCGGGCATAGCCTGAAATCGTAAGTAAAGAGCAAAGGTGAACGTGAATGGTGAATACCCCCGCGAATTCCAGAACCGTTCTGATCGTGGATGACGAGGAAATGGTCCTGACGCTAGGGAGAATCATCCTTGAGCGGCGCGGGTATCGCGTGTGTGTTGCCATGAGCGGGGCGGAAGCCGTCGCTTTGTGCAGTGACCCCGCCCGCCAGCCGGACTGCGTGATTATCGACTATACCATGCCCGTCATGAACGGGCGCGATACGCTACTTGCGGTTCGGAAAGTCTTACCCACGGTACCGGCGCTCATCTCTTCGGGCTTCAGCGACGACGAAATTTTGGAAGAGATGGCGGGCATTGCGGTTAACGGCATGATCCACAAGCCGTACCGCCAGGCCCAACTACTTGCGGCCCTGGAGTCCGCGCTCGAGGCCGATGATGATGGGGAAGGGCGCCTATAGCGGGCACATCATCCGGTAGTGGGGACCCACCCCGGGAATCTCGAAGGCGTCCCCCACAATGTTCAGGCCACGGAGTTCATAAAAGGGCCGGGACATAATACGCGCGTTGCACCAGAGTTCCGTACCGCCGTGGGCGGAAGCGTAGGCCATACAAGCCTGAAGCAATTTGCTGCCAAACCCCCGTCCGTGATGCTCCGGCAACACCGCCATTCCCCGAACGCGCCAGGCGTTCTCGAGATCCGCGTCCTCGGGCCCCTCCTGGTAAAGCGACACGATTCCCACCAGCGAACCTTCCTCATAAATCCCGATATGATAGGTGCTTTCCAGGTCATCCCCCGGGAAGATCGCCGCTTCGGGTGGATCATGGGGCCGAAGCACCTGCTGCCGTATGGGATAGACCTCACTCGCGGATACACGGCTAATCAGGGTCATGGTGTTCCACCTCCTTCAGGTAACGCATCACAGATTCAGCCACGACAATCTCATCATAGTCCCAGAATATCACATGGTCGGATTTTTCCAGAGGAATAAATTCTCGGTTCCGGCTGGCGAAGTATTCCAAGGCGGCTTCGGTGGCCCCGAAGGAGGTCACCGTGTCGAATCGCGAATGAATCACCAGCAGTGGACACTGAATCCGCCCAAGAACCTCCCGCGCCTTTGCCCGTTTACCGGCCTCTAGAGCCGCGAGGGCTCCTTGTGCCGGGATCCAGGCGTAGCAGTCAATGAAAGGTTTGTTCTCCACCTTTTTTATGGGACCATTTCCCGGGCGCGCCGGCGCCCAGCGCAGGACCGTCGCGGCGGATTGGATGAGTCGCTCCGTGGGAATCCCGAGGATATTGTCCAGCGTCAGTCCGAAGAAAGGGGCGCAGAGAACCAGTCCGTCGACCGGTTCCTGCGCAGCGGCGAGGGTGGAGAGTGCCCCGCCCAGCGAATGCCCCACGACCACCACCGTTTCATGGGTCGCCTTCAACGCACGGACTTCCTCCAGTACGCTGTCGATAAGGCTATCGGTCGAAGTGCGCTCGAATTCACGGGGGCTCGTACCGTGGCCGGGCAGGCGCATGGTGCGCACATACCACCCCGCCGCCGCAACCTGGTCGGGCAGGTCGTGGAAGTTGCTCTGGCCGCCGATGAAGCCGTGAACGAACAGCACCGCGCGGGGGCTATTTTCGGGGCCAAGCGTTCGCGGCGTGGTCCCTTTTAAGAAGAGGGAGCCCGGATCGCGGGGGGCGGTTCGTTCATAACGGGATACCAGCCGGTCCGTCACCAGATTGAAAAGCGTCAGCCCCACGGCGAGAGATATAAATCCGTAGGCCAGGAGGGGGCGCCGACGCCATATTCGTCGGATTCGATTGCCTGGTATGGAAGGCGACTCAGTTCTCTCCACGATCCAGTTCCAGGGCCATTCGCTTAATCGTCTTGATATCCATCTTGCCGGTGCCGAGCACGGGAAGCTCCGCGATGGTGTAGAACGCGCTCGGTTTCGGCGCCCAGAGATTGGGCATCCCCGAACGCGCCAGCGCTTTGAGAAGTTGCTCGAGTTCCTCCGGGCGAAGGGTGTGCAGCACGACCAGCCGTTCGCCCTTCTGGGCATCGGGAACACTCGCGACCGCAAGGCGCTGATCGGTCAACTCCAGCAGGCTGTGCAGGGTCTCTTCCACCTTGGTGTGGGGGACCATCTCGCCCGCGATCTTGCTGAAGCGCGCCAGTCGATCCGTGATCGTGATAAATCCATCCGCATCCAGCCGGGCAATATCCCCCGTGGAATACCAGCCGTCGCGCAACACCTCGGCCGTTTTCTCCGGGCGATTCAAATAGCCCCGCATAATGTTCGGGCCTTTGGCCTGCAGCAGACCATCCTGACCCGGACTTTGCTCCACGCCCGTGTCGGGATCCACCACCCGTACCTCGACGCCGGGGATTGGGCGACCAATGGTGCCGTGCTTTGTTCCGGGACTGAAGAAGCCGGGGGATACGCAACCCGGGATGTTCGCGGCCACTGCGGGGGCGCATTCTGTAGTGCCGTACCCTTCCAGTGGTTCCACGCCGAAGCGCTCCAGGAAGGCAAGGCGAACCCGTGGAACGAGTTTCTCGGCGCCGCAGACAACAAACTCCAGGCTCGCGAGTTGCTCCGGCTCACAGCGTCGAATGAAGCCCTGGAGGAAGGTCGACGTGCCAATCATCAGCGTGCCCCGGTAATCCTGGATCAACTTGCCAATCACTTTGGGTTCGAGGGGGTTTGCATGATAAATGCCACGCACCCCGTGGATCAGGGGCAACCACAAAGTCGCCATGAAGCCGAATGAGTGGAAGAAGGGCAGGAAGCCCACGATGCAGGTTTCGCCGTGATTGGGAAAGACCTCCAGGGTCCCATCAATATTGGTGATCAGATTCCGGTGCGTCAGCATGACCCCTTTGGGATCGCCTTCGCTGCCGCTGGAGAAAACGATCGTCGCAATATCGTCGGAATGGCGCAACGGGGCGCCAAGTATCCTGTCCAGCAGCCGTACGGGACAGGTCAAAGCCAGCGCGATGGCCACGAGGCGGTCAACGCCCGTGATGGAGGACTTGAGATCTTCCATGAGAATTGTATTGCCCGGTACGGTCAGTGGCAGGCGTTCCAGCAGTTTTCGCGACGTCAGCACCTGCGTAACGCCGCACTGCGCCGCACAGGACGCAATGGTCTCGTTGTTCGCCGTGTAATTCAGGTTGATCGGAACCCGTCCCAGCATCATCAGCCCGACGTTGGCCAGCACACCGCCGACAGACGGAGGGAGAAGCACCCCCACCATTTCCTGGTTGTCCAGAACTTTGCTCAACCGCCGCGCGAACACCAGACTGCCCACCAGCGTCTTAAAGTAGCTCAGGCTGCCGGAAAGGGAATCGGCCACCGCCGTCTTTCGTAGATTGCGCCGGGCCATTTTGACGAAGCCGTGGTGCAGGAGGCGAAAGCGCAAGGGACGCTCCGTGTGCACTTCGCGCCCCAGGCGCCGGAGTTGTTCCTGGAGGTGGAAGACATCCGGCAATGATTCCGTCCGTTCCCCATAGCGGATATCGATGCGAAACGGTAAGCGTTTGGGCCGCCGCCAGTGGATCTGCCCAGCGCTGAAAGTATACAGCGACTCCCAGAGGCGTGACTGGTAGAAGGGAACCGCAACGGCTTCCGTACCCTGAAGCAGCGCGTTATAGTCGTCCGCCCACGCGAAAGGAGTGCCTCCATCTTCCGCGCTCCGTTCCTGATTAATGCAAACCGTAGCGCCGCTCTTCAATAGAGTCCGGATCGTTTCCGCCACAACCGCCTGATCCGCTTCGCTCGCCCCCGCTTTGACCGGAATGATCTTCATCAGCCGCGCCAGGCGCCCCATCAGTGGGCGTGCGTAAATCGCCTCACCCATGACAAAGTGCACTTCGCGATCGGTGCTCGCATAGAAGGCCAGGCAGTCAATAAAGCTGACCGGGGTACCGATGAGCAGGACCGGCCCCTCCTCGGGAACGCTGTGGCGGTGGGCCACGCGAATGCGAATCAGCGTGCTGCAGATCAGCCAGAGCCCCGCGCGCAAGAACAGATGGGGGAGCCGAAGCGAGATATAGACGCCGATCAGCAGGGATAGCACGGCCGTGACCAGGAACACCTGATACGTGCTGAGTCCAACCGTGCCCAGCGCCATGAAGGCCAAATTGGCGCCCGCCATGCCCACGAAGGTCAGCATGTTCGTCGTGGCAATCACGCCGCCGACCGTGCCTTTCGGAGACTTATTCTGGATGGCGGCGGCCAGGGGCACGTCAAAAATGCCCGCAAAGAAGCCCAGGCCGAAGCTGGCAATAGCTACCAGGAGATAGTAATTCCCGATGCCGCCCGCGCCGGGGAGGCTCGCGTCCACCGCCGGAATCGCCAGCAGCCCCGCGAACAGGGCCATCCCCAGAGCGCCGATGGGGATCAGGCCCATTTCAATTTTCCCGCGCGACAGATAGCCCGCCGCAACCGCGCCCACGCCAATGCCAATGGTTACCGCGCCGATCAGGCCCGTCTGAAGGGATTCGGACAGGCCCAGCGTTTCACCTCCGAACTTGATCAGGTTGTTCCGAACGAGAGAACCGGCAAACCAGAAATAGACATAGCCAATAACCACATTTAGCAGGATTCGATCCCGCCAGATGATCCCGAAATAGCGGCCCATGCCCTTCCACGGCAGCAGCGGGTTCATGGGAATCGCCAGGCCCGGATTGGCGGCGGGAGGTCGGGAGATCCAGAGCGAACTGAACACGCCCCCCATGGAGAGCACAACCAGGCACAGAGATACGATGTATAGCCGGTCCTCGAACATGCCGTGGAGTTTGCCGCCCGCGAGGGTGCCCAGAATGACCGCGGCCAGCGTCCCCATCTGAATGATACCGTTGCCCCAGGACAGGCGCGATTCGGGCAGAATTTCCGGCATGATGCCGTACTTCGCGGGCCCAAACATGGCGCTTTGCGTCGCCATCAGAAACAGGAGGAACCAGATCAGCGAGATATTGCCGTAGAGGAAGGCCACGCCGCCCGCCGTCATGATCGCCACTTCCAGCACCTTGGTCACCGTTGCCAGGCGTCCTTTACTCACCCGGTCCGCCAGCGCCCCGAATAGACTCGGAAATAGGATGAAGGGGAGGGAAAACAGAACGCCCGAAAGGCCAGTCACGTAGTCGTAGGGCTCCATGGACCAGCCCTCGCGAATCCAGGAAAGATCCACATGGCCGCCATCCAGGCCGGACTTCATGGTCGCGATTACGCTGAAGACAATGAGCCACTGGTACACGTTGTCGTTAAACGCGCCCTGAAACTGGGTCACCACCAGCCCCCAGAAGCCGCGCGCCTGGTAGCGAATCTCGCCCGGACCCCGGTCCATTCCTTGCTCTCGTCCCATCCGTTCGTTCCTCAAACGTAAGAGGGCCTGACTGCGAGGCCCTTATCTCATCTTTCGGCAACATTCCGCCGCCCGGCGATCAGCGCAGGCAGCGTTCCCGAATCCGCTCCAGGTTTTTCGTCAGCGTCCTGCAGGCGGTCTCATCCAGATCGGCCATAACGTCGTATACGTCCTGGCGGTAACGGGGCTCCACCTCATCGATCAGTGTCCGGCCCGCAGGCGTCAAATCGATATGATAAATGCGCCGATTGCCCTCCACCGCGTGCCGCGCCACCAGCCCCTTGCTCTCCAGTTTGTCCAGCACCGACGTCACGCTGGCGCGCGTAACCACAAGCCGCTTGCCCAAATCGGACTGGGTCCAGACGTTTTCTTTATACTTCAGACTGAAAAGTACGTTGAACTGGGCCTCGGTAAGGCCGAACTGCCGGAACAGGTCCGAGCCCTTCAGCGAAAGCAGACTCGCCGTGCGCACCACGTTCAGCACCGCCTCGTGCTTGGGGTCCTGCATGGGACGTTCAAGATTGAGTTCTTTTTCCAGGGACATGCCACCTCCTTAGACGCAAACTGCTGTCACTGGAATTGTAAATTATGGCATTGTTAGAAGTCAAGCGATTTGTGCGGCCAGCACCCCGATCACTCAGGGGCCTCCGTCGTGTAGTGACACGCCGGATACTGCGAGCAGGCCAGAAAGGCGCGACCCACATGTTGCCCACGGTGGGCCACTTTTCGCTCCATCGCGCCGCCACAACGGGGACACCGCGTGCTTACCGCATTGAATTTGGGGAGTGGCGGGAGAGCAGGATGCTTGTCCAGGGCCTACAGAATCGAGGTGCGGAGGTTTTCCGGGTCATAGTCGCGTGCGGCGGGAATCATGAGCAGGGGAAAGCCTGCGCCCGCACAGGCGCTGGCAACCAACTCGTCGCGCGCCCGTCGGTCCTTTCGTTCATGGGAACGGTCGTTCAGTTCAATGGCACACATGAGCCGCCCGGATTCTCGGTCACAGAGCACGAAGTCCAGGTGCTTGCCGGTAATCTGGTGGAAGGCCGAGCGCCACGCCTTGGGATCGAGCTCCTGCACCGGCTGGATCACATCGGCCACCCTGACCTTGGCAAAGATCTCCAATCCACCGGGGAGGGCCTTGCGGAGCGACTGGAGGAATCGAAATTCCGCCGCCGTGAATAGAGTATCGCGCCGCGCATACGCCGGTCTGGAGCGTCCCAGCAATCCTGGAAAGGCGATGCGGATCAGGACGATCAGCAGTATGACCAGGGCGAGTGAAATGTAGGTGTAGTTCAACGCCGCTCCCCTCTCCGGTGCGGGCTGTGCGCCCGAGCGTACTGCCCCCCCAGCATACGTTGCCACGAAGTTACCGTGCAAGGCGGCGGCGCGCCTGGCTTTTTCCCGTTTTGCCCACCGTGATAGGATGGGGCGTACACTTCCTAAGGAGGCTTGCAGCATGCGTATTCTGGTCAGCGGTTCAAGTGGTCTCGTGGGCAGGGCGCTCTGTGGTGTTCTCGAAAAGGAGGGGCACACCGTCGTTCGCCTGGTGCGCAATGACACGGCCCTCTCGGAGAACGTCATCTACTGGGACCCCGCCCGGGGCATCCTCGCGGGCGATCGGCTCGCAGGATTGGACGGCGTGGTCCATCTGGCGGGCGAGTCCATCGCCAGCGGCCGTTGGACCCCGGAGCGCAAGGCGCGCATTCGCGACAGCCGCCTCCAAGGGACCCGGCTTCTCTGCGAGCGACTTGCAACCTGCGGCGCGCCGCCCGCATTCCTGATTGCCGCATCGGCTATTGGATATTACGGCAACCGGGGTGATGACATCGTCGACGAGACGTCGGGGCCGGGACGGGGCTTCCTGGCGGAACTTTGCGCGGCTTGGGAGGAAGAGACCCTCCGCGCCGCGAGATCCGGCTTGTGCGTGGTCAATCTTCGTCTCGGGATGGTGCTGAGCGCTCGGGGTGGTGCCCTGGCGAAAATGCTGCCTCCCTTTCGCCTCGGACTGGGCGGTCCGCTGGGCAGCGGCGCCATGTGGATGAGCTGGATTCATCTCGATGATGTGGTAAGCGCAATCCGATTTGTCATGGACCACCCGGAAATCACCGGGCCAGTCAACGCCGTCGCTCCCAACCCCGTCACCAACCGCGCGTTTACCCAGGTTCTCGGACGCGTTTTGGGGCGTCCGACCATTCTTCCGGTTCCCGCGCCGGTGCTTCGACTGGCCCTGGGTGAGATGGCGGATGAACTGTTGCTCTCCAGTCTGCGGGGAACGCCGAAGCGGCTGGAGGAGGCAGGCTACGCCTTCAACTATCCGGAACTGGAACCCGCACTCGCCAGCCTAATTCGTCCCTGAGTGCCGACCGCGCCAGCGCAGCGGCACAGGCTTCGCTGATTCTGCTATCATGGGACCACCCAGTGCGACAGGCCAGGGGACGAGCGAGTTTCAGGGAAAGCCTAACGTGATCAGCATCAGTATCAAAGAAATCCTCATCCTTGCGGCCATCATCGGGGGGATGATCTGGATGCGAATGGCCCGCGAGACCGTGGAAGCCTCCACCAACGAATTTGTGAAGAAATTGCGGGGCCCAAGCCCGGGGCGTCCGGGATTTGGCTGGCGTGGCCTGATTATCGCCTTCGTAGTGGGCATGGTATGCTGTTGCGCCCTGGGATATATCATTTTTCGCTTGGTCGTCTTGTTCAAGGGCGAAGTGAATGGGTAACTTTTGAGCGGATTTTTTCGGGAAAATTCAGCACTTTGTCAAAGGTTTGTCAGCGCGGCAAACTCTTGACAGAAATATGGCAGGGGGCTGCGGGGTGTGGTTGGGCATAAGTCTATGTTTTAAAATGGTTTAAGGTCGGAAGCAAGGCGGAGCAAAAAGTTGGCCCCTAAGTTGCTTAACACTATACATGGGTATGTGAAAGCAACCACCCAGTGCCGGCTAACATGTAAAAATGTTGACGCTGCCACCAAGCCCGGGTTACAGCAAGACATCCTGTCGATGGATTGCTGGTAACCAGCACTGATCGGAAGCTTTCTTATACCCTTTTTTTTGTCCAATTGGAGTCAACGCCGGAGCGGTCAACGCGGATTCCTGTAAATAATTTACCAAGAAAATACTTGTCTTCTACGTCATAAGTGCTTATACTCTTTATAAGTCGAGGAATAATCGGGGTGAGGATTCAGTCCCCGCCCCTGTGACTTGGATGTTGTGCAGGCATGGCCCGCTCTGGTGGGGTCGCCTGCCTGCCCTCTTCAACAAGGAGATTTTCGCGGATGCCGACTTATGCCTACACCGCACGTGCAAAGAATGGTACCAAGCAGCAGGGGACCCTCACGGCCGATACGCGCCAGGCCGCCTCGCAGATGCTCCAGCAGAAGGGCCTCATCGCTGACAAGCTCGTCGAGAAAAAAGGGCGGACGATCGGCCCAAAGCTTAACAAGCGCGTAAAGACCACCGAATTGCTGGTGTTCACCCGCCAGCTCTCCACCATTGTCAGTGCGGGTCTGCCCCTCATGCAGGGCCTCGACATCCTGGCCGACCAGACGGAAGATCCGAATTTTGGCGCTATCATTGATGCTATCGCACAGGACGTGGAGTCCGGCGAAACCTTCTCCGACGCCCTGCGCAAGTATCCCAAAGCCTTCCCCGACCTCTACGTGAGCATGGTGCGCTCCGGTGAAGCGAGCGGTGACCTCGATGGCGTGCTCCTCCAGCTTGCCGATTACCTGGAAGCTTCGGAAGAACTGAAGCGCCGTATCAAGTCCGCGATGACCTATCCCGTCGTGGCCTTCGGCATGATCATCCTCATCGCCTCCGGCCTCATTATCTTCGTCGTGCCCCAGTTCGCCACGATCTTCGAGCAGATGGGCGGTACCCTGCCGGCACCCACCCGCATCCTCATCGCCATCAGTAATTTCCTTCGCACCTGGTACGCCGTGCCCACCATGGTCGCCGTGGCCTTCGCAATTTCCTTTTCCCTCAAAGCCTATGGGAAAACGGAAACCGGAAAATACAATATCGACAAGGCCCGTCTGCGCGTTCCAGTGTTCGGCATGCTGGCCCGTAAAGTGGCCATCAGCCGCTTCACCCGCACGCTCAGTACCTTGACCCGCAGCGGCGTGAACATCCTTCAAGCCCTCGAAATTACGGAACGCACCGCCGGCAACGAAGTGTTTGCGCGAGCTGTCCGGGAGGCCGCCGACAGCGTCCGCAACGGCGATACCCTGGCCGACCCCCTCATGCGCAGCGAAGTGTTCCCCTCCATGGTGACCCGCATGATTGGCGTGGGGGAGAAGACCGGCGCGCTGGAAATCATGCTGGCCAAGATCTCGGACTTCTACGACGCGGAAGTGAAGGCCCTGGTGGACAGCTTGACCAGCCTCATCGAGCCCATCCTCATCGGACTCATGGGTGTCGTGGTGGGCGGCATCGTAATCGCGCTCTTCATGCCCATCCTCATGCTGTCCCAGTTGGTTTCCTAATCCTTTCCTCACAATCGACCACTTTTGGCCGGGACCTGCGGGTTCCGGCCTTTTTTTGTGCCCAATGTGGTATGGATAGGCGCAAAACCTGAATCCAATCTGCGTAGTCCAACCTCAAACTACCTGAAGAGGAATATATAAGCATGCGACACCTTGTTTTGCTCACCTGCACGATTCTGGGCACATTGAGCGTTCCGGCCTCGGAGACGACTCGCGTGACCACCACCGCGCCGGTCACGGTGGCGGAAAATTTTCGTCTCCTCGATCATACCGGTCGTTCAGTAGAACTATACCGGGCGGCGGAAGCGCCCGCCGTGGTGCTCTACACCCATGGCGTAGGTTGCCCGATCGTGCGCAATAGTGTTCCAGAATTGAACCGAATTAGAGAGGAGTTTGCGGAGGCTGGGGTCGTTTTCTACATGCTCAACGCCAATTCCCAAGATGCCCGGGCCGATATTGTCGCCGATGTCAGCGAATACGGCATTTCCATGCCGATCCTGAAGGACCCGACTCAGCGCATCGTGAAAAGTCTGGGCAGTACGCGCACCGCCGAGGTGCTGGTGCTGGATCCGCAAGAGAAATGGAAAATACTCTACCGCGGGCCGGTGGATGATCGCTTTGACTACGGTACCCAGAAGGACGTCGCGGAGAATCGCTACCTTGAGAACGTACTGAAGGCACACCTTGCCGGAGAGGCTATCGAGCCCAAGGTCCTGGAGACCAAAGGGTGCCTCATCAGCTTTCTGGAAGATAAGCCCATTTCCTACGCTTCCGAAGTGGCCCCCATACTCCAAGCCAAGTGCGTGAACTGTCACTCCGAGGGGGGGATCGGCCCCTTTGCCATGAGCAGCTACAAAAAGGTCCAGGGCTGGTCGGACATGATCCGCGAGACGCTTCGCACGGATCGGATGCCGCCCTGGCATGCTGATCCGGAGCACAAGACCTTTCACAACTCCCTCGACCTCTCGGTGGAGGAATCCCGCACCCTGTTGACCTGGGTCGAGCAGGGCGCAAAGCAGGACGGGACGGAAGATCCGCTCGCGACCTACACTGTGGCCCACGACGGCCAGTGGACTCTGGGCACGCCGGACCATATTGTTCAGTTGCCGAAGCCACATAAACTCCCGGCCTCGGGCGTTCTGGATTATGTCTATGTGAACGTGCCCTCCGGGCTAACCGAAGACAAGTGGCTCAAGGGGGTCGAGGTAATACCGACGGCCATGGAGGCGGTACACCACGCCCTGATCTTCATCATGTATCCGCGGGAATATCGCCATGTGCAGCCCGACCCCAAGGGCGGGCTGGATGGTTTTTTCGCCAGCTATCTTCCGGGTGGCAATGTACAGCCCTATCCGAAGGGGACGGCCCAGTTCGTGCCGGCGGGTTCGACCTTCGTTTTTCAGATGCACTACAATACGATCGGTAAAGAGGTGGAAGACCAGACGCGCATGGCGCTCTATTTCCACGACGGCCCGCCGCCGGAAGTTCTTCACATTCGCGCCGCCACCGAGACCGAGTTCGAGATCCCGCCGAATGCCGCCGACTACGCCGTGGCGTCGGGATACCGCTTCCGCGAGGATGCCACCCTGCTGGGCCTGTCGCCCCATATGCACTATCGCGGCAGCCGCTTCCGCTTTGAGGCGACCTATCCCGACGAAAAAAAGGAAACCCTGCTCTCCGTGCCGTGGTACGAGTTCGACTGGCAGCCCATGTATTATCTGGATCAGCCTATACCCATGCCCAAAGGCACGCGCATCGAATGCGAGGGAGCCTTCGACAATTCGAAGTTCAACCCGCGCAATCCCGATCCAAACGCGAGCGTTACGTTTGGTGAGCAGTCCTACGAAGAAATGTTCATCGGCTACCTGAGCTACAGCCAGCCCTACAGGGCGGAAGACTTCAAACCGCAGGATCCGAATCCCGACAAGTGGCCGGGCTATGGCAAGCCCCTTACGGTGGAGACCCTCACCGGAACCACCTGGAAGTTGGGACGCCGCTTCACGATGCGCTTCGACCCCGATGGCAAGCTCAATATCAATGACGAATTCAACGGCTCCTGGAAACTCGAAGACGGTAAGCTCGACCTTAAGGCGGGATTTCGTGATGTGTCCGCAGAGGTGGTCGTGGACGAAATTTTCATCGACGGTCGCCCGCTGATGCGAATCCCGTCGGGCGCGGCGGCGGTCGCGAACCCGCAATAGCCCAATTCCAATCAAGAAGCACCCGAGACCCGAGTCGGCCCAAAAGGCGGATTCGGGTTTTTAGCATGGGGACGGTGGGATGGTTTCCATTATTCTCCGCGATCAGTTAAAAAATGCTGACTACGGAGTCCAGGAAGGCACGGAGAAAACAATGGGAGAGAGGGACGGAAGGGATGCCTTGTACTTGTAGCGCAGGGCTTTGGATATACTGATTTGAGCATGTGTAAGACTTCAGGTGACTGAAGTAGTCATAAATGTGGATTCAGTCTATCGTTTAGCAAAAAAAATCTCGAAGTTATATCGTGGCTTCAAATGAAATCGTGCGCCAACCTGGCTCAGACCGAAACTCCAAACCACGTTGGCGCACTTCCCCATTCCAGATTAGCTTCTGAAGACACCAGATTGGCACCGAACAAGACGACCGGGAACAAAACACCCAGAAGTAACGTGCCGGACCAAGTAAAGGTGTTTCATTCGGCTAAAATGCTACGAGAGTGTTTATTTTCGTGAAGTTCCGTGCCATTCCGTGGTCAATGTTTTTGGGGCCTCGGTGTTTAACGGAAGTGCGGACATCGATGAAAACCGCGGACATAAGTCATATTATCGGTTGTCTTCTGCGGCGAATCAACGATGGCGTCCGATGTGCGGTCGGACGGCTTCACGTCGTTCCCGATGGGCGGACTGTGGGCGTTCCGACAGGGAAATTGTTTGGATCTCGGGGCCGACGACCAGCTCCCGGTGGGCGAGGCCCCGGTAGGTCGTGCGCGCTGGTGTGGCGGTGCCTGTGTTGACGCTCGGGGTCGGGGCCGCTGATGCTGGCGCCGCCTCGGGAACGATCTCCAGCGCAGGACGCTCCACGGGCGTCGCGCTGTTGCCCGCGATCACCTCGGGCGCGGACGGGCCCCACTTGCCGACCTGGGCGTCCAGTTTGTCGCGCACGGGGAAGCCGGTAGTGAACATGTCGCTCAGGTAACTCGCGTCCGTCTCGCGCTGTCCGAGGACACGGTAATAGGCCTGCCGGGCATAGGCGTCCTCCATGGCAATCCTGCCACCACCCGGCGTGGGGGTGTAGGTCTGCGGCGCCGATGACCGCTCGTCACTTCCGAGTGGCGCGCCCCAGCGCAGCTCCGGCGGATGATTCGGGTCGAAGGAGAGGTCGTAGAGTCGTTGTTCGATATCCAATAGCGTCAAATTGACCAATTCACCGACCGAGTTCCTATACGCCATGCCTCGCTCAGCGAAGATGCGATTTTTCTCCGCGATGAGCGCTACCGCCAGATCGGACTGGCTCTGGATACCGCACGTTTCCAGACCGGTCTTGTCAATCGAAGCGGGAGTCAGCGCATAAAGGCGCAGGGCAAATTCCATCCAGTCCGCGAGGTAGAAGTATTTGTTCCGGCGGTCGATATCAGAAGAGGGCGAACTCCAGGTCTCCCATCGGCCCAGAGCTTGAAAGATGTTCTCGCTGCCGCGATTTTCTGGAAACGTGATCGGGCCGTTGGCGCGCACGTCGCGCCACGCATCCTGAACAAAGCGCTCGCGCTGGACATAGGCGTCGAGAAGCTCGTCCGCGCACTCTTCCATGAATTTGACCGGCACAATGGTGTCCACGGACTTCATGCGCAGCCGGAGAAAATCGTGGAAGCTCCTGGGCCGCAGCTCGCCCACCGAAATGACCTGATTGGTGTAGATTTCGCGAATGACCTCGTATTGTTCGGTGGAGAAGCCGAATTCTTTCATTTCCTCGTTCGTGCGTCGGCGCACGCCGGTTACGCGCCCGCTCGCATCGGTCTCAGCGATGGGATAGCGCCAGACGCGCAGCCCCTGAAAACAGCCTTCCCAGGGCCGAGCAGGATTCTCGCCACGCGGCGGTATGCCTGATACGGTGTTCATGCCGTTGTACGTGAAGATGTCGCGCGTGGGGGTGGTGCTGCAGTTGATGAAGCGCAACTCGCCATACTCGGAGACGCTCGCCAGCAGCAGGCAGTGGCCGTCGATATAGTTGACGCAGCCAGGGATGAGATATTGCCGGTTGAGCGCCACGGGCACGGTGTCTGATTGTTCCGCATTGGGCCCGTCCAAGTTCACGCGGTAGTTGCCTGAGATGAAGGAGCCCACGGCATTGCCAAAGAATTGCCCCACCGAGCCAGATCTGAAACTGTTGGCGGCGCCCGTGGGGGTGTTGAAGGTGGAGGTGCGTATGTCACCGCCGCCCGAGCGCACGACCGAGGTCATCCAGGGCAGTGCCCTGCGGTACGCATAGTAGGCCGGCATGAAAGCCGTGAACTTGCCGCAGTCCATCAGGCCATGCATGGCTCGGATCGTGCCGACGGGCAATTGAGGATTTGACCCCTCGCCGAGGAAAGCCGGATCCTCCAGCAGGTTCATCTCCGGATCGGTCAGGACGCGCTCGAGCTTCCCGATGCGCTGCTCCACGGTGCCCTTGGTCTTCAACATGTAAAGGTGTTCGACCCAGCGGGCGAAGTGCGCGGTTTCTTCCGGGGTCCACTGGCGTCGGATCGGCCACGCACCGGTGGTGGAGTGGATAGTGGGCGGATTGGGATCGTCCGCCGCCGCGGCCATTGCGCAGTAGATTGCCAATCCCAGCATGACGCCCATAAGGGACAGTTTCGAGCCCATGGTAAGAAATCCTTCCTGGGTCGATGGTTCGCAGTGTTACCCGATCTTCCGGGGGTGCCTGCGAGCACTTCTCAACGCTCACCTTGCCAGAGCGGCGTGAATTCCGGGTAATGCCCCGGTAATGCTCCCGCAAAGAATTCAGCAGGCCTGGGTGCTCGGTGCTTGTCTACAACCATTATAGCGCGGAGACAGGTACGTGTCTGGGGATTTCGGTGGCCCGCCACGCTGGGCCTGCCGACGCAGGGGAATCGACTTGGGGACTTGCAAGAGTACTGTCATACTCCCGAATGCGGGGATCCTGTGCTTTGGCGAAGTTTATGTCGCTTGGTCTCTGGATTCCCACTTTCGTGGGAATGACAGCGTATCGGAAATCTCCAGGAGTGGTCGAGTTTGGAGTTTATTCGACAGGCCCATCGGCGCGCCATTGCGGTAGAATTTCGGACTCCCCGCTACTCAGCCGCATTGCGCGCAAGCCAGGCGTCGTGCCATTCACGGGCTATCTGGAACTCGGGCATGGGCTCCTCCTGGTCGCCCCGTTCCCAGGCCTCGGACATCGCCACGACGTCCTCCTCGGTGAAGACCAGGCCGCCCTCCTCAACGACATAAAGCGTCTCCAGTTCGAATCCGAGGGTGGTGAGGATCTTAAGCTCGTTCAAGATTTCGGCTTCCATCGAAGGGGCTCCAAAGTGGCTCGGCAGGTGAGGGCAGGACTGTTTCAGGTCGCTATCCTAACATTTCGGACCCGCGCCGCGCCGCACCCTTATGCGATTCCCAATGTGGTACTATCTTCGGCATCAATAACTGGGCGCAGCTTCCCTTTTGGAGACCACTTCATGCATCGCGTTTTTTCCGGGTATTCTCTCTTCGCGTTCGTACTCTTTTCTATGGCACTTTCCGCCAGCGCGGAGACCCAAACCGTATGCTGGCCGGCCTGGCGCGGACCCGACGGCAGTGGGGTGGTCCTGCAGGGCAACCCACCGCTGAAATGGAGCGAGACGGAGAACGTCCAGTGGAAAACCGATCTGCCGGGCGAAGGCCAGTCCACGCCGGTGATCTGGGACGACAAGCTCTTTCTCCAGACGGCTGAGCCCCTGGGCGAAGCCGCGGAAGGTGAGGACTTCCCCGTCTACCGCTTCAGCGTGCTCTGTCTCGATCGTCGCACCGGCACGATCCTCTGGTCAAAAGCACTCCGCGAGGAACGGCCCCACGAAGGCCACCACAAGATGACCACCTTCTCGCCTTTCACGCCCGTGACGGATGGCGAGCGGCTCTGGGTGAGCTTTGGCAGCCGGGGACTCTTCTGTCTCAATTTCGATGGCGAAGTTCTCTGGGACGTGCGGCCCGTGCAGATGGAGAAGGACGGCAAATTCGGCGAAGGCGGTTCTCCCGTCCTCTCGAAGGACTCCGTCATTGTCCTCGCCGATCACGAGGGCCCCTCCCGGCTCTACGCCTTCGACAAGAACACCGGCGCGATCCGGTGGGAGACACCCCGTGAATTTGGGTCCTCCTGGGGCACGCCCGTTGTTGCCACCGTGGGCGACCACGAAGAGATCATCACCACGGCGGACGACTGGGCCCACGGCTACAACGCGGCCAACGGCGAACTGCTCTGGAGCTACAATGGACTCACCTCCTGCGCCGCGCCCTCGCCCGTCATTCACGACGGCGCGGTCTACGTCACCACCGGTTACGAAGGCGATGCCCTCGCCGCCATCACCCTCGGGCGCAAAGGCGAACTCGCCGGCACCGACGCCATCCGCTGGAAAGGGGACACCACCGGATCGGAAGTGGCCACGCCCCTCATCCACGAGAACCGCCTCTACGTCTTCCGCCGCATGGGCCCCAAGCTCTCCTGCTACAACGCCACCACCGGCGCCATGTACTACGAGCACGTGGCCGTGCCGGAAATGAAAAATACCTTCGCCTCGCCCCTGGCCGTAGGCCCCCACATCTACATCAACGGCCGCGAAGGCGCCACCGCCATCATCAAGTCCGCCGACCAGTTCGAGGTCGTCGCCATCAACAAGCTCGACACCACCCTCGACGCCTCACCCGTGGTCATCGGCGATGTGCTCTACCTGCGCGGGAACAACCGGATGTACTGCATCGCGGCGAAGTAGTTTCAGGCGAGCGTCGGGGTTCAGGCTTCCGCCTCACCCCCCGATGTGCGACGCTGTGTCCGATTCGACTGAAGCTCGCAGGATTCACGGAGCAGGGGCTCCATCGACGAAAAGGTTGACGCGCTCGGGCTAAGTACGCCCAGCCAGTACATTTTTCCGTAGATCGGGTGGGGCATGAGGGTGTCGAGAACCGTATAGTCAGGTTCCGCGGCCTCTTCCTCCATTCGGGGGAAGAGCGCCCCGAAGGTCTGCTTCCGGACGCCCACACTCAGCCGGTAGGCGCCAGACTGATCGAGCCGGGAAAAGTTGTCGTAGTCATCATCGCGAGTGACCAGCGTGGCAAAGGGGAAGTTGCGTTCCTCGCCCGCAAAGAAGAAGAGGTTTCCCATGGCTTCCTGTACCTGTGTGTCGGGAAGAAAGTTCGTCAAGGTGTCTATCATTTCGGTAAGGGGAATGGGGGCGCTCATGGCGGGATCCTTGGTGTCCGGGTTGACTAATCAAACTTGAGTAGTGAATCATAGCCAACAACCGACCGGAAATCAAAGGGTGAAATATTTGATATTGCCGATTAAGAAGTTGCTGTGGCTTCCTCCGTGCAAAGCATGGCACAGGCTTTCAGCCCTGTCCGAGCTTCTTGTGCCATTTTCCTGGGGCTTTGCCCCAGGCTGATATGGTTCGCGCCCTTGGCGCTTAGGAGCAACTCGACTTCGCGATCAGGGCCGAAGGCCAGAGCTATATCAGCATGGGGCGAAGCCCCATGTTGCAATGCAACAGTGCCAAGAGGGCTGAAAGCCTGAAACATACCATGGCAATTGGTCGATATGCGCTATAGGCTATCAAACCTCAGAGTCGAGCGCTTATATCGAAACTTTACCCACAGTCAAATCCCAACAGCCCCCCAAAGCATGGAAGTGGTGCAATGTCCGTAGTCCGTTTACTCGTCCTTGGCGTGGTCCGAAAGCAGGGGACCACCTATGGCTATGCGGTTCAGCGCGAACTGGAAAGCTGGAAGGTGGAAACCTGGACGCGAATCAAGCCGGGCTCCATCTATCACGCGCTTAACCAGCTCGCCAAAGAGGGAATGCTCCGCTCCATCGGCGCCGAGCGCAGTCCCGACGGGCCGGGGCGCATCGCTTATGAACTGTTGCCTGCCGGGGAGACGGCCTTTCTCGAACTTGTCCGGAAGGCGCTTCTGAGTTTTGATCTGGAGACGCTGGGTGCGGGAATCGCGTTCATGCATGTCCTGCCCCGTGAAGAAGCCTTGTCGCAGTTGCGAACGCTGCACGCGGCCCTCGCGGAGAACGAGCGCCACCTCAAGGCGCTCGTGCCCCAATTTCCCGATTGCGATGCGCCGCCCCATACCGCCGATCTGCTTGGGCTGTGGAGCGGCG
The DNA here is from genome assembly GCA_041859365.1 of Candidatus Hydrogenedentales bacterium. Taxonomy (GTDB): domain Bacteria; phylum Hydrogenedentota; class Hydrogenedentia; order Hydrogenedentales; family JAEUWI01; genus JAEUWI01. Next base: position 23,312 of record JBHEKR010000461.1, read on the forward strand.
CGCTTGGTGCAACAAAGGTCTGGACAAAAAAACTCGTCGCACGACTGGAGGCGGGGAAGTACACCATGGCGGGCGAGTCGTCCATGGAGGACTCCTGAAGCAGGTCCGATGTCCTCCAGTGCAGCCGAAATCTTGGCCTGCCCGTCTCAACGGTGCTATGGTTTCGGGACGGCTCGCGGAAGTCCGTTTTTTTGAAAGTGGAGTATTCCTTCTCATGTTATGGTGTAGCTGTCGCCCGGTTCTGTTGATCGCCCTCGTCGTGTTGTTCGTTCCCGCGTTGCCTTCCCGCGCCGTTGAATTGCTGGCGCTGGAGAATTCCACTATCGTCGTGCGCGCGGGAACGCTCCTTCCCGGCGAGGCGAAAGCCGCCGTCGTGTTGCGGGAAGAGGTGGAGAAGCGCACGGGCCTCGCGTGGCCGGTGAATACCTTGCGCCCAACGACGGGGACCGCCATCGTGCTCGATGTGGCCGCCGAATCGGCGGGGCGCCCGCTCGCGGCCGAAGGCTACCACCTGCGCGTTCATGACCGGGGCGTTCACATTACCGGCATCGACGGGCGCGGGCTGTTGTACGGTGTGGGCAAGTTTCTGCGAATCCTGGGGTGGGGGACAGGCAAAGCGGGCATTCCCAAGGATGCCGATATCCTCACGGCGCCGCGCCAGGCCATGCGCGGCCATCAGATCGCCTACCGAAGCCTCGCAAATTCCTACGACGCCTGGAGCCCGGCCTTCTACGAGCAATACATCCGCGAGCTGGCCCTCTTTGGCGCGAACAGCATAGAGAATATCCCATCGAGCGGTGGCGGCCCCTTGATGAAGACCCCGCCAGCCGAGATGAACCGCCACCTGAGCCAGGTTTGCATCGACTATGGTCTGGACTATTGGGTCTACTCCCCGGTTACCTTTGACGCGAAGGACGAGGCCAAACGGGTGGCCTTTCTCGCGGATGAGGCGGCGCTCTATGCCGATACCCCGCGTATCGCCCATGTCTTTGTGCCCGGTGGCGATCCGGGCGAAAACCACCCCAGCCTACTTTTTCCCCTCATGGCGGAGATGGCCGAGCGCCTTCGGGTGCATCATCCCGATGCGCGTATTTGGGTGTCCATGCAGAACTTCGACGAAGAAGAAGTGAACTACGTCTTCGACTATCTCAATACCCACGAGCTCCCCTGGTTGGGCGGACTGGTAGACGGTCCCGGCAGCCCCTACCTGCCCGATACCCGAAAGCGCCTGCCGGAAAAGTATCGCTTCCGCGATTATCCCGACATTACCCATTCCTGCCGTGCCCAGTATCCCGTTTCCTGGTGGGACCCCGCCCTGGCCCGTACCCTGGGCCGCGAAGGGCCCAACCCCCAGCCCCATTACCAGTCCCTCATCCAGAACTGGTCCGCCCCCTGGACCGACGGCTTTGTCTCCTATTCCGAGGGGGCCCAGGACGACATCAACAAAGTCATCTGGAACGCCATCGCCTGGACGCCGGGCTCGGAGCCTCGGGAGTTGCTGGTCGAGTACGCTCGATTCCACTTCGGGCCGGAAATGGCCGAGCGCGTTGCGGACGCCATCCTCGCTCTGGAGCAGAACTGGGTCGGCCCCCTCGAGCGCAATGGAGCCGTGGAGTCAACCTTGTCCACATGGGAAGCGATGACGGCGGAAAAGCCCGAACTCGCGAAGAATTGGCGGTGGCAGCTCTGTCTCCTGCGCGCCCGATATGACGCCTTCATCCGGCGCCGCGTATTGATCGAGCGAAGCCTTGAGCAGCACGCCAACGCGATTCTGGCCCGCTCCGAGACCCTGGGGGCGGACGCGGCCATGGACGAGGCCCTCGCGATTCTGGCGCGCGCGGATACCCAACCTGTCGCCGCCGAGCTGCACGCGGGAATAGAGGTCCTGTGCGACGAGCTCTTCCTTTCCCTGGGCCTGCAGACGAGCGTGGAAAAGTACCAGGCCGCGGGTTTGGAGCGCGGGGCCATCCTGGATTACCTGGACCAGCCCATGAACAACCGCCATTGGCTGGAGGACAACTTCTCCCGAATTCGCAGCCTGTCCTCGGAAGCCGAAAAACTTGCGGCCCTGAAGGTAATCTACACATGGGAAACACCAGGCCTCGGCAGTTTCTACGACGACCTCGGCACCCTCGACCGCTCCACCCACCTCGTGCGCGGCGAAGCCCTCGAAACCGACCCGCTCATGCGCCGCAATCCCAACCCCGGCTTCTGGAAGTGGGACGAAGGCTTCAATCGACTCCGCCTGTCCTCCCTCGTGAGTATGGACCATCCCATCGCCGTCGTCTATGAAGAGATCGATACAGCGGCGAACTATGAAATTCGCGTGACGGGTTATCGCATTGACACCATTACGGTCAACGGTATGACGGTGAAGCCCGAAGCCCTGAATGAGGCCCACGGCGCCACCGTGTCCTACCCGGTGCCAAAAGAGGCCGTGTCGTCAGGACGCCTTAGCGTCACCTGGGGCGACCCCGAACTTACCGAAATCTGGCTGATCAAAAATCCCGTGGACCAGGTCGGCCGTTATGGCAGTACCCGTCTGCGCTAAAGAGGGGGCCGAGGGTGCCACCTTCAAGTGGGGCGGCTTCGCCGCGGGAGCTGCTAAGAAAACACCTTGTTGGTAACTGTTCAAAGTGCCTGGGTCGCCCCCGGCCTCCACGGGTGCCACCCTCAAACGGGGCGGCTCCGCCGCAGGAAGTTTGTGGGTGTGGTGGCTATAACAAGGTAAAGCCCACTCAACACCAATACACGTACTCCTAAAGCCTGAAGCCTACAGCCCGATAAAATACCCGGAAGTTTCTTTTTTGAACCCCCGCCTACAGCGGTCTGCGACTTGTGGGTGATGAGACTCTAGGTGGGCGGAGTCCACCCCAAGGCCAGTGAAACCCAACAACCTTCACACGCTCTAGCGTGGTGTTTCCGAATCCACCGCACCCACAAGTCGTGCCCCCCGCGCACTCCTGACAGGGTGAAACGTTCGACACGAAAGGGATGTTCTCCAGGGCAACGGCAAGAATGGGGGCAGCGGCATGACATGAATCGAGATGACGAAGACAGTACCAAAGGGGGGATCAAAGTACTGGTGGCTGTATACATTTGCTGATTGTGAGGCAATTCGCCCCAAGAATCGACTCAAAACTCCAATGCGAAATTGCCCAGACCAATCGAACCCGCAAAGTGCACAAAATAAAGCCACTTACAACAACGTTTGCGGAATCGCTGCGTCGCAAGCCGCCGCGTTGCGAAATTCCCGGAAGGGGCTTTATACTATAGGGCCGGGCCGCATGGGTCTCGCGTCCGAACCGCGCCAGACCCCGCCCAGCACAATCGCCCCGATATGGGCAGGGCGCGGCCGTTACGAAGAGGAGAGCCAGCAGTCATGGCAGTACAGATCGAGATTTTTGACACAACCCTTCGGGACGGCGAACAGTCGCCCGGGGCGAGCATGGATGAGCGCGAGAAGGTCCAGATGGCCATGCAGCTCGACCGGCTCGGCGTGGATATTATTGAAGCCGGCTTCCCCATTGCGTCCAATCAGGAGTATGAGGCCGTCCGCAAAGTGGGTCAGGCCGTGGAGCGCGCCCGAGTGGCCGCGCTCGCCCGCGCGCTCCCCAAAGACATCGAGCGGGCGGCCAGCGCCCTGGACAAAGCAAAGCGCCCCGTGCTGCACACCTTTCTGGCTACCTCCGATATCCATCTCGAGCACAAGCTTCGCATGTCGCGCCAGGAGGTGCTGGACAACGTGGGGAAGGCCGTATCGCTGGCCAAAAGTCTCGTGTCACGTGTGGAATACTCCGCCGAGGACGCCACTCGTTCCGACTGGGAGTTTCTTGTGGAGGTGACCAAGGTCGCCATTCAGGCCGGTGCGGATGTGATCAACCTGCCCGATACGGTGGGCTATACAACCCCTGGAGAAATCCGGGGCATGTTCGAGCACGTGATCAAGAGCGTTCCCGGCTCCGACAAGGTCGTCTTTTCCTCCCACAACCATAACGATCTCGGTCTCGCCGTGGCCAATGCTCTGGCGGCCGTGCTCGGCGGCGCACGGCAGGTGGAATGCACCGTAAGCGGCATCGGCGAGCGCGCGGGCAACACCGCCCTCGAAGAGGTCGTCATGGCCATGCGCACCCGGCACGACATCTATCCCTTCGACTGCGGTATCGATTCCGTTGAACTCGTGCCCTCCAGCAGCCTGCTCAGTAAAATCACCGGCCTGGCCATCCCCTACAACAAGCCCATCGTCGGCCGCAACGCCTTCGCCCATGAGTCGGGAATCCACCAGCACGGCATGATCGCCAACCGCCAGACCTACGAAATCATGACGCCAGAGTCGGTCGGTCGCAATCGGAGTGAACTTGTCCTTGGCAAGCACTCCGGTCGGGCGGGTCTGGCCAATCGGAGCGAACACCTTGGCTACAAGCTGGACGATGCCGCCATAACCCAGCTCTACGAGAAATTCATCGCGCTGGCCGACAAGAAAAAAGAAGTCTACGACGACGATCTTCGCATGCTCATCGTGTCATTGAATAACGAGAGCTTCGAAGTCTATCACCTCAAGCAACTCCGCACCTCCGGTAATGACCCGTCCATGGCCCTGGTGACCCTTTCCAAGGGGGAGGAGATCTTCACCGACACCGCCACGGGCGATGGTCCGGTTCACGCGGCGTGCATGGCCATCGAGCGTATCATCGGTGTCTCCGGGCGCTTGGAACAGTTCGATGTCCGGGCGACCACGCCCGGCAAGGACGCTCTGGGCGAGGCCTATGTGACGGTTTCCTTCAACGGAAAGACCTACAAAGGCAACGGCGCGAGCACGGACATCATTGAGGCGGCGGTCACGGCCTATCTTAACGCCATGAACAAATGTCTCGCACTTTCGGGGGCCGAAGCGCCGATTCGGCCCGTAGATGTTGCGGCCAGCGTCTGAAAGTTGCTTCCCAACCCCAACGAATGGTATAGTATCGCGTTTTGCCGGGCAGGAACACCTGCGGTTGAGTTTTGTCCGGATTTACAGACCATCGGCACCAGTTCTCATCGATAAATGCCGTTCGGTTGTCACAGGTTAAGCGAGCCCCCAGGCCCTTGCGGATTCAAGGCGGGCGGCAAGAAATGGCGCGGCTCCAAAGCCCGATCAAGGAGAATCAAAATGAAAGAAGGCATTCACCCGAAGAACTACCGGGATGTCGTGTTTAAAGACGTCGGCGCGGACGAATCCTGGATCACCCGTTCGACGGTCAAGACTGATCGTACGATCACCATGGAAGACGGCAAGGAATATCCCCTGTACACCCTGGAAATCTCCAGCCGCTCCCATCCCTTCTACACAGGCAAACAGAAGTTCATCGATACCGAAGGTCGTGTCGAACGCTTCCAGAAGAAGTACGCCCGCACGTTGAGCAAGGACTAAGCGCCTTTCAACATGGACAGTAACATGCGCGAAAAGCTCCTCACCGTCGCGGCTGAGTCCGACCGGTTGAGCGCGGCCATGTCCACGCAGGAAGTGGCGGCCGATCCCGAAGCCTATCGCAAGCATGCTCAGGCCCATGCCGAGATGAACGATCTCGTGCGCTGCTTTCGGCGCTATGAAGAGCAGGAAGCGGGCTTGCGAGAAGCCGAGGCCGTGATCCGCGAGGAGAGCGACCCCGAAATGCTCGCCCTGGCCGAGGAAGAGCGGGACACGCTGCGTGTCTCGCTCGAATCCCTTGAGCAAGAGCTGCGCATGCTGCTCGTGCCCAAAGATCCCAACGACGACAAGAATACTATCGTCGAAATCAGGGCGGGAACGGGCGGTGACGAAGCCGCGCTGTTCGTGGCCGATCTCTTCCGCATGTACTCCCGCTTTGTGGAGCGCAAGGGCTGGAAGATCGACGTCATGAATTCCCACGTCACGGAGTTGGGCGGTTACAAGGAAATCTCCTTCCAGATCACGGGCGATCAGGTCTTCAGTCAGATGAAGTTCGAGGGCGGGGTGCACCGCGTCCAGCGTGTCCCCGACACCGAGACCCAGGGCCGTGTACACACCTCCGCGGTTACCGTCGCCGTCATGCCCGAAGCGGAAGAAGTGGAGCTGGAACTCGACATGAACGATCTCCAGTTCGACGTGTACCGAAGCTCCGGGCCCGGTGGACAGAGCGTGAACACCACCGACTCCGCCGTGCGCGTGACCTACAAGCCCACCGGCATGATCGTCACCTGCCAGGACGAAAAGTCCCAGCACAAGAACAAGGCCAAGGCCCTCAAAGTGCTCCGTTCGCGTCTGCTCGATATCAAACTGCAGGAGGAGGCTGACAGCCGCTCCAAGGATCGCAAGTCCCAGGTGGGCAGCGGCGATCGCAGCGAACGTATCCGCACCTACAACTTTCCTCAGAACCGCCTCACCGATCACCGGATCAAGGTGTCCATCAACTCCCTGGATCGTGTTATGAGCGGCGGCGAACTCGATGACATCGTGAACGCCCTCATCGCCGCCGACCGCGCCGCGAAACTCACGGAAGAGTAATGGCCACGGTCCGCGAGGTCCTGGCGGAGACGGCAAGACGCCTCGCGGCTGTCACCGAAAGCCCCGAACTGGAGGCCAACCTCCTCGCGGGCCATGCCTGGGGCTGGGATCGGACCCGTCTGATAATGAACGCCACTGCTGTGGCTGACTCGTCCCTGATTGAGCCCCTCATACTCCGGCGCCTCGCCCACGAACCTGTGGCCTATATCCTCGGCAATTGGGAGTTCTTCTCACTCGAATTCGACGTGGTGGCACCGCTCCTCGTGCCCCGACCCGAAACCGAACACCTCGTTGAAGTGGCGCTGGATTTTCTCGGCGAATCGGAAGGGCGCGTGCTCGATCTCTGCACCGGCACCGGCTGTATCATTCTCAGTATTGCGAAGAACACACGGGGCGGCGAATGGTGGGCCACCGATCTCAATCGCCTCGCGGTGAGCACGGCGCGCGCCAACGCCGACCGTCATGGTGTTGCTCTCAACCTCGTCGAAGGCGATCTCTTCGCGCCCCTGCCCAAAGAAGCAGGCCCCTTCGACGTGATCGCCTCAAACCCGCCTTACGTGGAGGACGGGGAGTGGGAGGGACTCGCCCCGGATATCCGAAACTACGAAGATCCGCGGGCGCTGTTGTCAGGCCGTGATGGGCTGGACTGCATCCGCCGAATTGTCGCACAGGCGCAAGACTGGCTCGTGCCCGGTGGCCTCCTGGCGTTAGAGATGGGGGAGACCCAGGGCCCGGCGTTGCGTGCGCTTCTCGAAAGCGCGGGCTACGTCGAGATCAAGATCACAAAGGACCTCGCGGGACATGACAGAATCGCCAGCGGGCGCAAACCACCTCAATATCACTAGCCAGTACGGTCTTTTCAGTTCCGCCTTGAGTCACGAGTCGATATCCGTATTTTTGACCACGGATTGCACGGATGACACGGATAG
>JBHEKR010000024.1:0-3368 GCA_041859365.1 Candidatus Hydrogenedentales bacterium
GATTTAACCCGGAGCCGTTCGCGCGGGGCGTCGGCCTTTGCTTCATCCAGCACGGCGGTAGAGGACATGAGAATTGCGCCATTTTCCAGTTGCAGCTCCAGGTGGAGCAGGCCGAGCTCGTGGCGACACAGTTCGAGCAGAACGTCGACCTTGGCGCTACGGCCGCCGCCGTGGAGGCAGAGGTTGGCGTAGTGGGCCAGTGCATGGTAGATGCGGTTCCGCTTGCGACGTTCAATGATGCGGCGGAAGGTGGTGGGGCGGAGGTAGCCGGCGAGCCAGGCGATAGACACGAGGGTGTCGGCAAACAGGGCGTAGGAGACAAAGGCCCAGGGCGAGTTTTCGGGAATGACGGCGGCGAGGATGGCGGCGGCGGCCAGCAGGGTGGCCACGCCGTACAGGGTGAGTACCACGCGGGGCTGGGAATAGCCTTTGCTGAGCAGGCGGTGGTGGGTGTGGTGGTTGTCGCCCATGAATACGGGGACACCCCGCAGATAGCGCCGGAGGATGGAAATGAGCGTTTCAAAGATCGGAAAACTGAGGGCCAGCATGGGGGTAAAAAGGATGACGGCAGTCTCGTACTTCTGGGAACCAATCAGGGTCATGGCGGCGAGCATATAGCCGAGGAACATGCTGCCCGTGTCGCCCAGGAAGATTCGGGCCGGGGGGAAGTTGTAGAACAGGAAGCCCAGTAGACAGCCCGCCATGGCGGCTCCGGCGAAGGTGACGAAGGCATTCTGCTGTAGGAGTCCGAGGACCACCAGAGAGCTGACGCCGACAAAGGCGATGCCGGATGCCAGCCCATCGACCCCATCGATCAGATTGAAGGCATTGATGAGCCCGACGACCCAGAATACGGTGAACAAGGTGCCCAGGAAGGCTCCGAGATCGAGGGGGCCGACGAAGGGGAGTCCGATGTTGGTAATACTGAAGCCGCCGAGGCAAAGGAATATGGCGACGCCGACCTGGCCGAGCAGTTTGTAGCGCGCGCGCATGCCCTTCGTATCGTCCACGATCCCCAGCACCACAATCCCCGCGCCGCCCAGAGCGAGGACGAGGCAATCGGTCCGGCTGGTGGCAAAGGCGAAGAGAAGATCGAAGTGGTCAGGATACTGCGCGGCAACCCAGGTCCAGTTTGCGACGATCACGTGTCCGACGATGGAAGCGGTGACGGCCAGAAGCGCGAGGGGTATGGCAATACCGAGCCCGCCGAGGAGGGGCATCTGGCCCTGGAAGACCTTACGGTAGCCCCCGCGATCCACCGCGCCAATCCACTGGGCGAAACGCATGACGCCGGGAATCAGCACCAGTGTGGCCATCAGGCACCCGATAAAGAGCGCGCCGACTATCTGTGTCAACAATAAAGTGGCCAAAAATGACGCCCTTCTCGTGGTGTATGCCTGTACCGGGCACCCACTCCGCTGCATAATGTTCATTATAAACGGCTTGGGTCCTGGGGTTCAACGGGGATTCTGTGGCTTGGAAGTGCCGCGAACGATCATGTTAGAATTCCGGGAGCGGCTAATAGTGTTTTTTTCTGGCGGCAACCCCACCCACGGGGTGAAACGAGCGATCCCGGGGGGCGTTATGCCAGCAGGAAGTACCTTCAGCATTATTGCGACGGTGGTGTCAGCCGAAAACACGGAAGTTTTAAACCTTAGCGGAAGCGGGAGAATTGCATGAAGGACAGACACCAGGCCGATGTAGATCCCGGCGAATTCCAGGTACTGGAGTTGCTCCGCGAAGTTTACCGGTGGCGGTGGTTGATTCTTGCGGCAACGCTTGCGGCGGGGCTCCTGGCAGCCGGTGTAAGCTACACCAAGCCAGATATTTACGAGTCTTCGGCCGCGCTAATCATTCGCGAGCCCCAGTCGGCGCTCGAGCAGGCTCCCGAGGACGCTGCCCCGGTGGAAAATGCTCCCGTGCTGTCGGTGGAAACGCTCCAGTTGCTGACAGAATCCACGGAGACCCTGTGGGAGCTGTTCGAATCGCTTTGGGCGAAGCAGTCGCTCGAAATGTGGAAGGGGCAAACCCTTGACAAGGAAGCCGCGTTTCGCGGCTTTCAAGGCGCGCTTTCGACCGAGGTTCGCCGCCAGCAGACGCGGCGGACGGGCACGTCCATCGAGTTGCTGCCCATTCTAGTGCTCCGCGCCCGGGCCCAGGTTCCGGCGGACGCGCAAATCATCGCCAACGAGTGGGCGCAGTTGGTGGAAACCAAGAGCAAGGAGATCTACACCCAGGGGGTCACCGCGCTGGATGACTTTATCGGCGACATGTACAAGCAGTCGAATGAATCGCTGATCCGCCTGGAAGACGAGCTTGCGAAGAAGACGGTGGAGGCGAGCGTGACGCTGAAGACGGCGCAATTGACGGGTCTCGGTCTGAAGTTGACGGAGGTGGAGGGTCTTGTTCTGGATTTGGACATGGAGATTGCGGTGAATGCCATTGCCATCAGCGAGGGCAAGCGCCGAATTCTGGAGCAGGAACACGAGGGGGAGTGGATCGGCACGGCGGCGGAATCGGCGTCCATCAAGGGGGAGGAATACCCCTTTCCAGTCGAGACGCTGTCGAGCCGCGCGCAGCGGGTCCTGGGGCTGGTGGAGCAGAAGGTGAAACAGATGACCGAATTGCGGGAGTACCGACTCGCCCAGAATTATCTGGCCAAAGAGAAGAAGTTTACGCACTACCAGACCGATCTTGAGCGGATTCTGCTTGAAAAGGCGAAGGCCGAGGACGAGCTTCCCGCTGTGGAGGAGACGCTCGCCGCCTTGACGAAGGAGCTCGAAACGATCCCCGAGACGCTTGTGCTGAACAAGGCGATTACGGACGACGCGCTCTGGGAAGCGGCCTTGAACAACCCGGATGCGGATGTTGAAAAGTTGGGTTCACTGAAGTCCGAGGTGTTGAACTCGGTCTACCAGACGACGAAAGAGCGCATCGTAGAGACCAAGTCCCGCGTCGATATGCTCAGGAGCAGCGTGGCGCAGTTGACGAAGAGCGCGGATAGTGTATCTTCGCTCATGGAGAATCTGGAGCGGGAGATCGCGGAGGCAAAGCAGGAGGTGGATCGCCGGGAAGCCGCGCTGAAGGATACGGAAACTTCGATCACGCTGTTGCGGGAAGACTATCTTGCCGAGATCAAGCGGGTGGAGGAATTTGAATCCGCCAGCTTGCGGAAAATCGAAGAAAAGAAGACCCGGGAGGAACGGCTTGTGGCATTTCAGGATCAGGCGCGATCGCTCGAAGAGGAACTTTCCCTGAGCAAGCTTGATCTTGATATGCTCGGGCGAGAGGTTGAAAAGACCAAGAATGTCCGAAATGCCATTGCCTCCAAGGCAGAAACGGCGGCGCTGCTGCAGGTGACGGCGGAG
>JBHEKR010000206.1:0-4368 GCA_041859365.1 Candidatus Hydrogenedentales bacterium
CAATGACCGCTCGCGCTTACCAATCTGCACGCCCAGGTAGCGCACCCCGAAAGACACCAGCAGGAGCGCCGCGCACCCGAGTTGCCCGCGCCGTATAAAGTGCCCCAGATCCGATTTCACTTTCGCCAGTCCGTAGCGAAACTCTCCGCCTACCTCCGGATTGTTCAAGATGCCCAGCCGTGAAAGCGAAACGCCGTTGTCCAGCGCGTACTGAAAATCGCCCCAGAGGCCTCGTTCGTGGCCATGAATGACTTCCGCCGCCGGCTCATACACCACCTTCATCCCCGCCATGAGCAAATCGCGACAGAAGCCCTGATCCTCCGCCAGCAGCACCGACTCGTTCCAGCGAAAGCGCTCCCACAAGGCTCGACGTACCGCGCCGTTCGCATTGGAGAAGCGAAAGTGTCCGGGCGTGTACCGCGCGATCTCCGCAGGATCCCGCTCCTGCCGCGCCAATCCATATTCGCTCGCCAGGGTCCGGGTGCGCAGGGCCCCCATGCCCGCCGGCGCGGTCTGCCGTCCGTACACGCCGCCCACCCGTGGATCCGCGAAGGGCGCCACCAGATGGCGCAGCCAGCCCCGGCCCACGGGTACCGCATCGCACGACAGCATGACCAGGATCTCGTGGGTCGCCATGGAAGCCGCCAGATTGCGCGTGCGCCCGTGATGAAATTGCGCCGGCGGAATCTCGTGCACCGTGATGCCCCGCCCCCGCAGATATTCCACACCGCCATCCTTGGATCCCGAATCGATGCACACATACTCCACCGGCCCCGCGTAGTCCTGCGCCTCAAGCGCGGGGATTATCTGCTCCAGGCAGGGCAGCAGATTTTTCACCAGCAACAGAATCGATACGCCGGGGGCCGCCTGCGCCGGGGCCGCCAACTCGCTCATGGCACTACGTTTCCCACCCGGCCAATCTCTTCGTGGATTCGCTCGATCCGTTCGCGTACCTTCGCCGCCGCATCGGCCTGCCCCGCCTGTTCATGAGCCGCTTCCAGCCGGTCCAGCAAGTAGAGATTGTTCTCCGACTGCCCCAGCGCCCGCTCCAGGAAGGGAATGGCCTCGGCGGGCCGAGCCGCCTTAAGCAAAGCCTCCGCCGTGTACTGGGGCAGCATGGCGTTGTCGGGAAATTGCGTCACCGCTTTCGCCCCGAAAGCCGCCGCTTCGTCGTAGCGCTTCATTTCGATAAGCGACCAGACGATATCCAGCCGCGGCCCTACGCCGGGGTCGCCTTTGGCCACGGCCTGGGTAAAATTTGCGTGGGCGAGGTCCCACTGGTTCATGCGGTAGTGGATGCCGCCCGCATAGGCATAGGGCTCATAGACGTCGGGTGCGAGCGCCTTGGCCTTCTCCACCTGCTGCAGCGCGCCGAGATAATCTTTGGACTCCAGCAGCACGATGGCCTCACCGAGGTAGGTGCGGTAGTCGTTCGCCCGCAGATCCGCCGCATAGGTGGCCAGCCGAAAATCAAACAGCCCAACAGACACGGCGCCAAGCAACCAGAGGAACGCCCAGGTAACGAGAATGCGCTGCGGATGCTTGAAAGTCGGCCGGTGCATATTACTGAGCCCCCTTGCCGCTGAGTACGATGCGCACCGTGGACAGGAGTACCCGCAGATCCACATCCATGGACAGGGTGTTGATGTACACCAGATCGTAGCGAAGTCGATCTTCGGGCGTGGAACTGTAGCCCCCAAGCACATGGGAGAGACTCGTCAGGCCCGGGCGAACCACCAGGCGCCTGTCAAAGAGCGGCAGGGTGCCGCGCTGCTGATCGTAGTACTCTTTCCACACCGGTCGCGGCCCGACCAGACTCATGTCGCCCTTGAGCACGCTGTAAAGCTGGGGGATCTCGTCGATCCGGTGCTTGCGCAGGAATCGACCTACCGGCGTAATACGGGGATCGTCTTTCTGCGCGAGCACGTGGCCCGCTTCATCCATCAGCGGCACGCCATCGTGCATAGAGCGAAACTTGTAGATCGTGAACGGTCGTCCGCCTTTGGAAAGGCGCTGCTGCGTGTAGAAGATGGGACCGGGCGAACTCAACTTGATCGCCGCCGCCGCCGCCACGCAGATGGGCGTCGCCAGCAGCAGGCCAATCGCCGCCACCACAATATCCGTGAGACGCTTGGCGTAGAGGTAGGGACTCGTCGTCTGCTCGCCCGCCACGCGCACCAGCGGAATCCCCGCGACGGGCAGCAAGTTGCCGTGGTGAAGCAGGAGGGCGCTGCTCAGACTGGGGTGGACATAGGTATCGCGAAAGCGTCGCTCGCAAAACTCCAGCAAGGCGTGGAGCCGCTTCTCCTGATCTTCCCCCGCGCAGATGATGACGCTGTGAATGCCCGTGCGGGTGGGCGACCCGGCCCCTTCGCCCGCGTCGCATTCCGCCACCAGTTCTTCAAAGGTGACGCAGCGCGCATCGGCGACTGCGGAACGGTCCTGCGCGATCTCCGTGGCGATGCGACGGGCCTCGTCCGCCTCGCCCACCACGTAGAAAAGGCGGTGAAGGCTGTCAAAGCGCGCGGCCAGCGAGGCAAGGCCGTATTGCCATACACTCAGCAGCACCGCCGCTGTGGGCAGGCTCAAGATCAACTCCCGGCGCGAAACCACCCGCATCTCGGCGGGTACGAGCGTCACCAGTAGCAGGGTGGCTACACCCGTGGCCATCAGGGCGATGAGGGTGTGGTAGATGAGATCGAAGCGATCCGTAAGGCGCGACAAGTTCAATCGACCGGTCATGATAGCCGCAATCGCAAAAATGACCACACAGACGAAGCGATCTCGCTGGATCAGGGCAAAATCCACATGAGTCAAGGTGTCCAGGCGTGATGGCGTTACCAGGCTCAGGGCGGCAAAGTAAAGCAGCATGTCCGTCATGAAGGACAAGGTGCTTACCCAGCGTTGTTCGCGAATCCCTGGCAACGAATTACCCTCCTCGACATCGGCCCGCACGACACATAACCGGGCGCCCGGAGCCACCTAAGTCTATCAAAATCAGGGCATTGTGCGCAAGACAGGGATCGCCGCGCCCACCATACTGCGAATACTGGCGACCCGTCAATAAACTTGTTTTCCCACCCATACCATGCTAGGCTGATCATGGAATCCTACCAACCAAAGTGAACCGCAATACAGGCAACCCGTTCCGGGCGTTTGAGGAGGAAGCTCTATGGCCGAAATTGACAAGTATTTCCGCTTGATGGTCGAGCATGGCACGTCAGACTTGCACCTGTGCACTGGCTGCAAACCCATGTTTCGAAAAGATGGCTCTATCGTTCCGCTTAAAGCCGACGAAGAAGTTACCGCGGAGCGTGCGGAGCAGCTCCTGTTCGAAATCACTCCCGAAAAGAACCGCAAAGAATTCAACGACACGAACGACACGGACTTCGCCTATGCGCTGGAGGGCTATGGCCGATTCCGCGCCAACATCTTTCGTGATCACAAGGGCGTGGGCGGCGTGTTCCGCCTCATCCCCTCGGAAATCCTTACCTTCGAGCAGCTCAAACTGCCCGTGGCGCTGAAGAAGTTCTGCCAGCTCCATAAGGGACTGGTACTGGTCACGGGGCCCACAGGCAGCGGCAAGTCGACCACACTCGCGGCCATGATCGATTACATCAACAAGAACCGCTCGGATCACATTATCACGATCGAAGACCCCATCGAATTCGTGCACCAGAACCAGCGCTGCCTCTTGAACCAGCGTGAAGTTCACAACCACACCCTCGGCTTCAAGAACGCCCTCCGCGCGGCACTCCGCGAAGATCCCGATATCGTGCTTGTGGGCGAAATGCGCGACCTGGAGACAACCCACATCGCCATCGAGACGGCGGAAACAGGCCACCTCGTTTTCGGTACCCTTCATACCACTACCGCCATCTCTACGGTGGATCGCCTGATCGATATCTTCCCCTCGGGACAGCAGGCCCAGATCCGCACCATGCTCTCTGCGGCGCTCAAAGGCGTCGTGGCACAGAATCTGCTGAAGAAGAAAGGCGGCGGGCGCGTGGCCGCGCTCGAAGTGCTGGTGGTGAACGCGGCCGTCAGCATGCTCATCCGCGAAGGGAAGACGGCGCAGGTCATGAGCATCATGCAGACAGCCAAGAAAGAGGGCATGACGCTCTTGAACGACGAACTCGCCCGCTTCGTGAAAGAGGAAGTGATCGAGCCGGCGGAAGGCTATTCCAAGGCCGTCGACAAGGAAGGTTTCATGAAGGCACTGGAAGGTGTCGGCGTGCAGTATAAGCCGCCGGTAGCGGACTGATAACCCCGATTAGATTGCCGCGTACAACAGGCGGAAGATTCCCCGGAATCTTCCGCCTCTTTCATGACCACGCCCTCAAGCCAGACGACCCATAAGACCCATAA
>JBHEKR010000543.1:0-9546 GCA_041859365.1 Candidatus Hydrogenedentales bacterium
TGTGGTGGTGGAACTGGCGGGGGCCCTCCTGGAGCGGTGTGTTCGCGAGCGGGATTTTGACGACGAAGCGGATGTGGGCGATTGGGAGCCCCTTCCGAACCCGATTCCGCGGCCGGAGCCTCAGGTGCACGACGAGCAGGAATATGACGCCAGTGCGTTGGAATTCCGGGAGATTCGCGCCTCGGGAGAAGTGACCTCCTACACGGGGGCGGATGTGCAGAATGACGATGGCGGGTTACAGCGGGCCCTGGACGCGGAAGCGGCGGCCATTGATCGCGCGATTCGCGGGGGCGCGGATGACGACGACGATGACGAGGATGGGTATTTTGGCTACGGCGCGGAAGATGAACAGGACCACGAGCGCTTCATGGCGGAAACGCGCCTGATGGATGAGTGCATGGAGCACGGGGAGCAGACCCCGTTCCTGGAGTTACTCGGGGATCGGGTGGCGCTGCCAAGGCCGGAAACGCTCAGTGACGTCGAGGTCGAGGCGCAGTTCAAGATCGTCCTGTCCCAACTGGCGCTTTTTGGCGTGGCCTATGCCGTGTGCGACCACTGCACGCCCCGCGAAGCCTATCGAATCCTGCTGGACGAAGTGCTGCCCGATTCCGGGGCCTATGAAGACCTCATCGGAACGGAGTGGGTCCAGCATTTCATGACCCATGAATATTGCGCCGAATGCGACGCCGAGGCCGAGCTGAACTACCGGAAGTACGCGGAAGATTCGGGCGAATAAGGTCGGCTCAGCGAGGCGGACTCAGACAGCCTACGGTTTCGGGGCCGTGGGTTGACGGAACACCAGTTTTTCGTCGGCGATCTCGATATTGGCTTTCGGGTGATACATGATTTTCTGGAGACTGTCCTGACCATCACCGGATTCTATTCCTCGGATGAGCAGGTCATCTTTTCCGATCCAGATCGTGCTTGTCCGATCACGAAGGTCTTCGCCCTGCAGACGCAAGCACAGTGTGTCATCCTCCGATTTGGCCTCTTCGACGAGCCTCAAGTCCGAAAGGTTGAACAGGGGGTTGGCGTCGAGTTTCAGCAGAAGCTGGGGGATGTTGCCCGAGGTGGTCGAAGACACGCCGTAGAGCGAGGCAATTGCCAGGGAGATATCGTTACCCACGTCGGGCAGAGCGCCGTAACTGGCGCCTACCTGGACCTTATCACCATGCTTGCTCAGCGCCAGTGTCGAGCGGAAGAATCCAGACAAGGACTGGGTGTATTCGAAGAGCAAATTATCCGGTGACACGAATCGGGTTTCAAAACTTGCCTGACTGAGCGGTGTTCCCTGAGCCACCGACTCGAGCGTCCCGGTGTCTGAATAAGAACGCAAGGACGCGTAGGTTTCCGACACCCGCTGGACCAGCGCTCGCGCTTCGGGCGTGGCGGAGGTTCGTACCAGGGTGTCGAATTCCTCGCGGGAGTGGGCGTACTCGACGTAGGTGATTCCAAGCTCGACGCCCCCATCGATCGTTTCAACCTCTATCGAGGCATAGCGCTTGTCATTGGTATAGTCCAGCCACCGATCCCCGGGTTGATCGACGGGCAGTTCATCCTTCCAGCCATTCTTCTCGAAGAAGTCGCCATAGAATCTGAGGATATCCTCGGCGCTCGCCTTCGGTATGTCGGCACGCAGGGAGAACGAGACCTGGGGTTTCTCGAAGGTCAGACGACTTGCGGTTGCGTCTGGTGGGAGCGGCAACTTTGCCGTGGCCGCTGCGAGCGCCTCGGGTGAAACGGTCTCCTGATCGTTCTTCGTGCCTCGAACACGCAGCAGGATTTCTCCGCCTGACTTTGTCGTGCTTAAAGAGAGGCTTGCCTCGCCCTTCCGATAGAATCGCGTGTCGACAAAGCCAAACTCGAAGGACTTGAAGAGCGTCCAGCCCTTTTCGTCCAGATAGCCTTCGTAAAACGTGAGAATCGCCGTCTTATCCGCGCTGGCGAAGCTGGCCGTCAGCGTTCCCGCGTCCAGACTGCCCCGTTCCACATTCTTTGCCCCCGGTGGCACCGGGAAGTCGGAGATGCCCGCAAGGGCCGCTTCCTCACTCGGGTCCGGAACCGATGCAGCACTCCCGGCGTTATCCGAAATAGCCTGTCCCAACACGCAAAGCCCTGCCACAATCCATCCCACTTTAAACATATTCAATCCCTCTTTACGTTTCCGAACTGCCGTTACTGACCACGGGTCGTGAAAAACCCGCTACGAGCCTTTTCGTGCCTCCGGCTTCCTGAACACCAGTTCAGCGTCGATAATCTCGACCCCTGTCAGTGGCTTGTAAATCGTGGTATCCCGGTTCGCGGGATCCTTGACGGTTTCGATCTTCCGGATGAGCAGGTCGTCTTTGCCGATCCACAGGGTGCTTTCCTCGCTGCTGAAATCGACGCCCTGGAGGCGCAGACACAGCGTGCCGTCTTCGGACTTTGCTTCGTCGAGCAGTTTCAGGCCCGCGAGGTGAAACAGTGCGCCCTCGTCCAGGTTCAGCAGGAGTTCGGGGATGTTTCCCGAAGTCCTGGAAGTGACCCCGTAGAGCGCCGCGATCGCGAGGCTGATGTCGTGGTCCTCGGTCGGCGCAGCGTCATAGCCTGACATATACGTAACCTGCTCGCCGAGTTTGCTGAGGGTGTGGGCAGTGAAATGGAAATCACCGGTCGAATCCCAGTTTTCGAAGAGGAGATCGCCGGGGTCCCGATAGCGCGTCTTGAAGTGGGCGCGGCTCAGGATTTCACCGTCGTCGATGCACTCGAAGGAGCCGGTGTCGCTATAGGACGTGGCCTGGCCGTAGGCCTCCCGAATCCGGCGGACCAGGTCTTTCGTTTCCGGAGTCTGGCTATCTTCGACGAGTTGCGCGAATTCCTCACGCGTGTACTTATCTTCCCGGTAGATGACCATCAAGTGAATTTGTGATCGAATGGCGACGGTGGTGACATTGATGGAGGCCTTGCCCTTCCGGTAGTCCAGCAGGCCGTCCGATTCCTCTTCCGGGGGAAAATTGCTGGTCCAGCCGTTGTCCCTGAAGAAGGTGCGGTAGAATTCGGCGAGTTCCGCGGCCGTCTTGTTGGTGTACTCGGATCTGATGTGGAAATCGGTGCTATCGCTGCCGTCTATCTGGAAGGATTCGGTGCCGGGGGGCAGGGGGACTTTCTGCAAAGCCTCGTCGAACATTCCCGTATCTCCCGAAAAGAGCATGTCGCACCCCGATGCCAAGGCGCAGAGACCGAGCAGCGCCGGTGTGATTCTTCCGATACCGAACATGGTGTTACCCCTCATCTGGTTACTCTGACTACCGCGCTCAACGTGTTTCTATTCTAGTCCAGATTCTGATCGCAACCCAAGATTCCGGCGCAGACCGAAATTCGCGACCGGAGGCAATCAAAAAGGCCGGACACCCTCGTGAGGTGTCCGGCCTGGCATGGAGCTCGGAAGGGGGGATATTATTGCACGGTGAAGTTGGCCGGGCTGAAGACGGAAGTCCCGGGCGTCTCCACCTTCTGGATCAGGGTGTATACGCCGGGTTGGAGGCTGTCGGGCAGCTTGATGTCCTGCGTGGTGAGCCAGGTGCCGTCTTCGCGGGTGAACTTCTTGGAGGAGAGATCGGCGATGACCTTTTCCCCGCGCACCAGCCGCCGGGTCTCGGTGACGGGGGTTCCCCCAGCCCCACCGATGATGGCGTACTGAAGAGAAGTGGAGATGGTCGCTCCGGCGCGTACGACTTGGGGCGAGACGGTGGTGTCTTCGATCTGAAGGACTTCGCCGCTGCCGGGCGTGTACTTGTAGGTCTCGACGGTCTGCTCGCGGGTCTTGGCGCGCTGTACCTTGATGTCGTGGGCGATGACGCCCACCAGGGCACCCGCAGCCGCGCCGATGGCCGCACAGGCCAGGGCGTTGCCCGACTGGTGGCCGATGATGCCGCCGGCCAGCGCACCCACGGCCGCGCCGGCCCCGGCGCCTTCACCGTAGGTCTGGCAGCCGGCCATGGTCAGGAAAAGACAGCAGGCCATCACGGCGGCCGTCCAACGTTTCATAGTAGTCATGGTAAATTCCTCTTCGTACGGTGCGCTCTAAACGCGTTGCGCTCGCGGCAGATAGACAATCGCTGCCTTCCCTAGAGTATCCCAGAAATAGGGCTTCGCGGGCAAACGGCCTACGGACCAGACGCGCATTCCGGGGACATATTCACGCCAGGTTGCATTTAGCGGATTCGGCGTGCCGGTTTTCGGGCGTGGTACCCGAGGCCCATCAAAGCCACGACCAGGAGCGCGGCCACGGCGATCAACAGTCGAGGGCTTTGGGCCAGCGCGGCATCGGTGAAGTCGTCGTCCGGACCGCCGCCCCCGAGTCCCGGTGCGGCGTCGGTGTTCTCTTCACTGGAGGACGAGACGAGACCCGCGGACTGGGTACTGCGGAAAGCGTCCTCGCCGCCCGCTCCGGTTTCGGGGTCAACGTCCTCATCGGGAGATTCCCCCCCTGTGTCTCCGGATTTCAGGGGTAGCTTGTACTCATCGGAGTTTTTCCGCAGGGTGATTCCGGGGACGGTGACTTGGGGGGGCTTTGGCGGCGTTTCGGCTTCTCGCGCAGCCATTTGGACGGGCTGCAGCGCATCTCCACCACCCAGGCCGACGTTGCCCCCGGTGTCGGGATTCTCGCCATCCGGCGTGCCCCCGCCTGCATCGTTGGGCGTATCGGAGACGGTCACCTGTCGGGAGACCGGTACGGCGCGGTTGCCCACGCTGTCGGTCACGCCATAGGTCAGGGTATAGGCGCCCGGCTCACTGGTGTCCACGGCCCCGGCCACTTCGATCTGGTTGCTCAGGTCGCCATCTTCGGCATCGGTGGCGGTGGCGCCCGGATCGTTGAAGGTGGCATTGAGGGCGATCTTGATTCCGGCCGTACCGTTGAGTCGGACAACCGGCAATTCGTCCGCGAATCCCGTCAACTGGGAAAACGCCACGTTGGACATCAGCGCACCCTCGCCCAGGCGATATTCCACCTGGCCGGAGAGATAGCGGAGGCCGCTGTCGCGGGCGGGGACGTCGAGCACGTATTGAAAGGTGATGGGGGCGCTGGATTGTTCGATCCACAGGAACTGGAGTACGCCGGACGCGCCCGTGGCGGGCAGCACGCTGGGCATGGCGCCAGCGACGGCCCGGGCTCCGCGGAAGGTCCAGCCTTCGGGTACGGTCTCATAGAGCCCCATGGCGGTCAGCCCGTCCCACTGAAAAGCGGAGATGTAGACCGTCACGGCCACCTGCTTCCCGCCTTTGTAGTCCTCGGGATGCTGATGGAAGAGGATCATCTGGGCGGGGTTGCGCTGGATCTCAGCGGCGGGCTGCCGCTCCTGGGCGCGGGCGAAGAGGCCGCAGGGCAGCAGCGTCAGGGACGTCAGCAGCAGCCTGCCGACCCCGGTTGTCATAGCGCGTTTGTATTTCGGGGAAGCCATATCACTTAGTATACGCCAGAAACCCCGCCGCCGGGGGACAGGCGCAACGCACTGTGGGCCTTCAGACCCCTGCGGCATCCAGCAGGGATACCAGTTCATCGCTGGAGAGGATGCCCGCGTCTTCGTAGTAGTCGACCCGTCCGGTGATGTCGGCGGTGGCTTCGGCGTCCGCGGGCACCTGGAGCGTATAGGTGAACGTTACCGGGAAGTCCGGCACGGCGAACCAGATGAATCCGAGGTCGCCCGTGTCGCCCTCGCGGGGTGGGATGGGGGGAACCTGGCCGCTTTCTCCGTCAACGGCGACGAAGGTCCACCCTGCGGGCACGGTTTCGGTGAGGCCCAGGGCGCTGATGGCGGAGCCGTCTTCGGCGGTGATGGTCACGGTAATGTTGAGCTCTTCGCCGGGTACAAAGGCTTCGACGTCGCGCTCCAGGACTACCCCGGCGGGATTTTCGGGATCCACGCCGGGATCGATGGGGCAGCCGGTGATCAA
This sequence comes from Candidatus Hydrogenedentales bacterium, assembly GCA_041859365.1. GTDB lineage: Bacteria > Hydrogenedentota > Hydrogenedentia > Hydrogenedentales > JAEUWI01 > JAEUWI01. The sequence goes on from JBHEKR010000543.1 coordinate 5,935, forward strand.
GGCGGCGAGCGACCCGACGAGGATGAACTGGGATAAGTGGCGAAGCGTGCCCGACATGCAAATACCTCTGTCCAAACTGGACCTTTGTGAATACCTTCTATATTACCCCATTTTTTGGGATCGTTACATCCCCGGGGGGCGCATCCACGCCGCCCAGCCGGACCGAAAGAGGCGGGCGTAGATGCGGTAGGAGTCGTGAAACTTCCGAAAGTGGGAAGAAGCGTTGCCCTGTTCATAGATGGTGCTGATAGGTACGGATTCGATGCGCCTCCGCTCGCGGATGGCCAGGGCAATGATGGCCATTTCGGTTTCGTAGCGCCCGCCTTCGACCACTGCAAGCACCCGCTCGGCGAAGTCGCGGGAGAGGAGTCGGAATCCGCACTGGGTGTCGGGGAGGCGGTGGCGCAGGAGCAGGGCCGTGGCGAAGATGGTGACTTTGTTGCCGAAACGGCTGCGGAGGGGGATGTGGCCCCCGGTGAAGACGCGGGCGCCGATCACGAGGTCCGCGCCGGTTGCCCGAAAGGCCTCGTAGAGCCGGGGGATCTCGGCGGGGTCATGCTGGCCGTCGGCATCGAGGACGCAGATGCAGGCGCAGGCCGGATTCTCCAGGGCGCGGTGGAACCCCGCCAGGAGGGCGTGCCCCTTGCCCCGGTTGGGCGAGAGGGTGAGGATGTCCAGGGGCAGATCGCGCAGGGAATCGACGGAGCGGTCGGTTGAGCCGTCATCCACGACGATGAGCGAAGGGAGTTGGGCGAGGATGCACTCGGCCACGGGGCGCACGCGAGCGCCGGCGTTGAAACAGGGGACGATGGCGGTGATGTCCGGGGGAAGCACCGGCGCTGGGGGCTGGGTCTCGGGGGCCATGAATTCCTTATGCGGCTTGGGCCGTGCTGTGCGTAGCGCCCGGAATCAGCGCCCTGTCCAATCCGGTGACGCGTTGGGGGTTCAGGTGGGGGGCCGTGTGGCGCTGAAGGCCCGGGCCTGCTGGCTGGCCTCCTCGACGAGTCGCGCAATTTTTTCCGCGTTGGCCTGGATGGAGTGGACGGCCTGGAGGATTTCCGGGTTGCCCTCGTGCTCCATGCCCAGCAGATCGCTCGTGGCCATGATTCCCTGCAGGGGATTGTTTACGGAATGGGCCAGCCCCGCGAAATAGCCGAGGATGGTACCGATATCGCCCATGGCCGGACCCGCCTGATTGACCAGCGCGCGCCGCAGGGCGTTGATGCGCATGGTGGCGTTGAGCCAGGCCTGAAGCATGTTGTCGTCCACCGGCTTGGTGATATAGCCATCGGCGCCGGATTCCAGGCCCTCGGCGATGCTTGCATCGTCGGTGTGGACGGCGGAAATCAGGACAATGGGGATAGCGCGGGTCCGCGGATTATTCTTGAGGATGTGGCATACGTCGATACCCGAAATCTCACCCATCTGCACGTCGAGGAGGATCAGGTCAAGATTTGGATTGGCCTGGGCCAGATCCAGCGCGGACTGGCCGTCAATCGCCTCGATAATCCGGTAGGCCGCCTTTCGGCTGATCAACCGCCGGAGAACCATGAGGTTGACCGGGTCATCGTCGACGATGAGTATCGTTTCATTGTGCATGGAGACCGCTCCCGGAGGTTTTCCAATGACCACAGACTATAACAGGCAGTATACCATTCCCCGGCTTGGAATGGGATTCCTTGTTGGCCGCGTGACGGATCAGGGTGCCGAGTACTCGAAATTGTCCCCATCGTTGACTTGGGTGGGCCGTTCCCCTACCATGGGGCGAGCAATTCCTCCCTGTTCCCCGCGATCTTTGCGATGCAACGGAAGCTCGGGGACAATGGAACGGAGTCTTTTTTCCATCATTATGAACATTTCCGCCCGCTGTGAATATGCCTGCCGAGCGATCGTCGAGTTGGGTTCGCGCTTTGACGCGCAGACGACGGTAACGTCCCAGGAAATCGCCGACCGGCGCCACATCCCCGAGAAGTATCTGGTGCATATTTTGCTTCAATTGAAGCGTGCCGGGCTGGTCCGGAGCCAGCGCGGTTCCCAGGGGGGCTACCTGCTGGCCCGGCCCCCGGAGGACGTGCGCCTGCTCGATATCGTGGAAGCTATCGACGGAGGCATTCTGGAGCCGCTGCCGGTAGATGATCCGGGCACCGGCGTCTTGCGGACGGCCTGGGAAGAGGTGGCGGAAGGCATTAGGGGCGTGCTGGCCGAGACCACGGTGCGAAATCTGATGGAAAAAGCCTCCAGCGCGGATATGTATTATATTTAGGCTTTAGGCCTCAGGCCCCAGGCTGTAGGCTGTAGGCTGTAGGGGGGGGACGTACCGTCGCCAGCGCACTACGCAATCAAAGAGTAGCCACGGTCGCCATTTCCATTTCAATCAGCGCAACGCCCCACAAGGCGGCGACATGTCCCCGTGGACGTAACGTGGCGACGTGGCCGTCGAAGGTACCGAAGAAGAAGATTTCATTCTTCCCCGTGATCCGACCCATCCGCTGGGACAGGCCCGCGCATCGTACACACGACGCCAATGACCAGCGGATTGTGGCGCATTGGGCTTTCTGCGCCATGGGACGACAATCGTGCGCGGGTAGGGCCCTGCAATTATTTCACTGAGAACTTATGCACCGTGTGGTGGCGGTAGGTCTCGCCGGGCTTCAGCACGACGGTGGGCCATTCGGGCTTATTGATGCTGTCGGGAAAGTGCTGTGTTTCGAGGCAGAAGCCGCTGTGCTTGGGATAGATCACGCCGTCCAGGCCCTCGAAGCTGCCGTCCAGGAAGTTGCCGGAGTAAAACTGGATGCCCGGCTCCGTCGTGTGGATTTCCATTGCCCGACCCGACTTGGGATCGGAGACGCTGGCGGCGAGGTGGAGGTCGGTGGAGGTATCGTTCAGGACGTAGTTGAGGTCGTAGCCGCCCTCCACCTGATCGATTCGGGCGCCGATGGCCGTGGCTTTGGTGAAGTCCAGGGGGGTGCCGGCCACGGGCGCGATCTCGCCCGTGGGTATGGCCGTGGGATCGTTGGGCGTGTACTGTGCGGCGTTGAGGGTCAGTTCGTGGTCCAGGATGGTGCCCGCGCCGTGGCCGCCCAGGTTCCAGTAGCTGTGCTGGGTCAGGTTCACCACTGTGGCTTTGTCGGTCGTGGCTTCATAGTCAAAGCTCAGTTCGTTGTCGTTGCTCAGGGTGTACTTCACCACGCTGGTCAGGTTGCCGGGGTAGCACTCTTCCATGTCCTTGCTGAGGTAGGTGAATTTCACGCCCACGCCATTTTCCGTGGTGAAGCCTTCGGACTGCCACACGACCTTGTCGAAGCCCTTGAGCCCGCCGTGAAGGTGGTTGGGCGCGTTGTTCACCGCGAGGGTATAGTCCACACCATCCAGGGTAAACTTGCCTTTGGCAATACGGTTTGCGCAGCGCCCGGCAATCGCGCCAAAGTAGGGGCTGTGGGCCTCGTAGCCCGCCAGATCCTTGCAGGCCAGCGTGATGTTCGCCAGCTTGCCGTCCCTATCGGGCGTCTCCAGCGATACCATGATCGCGCCATATTCGATCAGCACCGCCTTCAATCCATTGGCGTTGGTGAGGGTATATTGCTTTACCGCAATGCCGTCTTTCGTGGT
>JBHEKR010000002.1:0-11493 GCA_041859365.1 Candidatus Hydrogenedentales bacterium
GCCTACGACGATGTCCGCGTACACAATCTCTACCTCCTCGACGAACTCTACGACGAAAACATGGTCTTCCAGGATCCCCTCGACCGCACCGAGGGCCTTGACGAGTTCAAGATCTACATGGAGGCCATGTACCAGTACGTCACCGACATCAAATGGACCTACCACGACGAGATCATCGACGGCGACACCCACGTACTGGTCTGGACCATGACCCTGACGACCAAGGGCCTGTACAAAGGCAAACCCTTTACCATCGACGGCGTCTCCCACCTGAAATTCGGCGAGAGCGACAAGATCATCTTCCACCGCGACTACTTCGACATGGGCGAATACATCTACGAGCGCGTGCCCGTGGTGAAATGGTTCGTAAACAAAGTGAAGAAGAGCCTCCACGAGGCGGTCGCCGAGGCCCGGGAGAAGATTGAGAAGGAGAAGAAAGCGGCGAAGCCGTAGGAACCCGATAAAACGTTGCCCATTCATCCTTTGTGATTCGTAGGCGTCCCTTTGAATTATGCAGCCCCGCAGTACGAGATACACGTTGTGTATGCGCGTGTGGTAACATAATGTAAAGGAGATTCACCATGGCTACTAAGCCTGCTCATGAAACCAATACCCGTGCCGTCAATCTGAGAATACGCGAGGATGTGCGCGGGCTGATCGACCGGGCCGCCAGGGCACAGGGCAAGACCCGCTCCGATTTCATGATTGACGCGGCCCGCAGAGCGGCCGAGGATGCGATTCTCGACCAGACTCTTGTCCGTGTCGATCCAGAAAGTTTTCGTCATTTTCTCGCAGTGCTCGACACGCCGCCTGGCGGTGAAGGCTTCGATCGCTTGATGAAAGCATCGAAGCCCTGGCAATCGTGAGCCTTTCAGCGCCAGAACTTTTTACCGAGAAGCACGACTTTAGTCGCTTCGATAGTGGGCATGACAGCCTCGACGATTGGCTGCGCCGTCGCGCCAGGGCCAATCAGGTCATTGGAGCATCCCGCACGTATGTCGTCTGCAGTGGTGACCGTGTCGTGGGCTATTACTGCCTCTCCTCGGGTGCATTGGCGGTGACGGAAGCGCCAGGCGCGCTACGCCGCAACATGCCCGACCCGATCCCGATGGCCGTCCTCGGACGCCTCGCCATAGATCGCAACTGGCAAGGGCAGGGCCTTGGGGCAGCGCTATTGCAGGATGCTGTTCTAAGAACTGCCCAGGCGGCGCTTATCGTGGGCATTCGCGGCATTCTCGTGCATGCCGTCTCGGACGAGGCGAAGACCTTCTATGAGCATCACGGATTCACCGCTTCGCCCACCCATCCAATGCTATTGGTACTATCGTTGAAGGGCGCGAATGCAACGGGAACGGGCGATCCATAAAGGCATGCTCGCCCATTTTCGCCACCTTGATTTCAGCACCGCGATGGTTCTAATCCACATCGGGTAACAGATCGCCGACATATTTGTCCCCCGCCCAAATAAAGGGTGCTATCAACTCGGCCCAGCGCGCATCCTCAATTCGCTCGGCATGACCGTCACAGAATACGACATTGCGAGACTTCCCGTCGGCGCACGGGTGGTTTTCGATGATCGCGGGAACCTTGTGTTTCAGCGCTTTTATATCGCCAGTATCCAATCCCATTTCTTCCGCAAGGATAATGAGTTCTGCTTCGTTCATTGTGGGAAACAAAAGGTCATAGCTCAGCGTGTGGCCTGCGTGGCCTTCAAAAAGAGACGGGCACGTTAGTATGTCCAGAGCCCTTATGTATTCTGGGTATAGCATTGTCCAGCCTGCGGGATTTCGGCGTTCTCTGGAATCGTTTGAATACATCCGCATTACCAATCCGAGTTGCTTCATATTGTTCTGGCATGAATCTATGAGCTTCGCGTGGATTTCTGGCGACAAGAGGGTCGGTGGCGAACTGGAACAGCGCAACCGATTGCCGGGATCCACCCGTTCCACGGTGTGAGGATCCGCATCGCTGAATTGCAGAACCATGGGCGGCGCGGAATATCGAATCAGAACCATTGGGGGAATGCCGGGAAATTCAGGCCAGGCAGCTCGGACCTCCTCTTCCCATTGGAACAAGAATTCCCGCTCGGGCATGCTCTCCGACCTGACAGGGACCGAAACTGCAGGGCCATCGGGGTGGTATTCGATGATCCGGCTCCCGCCAGACATGGTAAGCTGCGGCAGTTCAAGGTAGCCGTCGTTTAACGCACTCAGTTCTTCGGGATAGGTTGAATTATTGGTCGATTGGAACGCCTTCAATGCCGTCGCCAAAATCTCCATCTCGTGAATTCGCTGGGCCATAATTTCCAGCTCCGCCACATCCCGTTCGGTAAGTCGGGTGAATTCGGAGTCCTGGGTGAATGGAGGATTTCTAGTACCTCCCTCTACTATGCAACTCAGCATCATGGAGTCGCCATCCGAGAGAGTCCCTGTACACACCAATTCCTGCGTCGAACTGGGTGCATCTTCGCCTTTCCCCTCCTCCGTGACTTTCACAGCAGAAACTTCTTCGATCTGCGGGCTATCACCAGCGGGCACCGGGGCAGGCGCGATATCGGATGCGGCAGGTTCTTTTTCACCCGCCTCAGGAATCGATGAGTCCGATTTTATACTCGCCTGTTTGCCAATCATCGGACCATCGGACGTAGGAATCGCCAGACGGAATTGGCTACCATCAATGGTGCCGTGCCCCATGGCGACCCTGATTTCCCCGTTTGACATCAGATAGAGTGTTACTGCGTCATCGAGTTGCTCCAGGTAGACGATATCGCTATTCCCATTCCAACTCGAAAAGAATCCCTTATTCTTAACCAGATTGCATGCCCTCCAGTATCCGGTAAGGGAGGCGGCACTCGCGTCCGCAACCTGTGTTTTCCCAGAGTCTCCCAAGAAATTTTCCTCAGCCGCGCCATTGGAAACGGCTGCGGATTCTTCGGCGATTGGCTGACGGCCTGGGGCATTCACAACAGTGTCCCCTTTGTCAGCCGCCCCCACTGCCGACTGTACGCGCGCGGAAATTGTCGCCGAAATCGCATACACGGACCCGAGCAAAGCCAACGCTGCAAGCGCACCTCCGCCAAGTTTCATGGGGAAGGCCACGTTAGCCAAGCCCCGACTCCCCGCGCCGGCCGCCGCACCAGTCCCCCACCCAACACCCGCCGCCGCGACAAGGCCCATAATCGCACTTCGTTGCCACCCGTAATCCGTTTTCGGTTGGCCCTCCTCGCCAATCACCGCGAGCAGATTCTCACTCAGGGATTGCCGTGCGCGCTGTAAACGCTTCTTCACCGCCTCGCGATTGATGTCGAGCGCCGCCGCGATCTCCCGGGCGTTCATCCCCGCGTGATAGTGCAACAGCAATACCTCGCGCGGCTCGTCGTCCATGCGCTCGATCTCGGCGCGCAGCAGGCGACGCAATTCCTCGCGCCCCGGATCGGCTTGGTGGATGGCGTCTGCTCGCAGCGCCGCCGTGGCAGCACGCTCTCGCCCCTGTTTGCGCCGCAACTTGGAGGCCGACTGCCGGGCGATACTGACCACCCAGCCTTCGAACTTCTTCGGTTCCTTCAACGTGTGCAGGCTGGTGTAGGCCGACACGAAGGCGTCCTGGGTCACATCCTCGGCATCGGCGTGGTTACCGAGGTAGGCGTAGGACACGGCGTAGACCGCGGGCAGGTAGCGCTCCACCAACGGCCCGAAGGCCTCCGATTGCCCCGACAGAACCTGACGCACCTGCCGCGCGTCGGACCGCTTCAAAAGACTGAACATACTTGGCTCCTCGTTGTGCGTTCTAACGATTTGCCTATTCTGTACCCGCACGAGGCGAATTGGGGACAATCAGAGAGTCGGGACTTAAAGCGCCCGCAACTTGGACAAAGTGGACTGCGTGGACGAGGTGGACCAAGCCGACAAAGCTAACCGGCCTGACCACCGTCCAATCTGTCCAATCTGTCCAATCTGTCCACTCCGTCTACCATGTCCACTCGGTCCAAAAGCCTTAACTCCGGCTACCCGAAATCGTGTAAATCCCTGAAGACAGCTCCAACATCCCGACGGCGGGCTCGCCATTCAACAGCACCTTGGCGCGATACCCCTCCGGCAGCACCACGGTACCCTTCGTATTCACCGGCACCTCGACCTCGAGCTTAAATTCCCCCCCCACGATCTCCCACTCCGAGCGGATCAATCCATGAATGGACCGATAGTGCGTCGTGGCCCAGGTGAGGCCGCCGCCGGGCTTCGGGGCGATTTCGAAGGTCTTGAATCCGGGCGTTAACGGCGCGATGCCGCCCACGGTGCCGTAGAGCCATTCTCCGACCGCGCCGAAGGCGTAGTGGTTGAACGAATTCATGCCCGGATCCTGGAAGCCTTTGTCCGGGGTCCAGCCATCCCAGCGCTCCCACATGGTCGTGGCGCCCTGGGTGACCTGGAAGAGCCAGGAGGGGTAATCTTTGTTCATCAGAAGCTGGTAGGCCAGATCGATCTTCCCGGCTTCCGCCAGGCCCGGCAGGAGACGCGGCGTGCCGATGAAGCCCGTGGCCAGGTGATTGTCGAAGCGCGCGACTTCCGCCTCAAATTGCGCGGCGGCCTTTTCCTTCAATTCCGTCGGCACGAGATCCATGGTGAAGGCCAGGGCGTAGCCCGTCTGGCTGCTCTCCAGGATCTTGCCGTCCTCCGCGAGGAAGTTTTCCACGAAGGCATTCTTCACGGTCTTCTCCAGCGCCGCGTAGTGCTGGGCCTTCTCGGTCTCGCCGATGACCTCGGCCATTTCACGCATCAAGCCGGCGAGGTAGGCGAAGTAGGCCGTGCAGATAACCTCATCCTTCGCGCCGCCGCCTTTGTTGAGCCAGTCGCCATAGCCCATTTTCTTTCGAATGCCATTCTCGCTGGTCTTTTCGAGAAACTCCATCCCCCGCACGAGGTTTGGAAAGTGTCGCGCGATGATCGCCGTGTCGCCGTAGTAGCGATAGATCTGGTAGGTGCAGATCATGGCCGCATCGCCCCAGGCCACGGACCCGCTGCCGAGGGCCACGCGGGGCGCCACATCGCCGAAGGAGCCGTCTTCCGCCTGGGAGTCCTGCACGAGATCCACGAGCCACTTCGTGAAGAATGCGCCCGCGTCCGCATTGTACAGCGCCGTGGGAATGAAGAACTGCGCGTCGCCGGTCCAGCCCATGCGCTCGTCGCGCTGCGGACAGTCCGTGGGAATTTCGAGGTAGTTGCCCTTCTGGCCCCAGGTGATGTTGTGAAAAAGCTGATTCAGCAGCGGCTCGGAGCACTCAAAGTGACCCGAAGGCTCGATGACCGATTGCAGTACCACGCCCACCACATTCTCCAGCGGCAGGGCCTCGTCCACACCCGCAATCTCCACGTATTGGAAACCGTGGAACGTGAAATGGGGTTCCAGCGTGATCAGTCCATCCTCCGCCAGGGCGAAGGTATCGATGCAGCGCGCTTTGCGCAGATTCGTGGTGTAGAGCTTGCCGTCGGCGTCGAGGCGCTCACCAAAGCGCACGCGGACCCGCTGCCCGGCCTTGCCATCGAGTGTAATCGCCGCCCAGCCCGCCAGGTTTTGACCGATGTCGTAGATATGAACCCCCGGCTCGACTTCCTTCACCGATTTCGCGACCAGTTGCTCGTGGCGTGTCACTGGCGTGCCGGGGTGGGCCTGCACCGGTGCGGTGCTGGTCGTGCCCGTGGCCACCGTCTCCCAGGCGGTGTCGTCATACCCCGAAACCATCCAGCCCTTGGTCGCGAGGGCATAGTCGTGGGTCTCGCCCATGAGCATGTCAGACTCCCGAATGTGGCCGTAGCTCGCTTTCCAGGAAGCGTCCGTAGCGACCGTCTCTTTTCGTCCGTCGGCATACTCGATCTCAAGCTGGCCCCGGAAGCGCGGCTGGTCGCCGTAGTGATCCCGCGCGTTGTCCACGGGCAACTGCGGCAGGAAACCGAGGTAGCCGGCGTACCAGCCATCGCCCAGCAGCGCGGCGAAGGTGTTCTGCGCCCCCGGCTTGACCATGGAGGTCACATCATAGGTCTGGTAATAGACACGCTTGTTATAGTCCGTGAATCCCGGCGCAAAAATGAAATCTCCAACGCGCGCGCCGTTGATGAAGGCGTCATAGTTGCCCAGGGCCGTCGCATAGAGCGTCGCGCGCTTGACCCCATCGCCCGCCGCAAAATCCTTGCGGAGCTGCGGAGGCGGGGGCAGTTCCATCGCCTTGGGAAACTTTGGCGCGGGCCAGGGCGGCGTGCCGACGGGGCCAATCGCCGCGGCACCGGGCCAGGTGGCATCGTCGAAGCCGGGTGCGGTCCACCCCTCGGGCTTTTCGCCGCGCACACACTTCCAACCATTGCCGCTCTCCACAACAATCGACGGGCCGTCTTCAAAGTCCAGCACCACGCGCGCAATCATCCCGGCGGGGTTCGGCGCATCGCCCGTATTCTGCCCGAGGATGGCCAGCGTGTGCTCGCCGGACGTCATCTGCCCCGTAAGGTCGATCAGCATGACCTGGTTAAAAGCGGTGACGATGCCCTGCAGCTCGACACCATCCAGCCAGGCCCGCGCGGAATTGTCGGCGGTGATGTAGAGCCCCGCGCGCTTCAACAAACGCCCCGTCTCCACCGTGAAGGTGGTGCGGAAGTATACATCGCCCACCGGCGCGGATTCGCCCGGCTTCCCATCGGGAAACCAGATCCACTGCGCATCGCCCATATCCTGCGCGGGTGCTTCTTCGGCCGCGGGGGATTCCACGGCGGCGTCATACCCAATCCATTCGGCGCTCCAGTCCTCCGGCGCGAGCAATCCCATGCTCCACAGCGCGGGCGCGCTCCAAGGCGACGGCGTGTCGGCCCCGTCCCACACACGCACTTTCCAGTAACACGCCTGACGCGAGGTCAGCGCCTTGCCCGCATATTCGATGAAAGTCGTGTCATCGGAAGCCACCTTGCCCGAATCCCACAGATCGCCGTTGTCCGCCTGCAGCAACTTGAGGGAACTCGCCACCAGAATCTGATAGCTCGACTGCACCTGCGCGGGCGTCTCCGAGGCCAGCGTCCAGCTCAGGCGGGGCGTGGTGACGTCGATCCCCAGCGGGTTGGTCTTATATTCACAACGGAGGTTCGTGGGCTGAATGGCGGCCAGGGCGTTCATCGATCCGAGCAATCCTGTAAGTAGCAAAGTGGCCAAAAGGCGGGGCATGTTGCAATTCCTTGTTGGTATATCGTGTATACGCAGCGCGTGTGGGTCTTAATAGTTGATAGTTGGTAGCGTATTCAACCCACCGTCTCCAGCCTACAGCCTCACCAGTTTCGTTATCTTCCCTGTTCCATTCGAAAGCCACTCCGCCACGTAGATGTTTCCCGCCTTATCCACGTGAAGATCGTGCGGCGAGGAGAAGGCCCCCTCCACCCAGTCCGACTTCGGCAGGTTGGGCCAACCTTCCTTCTTCCAGCAATCGGGACGATCGCCCAGGTGCAGGATCAGCTTGTCGTCCTTGTCAAAGATCGAAATCCGTGAATGGAGATCGGGGATGTAGTTCTCGTCGTTCCATGGATTCACCGTGCAGGGAAAGCGCAGCTCTTCCGTCAATTCGGAAAGGTAGGCGCCGTCGAGTGTGAAGTATTCCAATCGAACATTCCGCCGATCCGCCACGAGCAGCCGCTCCACCCCGCTACGTCGATCAACTTTGATGCCGTGAGGACCATCCAATTGCCCCAGCGCCTTACCCGGTCCGCCAAAGGAGTCGATGTACTCGCCGTCCTTCGAATAGCGATGGATCCAGCTCTGACCATAGCCATCGGCGATGTAGATGTCGCCATTCGACGCGACGGCGCTCTCCGTGGGAACAAAGCGCTTCTCTTCGTCGTAGATGTCCTTGCGCGGCGGCGTGGCGATGCGCAACACTTCCTCGCCGTCCAGCGTCGTCTTGACGACGACGCCCTCGGAGGTGGCGGAACAATAAAGATACTCGCCGTCCGCTTCCGCATTGAGAATCATGCCATGGGCGCCCTCGTGCCATGGCGCGCCCCAGGAACCCAGCACATTGCCCTCGGGATCGCAGATCACCGTACACGACGGCCCCGTGTGATGAATAAAAATACGTCCCGACCGATCTTCCACCACGCCGTGAGTCGTGCCAATCACCAAAGAATCGGGGAACTTACCCCACTGATCAATGACGCTGTAACGATGCCTTCCGCTTCCGATTTCCATGCTGAATGCTCTCCGATTGACTGGGGGACAGTTATCGAAAGAGTGTAACACGCCGCGACGGCACTGAAAAACTCCCTGCCCAAAACTCCCTGCCCAAAAATTAGCGCCCCAAGGGATTTGGCGACTAGGGTAGGGGTATGGGCACGAATTCCACACTGCTTCCATTAGGGTCCAGTGGCTTAATCCGGACAAGCTGAGAAACATCCGGGCCAGTTTTTGCCACAAAAATGCCCGAGACACCTTTGGACCAGTTCAGGCTGATCGGTTCCGACCCGGTTGGACCGGGCCAGAGGTCGCCGAGGAGATGTGCGGTATTGGCCGGATCATCGATTCGGAGCATCCAGAGTTCCTCGCCATGGACGTCGTCGCGCGCGCTGAAGTAGAGACTTCCTCCATTCGCGACTATATTGTATGGATCCGAGGACTCGGGCCCCTTCCAGATATCTGCGGCGAGGCGTGTACCCTCCGGCGTCCCATCCGTCATCCAGAGTTCGTGCCCGTGCTCGCTGTCATGGGCGCGGAAGAAAAGATAATCTCCCGCATCCACAAATCCGTAGGGGTCGCTGTTGGCTGGCCCCGGATTGATGTCCATAAGCTTCCGCGTGCCTTCCGCCGTACCGTCGGTGCACCAGAGTTCTGTGCCGTGTTCAAGCGTCTTCGCCCTGAAGACAACCCATTTCTTCCAGTTCTGGAAATAGCCGGGGTCCGACGATTCCGCCCCGGGACAAAGGTCGGCGAGCAGTTGGATCCCCGGCGTGCCGGGCTCGTAGTACCAGAGTTCCATTCCGTGCTCGTCGTCCCGGTTCGTAAGAATTGCCCGGTGCCCCCCCGCGCACACGACACTCGACTCCAGGTCCACCGGCGCGATCTCCCGCACCTGGTTGCTCGAGAGTTCATAGCGCCACAGACGCATGCCGTCAAGATTGTAAGCGATCATATAGGCGCCACTGTCGTCGGTGGTGAGTCGCGACTGCATGGGCACGGAGTTGCTCGGGCCTTCCGCCAAATCCGCCATGATTGCGGTCTGGCTGGGCCTCGTGTTGGTGCACCAAAGCTCATGACCGAAGGCGAGCGTCTTGGCCTCAAAGAGCACCGTTGACTGAAGAACGACCTGGGGAAGGGGCTCGCTGCTCATGGGGCCCGGAAGTATGTCCGTCACTTGCCGGATATCCCGAACGCTCCCATCGTAGTCAAGAAGTGCGGTCCATAACTCTTCGCCAGACTCGGGCGTGCTCGCCGCAAAAACGAAGTTGGCCGACTCCCGGCTCAGGAAGTTGCTTGGATTACTGGATCCCGGCCCGGGAACAATGTCCTTCAGCAGGGTCATGTGAAGGCTACCAAATCCACAGAACCAGAGTTCGTTTCCGTGAACGCCGTCATCATAGGCGAAGCAAACCCCCGCGCTGGTACTCACCAGACGTGAGTTGATCGTCTTTACCCCCGTCATTGTGACCGGGGCCACCCGCGCTGCTACGGGTGCGGCGGAGTCGGTCACCGGAGATGGGCTCGTTTCCTGTTCGCGGGGGCTCCGCCCCTTGATCGAGTAAAAACCCAACCCCAGGAGACCGCCAACCATCAGAAGCACCATCACCACCGGCAGCCGCCGCCTGAAGGGATGAACCGGCACGCGGGACTGACTCACCACCTTGGTCGTCTCCTCCGCGGCATCCAGTCGCAGGAACAACTTCGCGAAGGTGTCCTTGCCGCTTTCACGATGCTTCAGTTCCGGGGTCTCGATCAGTCGGTCCAGCGCCTCCCGTGCGCTCCCGGGCCGCTCATTCGGATTGCGCGCGGTCAGTTCGGCAATGAGATTCGATAGCGCGGGCGACAGGTCAGGGGCCAGCTCGGCCAGTGAGGGCGTCGAATTCTCCACAAGTGACTTGGTGGTAACACCCGGCGTGCAGGAGTCTTGAAAGGACTTCCCGGACAGGACTTCGTGGATCACCGCGCCGGCCGAATACAGATCCCATCGGGGATCGGGTTTCGCCCCCCGCCAGGCCTCCGGCGGACTGTAGCGCGGCGTACCCCAGAGAAGCCCCCGTTCGGAATCGCCCGAATCCCCTTCCCCGCGAATCGATTGAGATATGCCAAAATCCGTGAGATAGAGATGACCCTGCGGGGTAACAATTAAATTACCGGGCTTCAGGTCGCAGTGAATGACGCCGTGACCGTGGCATGCGTCCAGCGCCTCCAGAAACTGGCGCAACAGGTCCGCCGCTATGGCGGGTGCAAGTTTTCCCGCCGCGAGAATGGAATGCAGTGGCGCCCCCTCGATAAACTGCATCTCAATCACAAGCTGGCCCGCGACGGAGGTCATACCGTACACGCGAACCACATTCGGGTGCTCGACACGGGCTGCGTTTCGCGCTTCCCGCTCCACGCGGGCAAGACTCTCCGCATCGGCCGTGAACCTGGAATTCAAAAACTTGACCGCAACACGGCGATCAAGACGCAGATCCCAAGCCTCGTACACTACGCCCATCCCGCCTTTTCCGATCTCTCGAATAAGGCGGTACTTCTCCCCCCCCGAGGGCACTTCCATTTGAACGGAACTCCAACTTCCTTCCCATTGCCCACCACCCAGACCTGTCCTCAAGTATAGTCCATGTGAGCGCGCGGTACAATAATAGTCTGCGAGTAAGAACGCGATGTCTGTAAGCCCACTGGCAGTTCGCTGTTATCGGACGGACCTCGTTCCGGGGAAAATACCCCACCTGCCGCGCAAGAAACAACTCGGACTCCGTCGTGCCTTTGGACATCGCTTGAAGGCCGTCCCGGGAGTGCGCATCAGAACGGCGGGACGACTCTGAAAGCTATCCGCTCACACCCGAGCGACGCCGTGCGCTTCAAGCTCGCGACAACACGCCTCTTTGTGCTCATCGGAAATGAGCAACACGCCCCGGCCAGCAAAGGGGAACCTGGACCGCAGTTGCACTTTGACGGCCCCCTCAGTACGGCCGTTCCACTCGAAAGCCAGAATCTTCCCCCATTTCATGAGGCTGCCGCCCTGCCAGATACCGTTCTCGCGAATCTGTACGCGACTGAGCCCCGCAATTGCGTAGAACAGCGCGCTCGAAAAAAAGAATTTGATTCCCAGCGGCCCCCCATTCGATTGATCTAAAGAGATCAGTCCAGACACTAAGGAGTTTGATCGATATTACTTTCCCAAGTTTGTTCTTGGTTGTAGCTCGTAATTCCATTCACCATGGAATTCGTTGGCTGTCAGGGCGAGGGCTTCCATTTCTTTTTTGGAGACGATGATGCCCTTGGCGTAGGTTTTTT
>JBHEKR010000011.1:0-6524 GCA_041859365.1 Candidatus Hydrogenedentales bacterium
GATTGGGCGTCACGGTATTGGCTGGGTTTTCACCACACGGGAAAGCCATGCGCCGCAGAGATCCGGCCAACCGGACACGGCATTGTTCGAGGGTCGAAGGCCGTAGCCGTGGCCACCTTCGGGAAAAAGATGGAGCTCGGCAGGTTTCCCGGCCGACTTCATCGCGATGTAGTAGGCGAGGCTGCTGTCGATATAATTCTTATCGTCCTGTGTCTGGACGATGAAGGCGGGCGGCGTTTGCCTTGAAATGGAGACCTCGGGCGGAAGGGCGAGCTGCGCGTCGGCGAGATAAGCGGGGTAGACCAGCACGGTGAAGTCGGGCGTACAGCGGAGCTGGTCCGCGTCATCCACCGGTGTATAGGAACGTCCGCTGGCGGGGGCGCTGTTGCGTGCCGCCAGGTGCCCACCGGCGGAAAAGCCGAGGATGCCAATATGCCCGGCGTCGATACCCCACGCCCCGGCATTGTGGCGCAGCAGGGAGATGGCGCGTTGCGCATCGGCAAAAGCCCCTTCCCGATTGTCGGGCACGCGATACTTGAGCACGACCGCAGTAATTCCGAGGGTGTTGAGCCACTGGGCAATCTCCGTGCCTTCGAGGTCATAGGCCAGAATGCTGTAGCCACCGCCCGGGCACACGAGCACTGCGGGCGCGGGGGAATCACCCTCCGGCGCGGGAAAGACCGCGATGGACGGACTCGCGACGTTGGTCAGCCGCAAGATGCCATCGTCCTTTCCGGCGACCGGTTCCCCGGTCGACTTTCCCGCCAGTGCGGGCCAAAGTTCCATCGTTTGGGCGGGTTCAGGAAGTGGCGCGGCTATCGAAGTGGTCGCCATGGCCAGCGCAATGGCAATGACGCCAGGCAAGTAGAGGCTGAAGGGTGCACGCATGATGAATGTCGCTCCGTGGTGAAGTTTGGAAGGCTACAGTATGCAAAACACAGCCGCCTGCATCAATGGAAGATCGACATGAAAGGTCGAGCAATAGTTTTCCCACAGATTTACACAGATCCGCATAGATGAAGCAGAAATATGCCTTCGCCTCTTGTCCGACAAACTCCTGCTTTGCAAACAACGCCATTTTTCTGTCTTTCAGGACTGGCGACTCCAGGGCAATCGCAGTAAAAAAATCTTTGGAATCACTTAAAAAGTTGGCAAAAGTATGGAGAGGGGGCATTTCCGCCTCTGGCGCATCCCAGACCTGCCCCCTATTTCGTGGGGTTTACCATGCGATAAAAATCGCAGCATCGCCCGCGCAACAGCGTTACGCGGGCCGGGGGCTGGAAAGCCCCCGCTCCTTATCTCCGCAAACTCTATAGTTTTAATGCGATTGCCCTGCTGGCGACTCTGAAATATCTTCTCTTTATCGGTGTCCATCTGGATTTATCTGTGGGAAGCCGCTTCAGTTTCACCCACGCACTTCCACCTCAATCACATGCACCGCGAAGGGCTCATAGGTCAGCGCAAACTCCTTCGCGTCCTCCGGCAGGCTCAGCGGTAACTGGTTCTCGAAGCGCGTTGTAACCGAGGCCAGCGCGGCGGGAAAGGTGAAGGTCGCCTTCAACACCGCATCATCGAGGTTCACTGTCAGCAGCAGGTACTTTCCCTCGCCCAATGCCTTGACCATCATTCGAATTGGGGTCGGTGTCGGCGCGGTGCCCTCCAGGGCCACCTCGCAGGCGAAATCCACGCCCACCGTGGGCGAGAGTATCGCCGGTGTCAGTTCCGCCAGTTCCGCGTTGATCTGCGTCGCCGCGTCCCACAGGGCCCGCGAGGCGGTCAACTGCATGGGTGTTGCCGGCGTCGGTCGCGTGTAGCCCTCCTGACGTGGATTCGGCGTGTAGGCCACCTTCGGGTTGGGCGACATGCCGATCACATTGCCATCACGCGGCACATAGGTGTCCCACGTGAAATAGATGATGCCCGTGGCGCCATGGATGACGCCCGCATACACACTGGCCCGCAACTGCTCCGGCGTGGGAAAGCGAAAGGGGAAGGATTCGCCAAACTCACCCGGTTGTTCGAAGGCCCCTACTATGAGCCACTGGGGGCGCTTCTCGTGACCATTCTGCACGCCGAGCGACATGGTCTGGGGAATGCCGTTGGGTTCCGCGCCGATGGACGCCGCCCGGGCGCTCCGGTTCATGATGGGATAGTTGTCGTGGCATGCGATCTCGCCCGCCGCATTCCACTTCAGCCACCACTCCGTCGCCGGGTCCATGATCCACGGCGCGTCGTTGATGAAAATGGGGAGGTCGGGCGCGACGGCATGAACCCGGTCGCGATAAGCGTTGAACTGGGCGAAGAGCGATTCGATCTCTGGCGTACCCACTTTACCGATGGGCTCGTCCGCCCAGACGTTGCCCAGCAGACGCGGATGCCCCTTTGCGAGGGCCAGGTCCTCCTCGGCGATCTCGCCCATGAACACAATCTGGAGCCCGTGTGTCTCGCCCGCGTCGAGCGCGCTCGGAAGGGGGCAGGACCAGGGCCACACCGTGTTGAAGCCAGCCTCCTTCAGTACGTTCCAGTCCGCTACGGATTCCCATTGCGTTCCAGGCAACTGCGCGCCCCAAATCCCGATAGGAAAGAAGGAGCGGTCCGCGTCGTACTGCGTCAGGAGTTGGCCCTGTCGATCCGTGTGGGGAACGCCCTGAGTGTAGGGACGTTGAAAGGATGCCGTGGGCGCCTCTGCGACACCGGGGTGGGTGAACATTGGCGAGAGGAAAAGGGTAGTCGAAAGCCAGAGTGCAAAGGGTGATCGAGACATGAGAACTATTCCGGAGCCAGAGGGTGATTTTCACGGATTATGAGTGCACCAACGCACACGATTCAATCATGGAGGGGTGTTGCATTGTGCAGCATCTGTTTCACAGGCGAACAGAGAAAACAGGCCGTATGGCCCCCCTGCTGTGGCAGGGGCAGTCTGGAAAGTTCTAATTTTCAATGGTTTATGTGTGTCGGAGCGTTTTGGCATGGCTTTGGCCTTACAAGGGCCAGTTAAGGCAGCAAACAGCGCCAGCGGGCAAGAGTCCGAGGCGAAGACAAATGATAAAACAAAACCGTACGTCTCAGAAGGAGAACAACCATGAACAACATCGCCTGCAACACTTCCAAGAACGCCTGCTCACCCTGGACAGGATTCCAGGAACTGGAGAGCCAGCTCGATCGTATCTTTCACGGCAACGCCGCCCCCGTCCGCAGCGCCTCGGGCGTCTGGACTCCGGCGGTGGACATCTACGAGACTGCGGACGCCTACGTGCTCCATGCGGATCTGCCGGGCATGACGAAAGAGGATATCGAGGTCCAGTTGCTTGAAGATCAAGTGGCGATTCGCGGGACCCGAAAGCGGGTGCAGCCGACCGAGGAGAAAGGTTTTCGACGCTTTGAGCGGGCCGAGGGCCGCTTTGAGCGAAGCTTCCGAATCAAGGGCGGGATCGATGCAACCCGCGTGGAAGCACGCTTCGAAAATGGCGTGCTCACCGTGACACTGCCGAAGCCGGAAGAAGCCAAACCCCGGCACATTGAAGTAAAAGTGAACTGATTCCCCTGACGGCTGGGCCATGCGCCCCCGCCGCGCCCGTCGCGCGGCGGGGGCCTTTCATTTTTGTCTGGTATGTCTCGCGATTTAATTCCTTGATCAATTTTGTGAATCAGGCTATTATCGATCGAGAGGCCATAGCAGGCTGCATGGTGCGGCAAGTAAAAACGTAGGCAGTGGCGTTTTAAAATCGGGCATCCAAGGGAGAGCAAGTCATGCGAATTCCATCTGCTTTTATCCTTTCTTTTTTCCTCCTTTCCATCGCGGGCATCGCCACCGCCGCGCCTCCCGCCGCAATCAATCTTCACGGGCAATTGCTTTCCGCCTCGGGCGCGCCGGTATCGGGGACACGCGCGTACACGGTGCAGTTTCACGATGCGTCCGTGGCCGGGAACACCCTGGGCACGGCCCTGACCGGCACCGTGGATGTGTCGGCCGACGGTCTCTTCAATCTATCCGTCGAGCCCCCGGCAGCCATTCTCATCGCGACCGAGGTGTGGTATTCCCTCGGGGTGGACACGGACGACCCGGTGGACAACTCCGCGGCGGACGATGTGTTTCCAAGTCGCATCCGGGTGTACAGCGTGCCCTTTGCCCTGCAGGCGGGCGAAGTTGATGCTTCGGGCGTGGGCAATGGAACCGTGGACAATACGGAATTCGAAGCGCTTGACGGGGTGACCAGCGGAATTCAGGCGCAGATTGACGCCATCGACATCAGCGGCATCGCCACGAATGCGGCGGCAATCTCGCAATTGGAGACCGATGTGGCGGCCAAGGCGGACAGCACGGATGTCTACACGAAGACCGAGTCGGACGCGACCTTCGTGGCCGTGGCGGGGGACACCATGAGTGGCGCACTCGGTGTGGACACCATCAACGAATCCACGCTCAATGCCGGCGTGACGGCCGATGGCGTGACGCTGAAAGACAGTTACGTGCTTCTGTCACCCATTTCGGCGCCGGGCGACACCACGGGCAAGCTTTACAACGTGGCGGGCAGCCTCTTCTTCAACGGTTTGGCCGTGGGCGGTACGACCGTGAACAAAGACGCCATCAACAACAGCGGCACCCTGGGCTTTGACTGGCTTGATGCCGAGCTGGATAACGCGCTGACCATTGCGGGCGGCACGGTGAACAACGATTCCTTCTCGGCGTTGAGTGATCTGGGTGCGGAGAGCGCCATCGGCACCGGGGCGGGGCAGGTGGCGGCGGGCGATCACGGCCACACGCTCTCGGCGCTCAGCGGCTCGGTGACGGACGCGCAGGTGCCCGATGCGCTGACGATAGCGGGCGGTACGGTGAACAATAACTCCTTCTCGGCCCTGAGTGACCTGACGGTGGAGAGCGCCATCGGCACGGGCGCGGGCCAGGTGGCGGCGGGCGATCACGGCCACACGCTCTCGGCGCTCAGCGGCTCAGTAACGGATGCGCAGGTGCCCGACACGATCACGATCAGCGGAGTCGACGCGGCCGACGACGCGGTGGGAACTCCCTCCATTGCCTACGCAAGCGACCCCAACACGGGCATCCACCGTCCGGGCGCGGACGTGCTGGCGCTGGTAACGGGTGGCTCCATCCGCCTCAGCGTGGACACGAGTGAAGTGAATCTATTGAACAACATCCTCGAAATAGCCTCCGGCAGTGCTCCGGGCACCACCACCAACAAGCTGTACAACAGCAGCGGCAATCTCTTCTGGAATGGAACCCAGCTCGATGAGGGTGGCGGCGGGGTCGACACCGACAAAATGAACTGGACGGGATACATTTACGATTTCGGCGGGCCCCTGGCGATCTTCAAACAGTCCATGACGAAGTCTGGAACTATTTTAAGTTTTCAGGTCTATTGTGCCGGCCCGTCAAACAGTGCAGTGGTCGACCTCAAGAAGAATGGTGCTTCTATTTTGAATTCCGGCCCTGCGGCATTCTCCGCCGATACGGTCGTTACTCCCGGCATAGCCAATCCGAGTTTTGCCCCGGGAGACGTTTTGGAATTTGAGGTCGATGGTACCACGAGCGATTTGAAGGCGGTCAATATCTCCATCGTGGTCGAATACTGACGGATGGACGAATTGCATTTAATCAAAGCCTGCTCGTAAGAGTTTGTTGTCAATATGAGACATAGAAAGGCCGACACGATGAAGCTGATACGAAATTCAATAGCGCGGGTGCGCTCTCACCGCCGGATAGCTTGTCAGATACTCGCGGTGTTCGGGTTCCTTCTGGCGTGCCTTCCGGCGTTGGCACAGTCGATCAATAGTGACGGGACGTTACTTGTCCATCCGACCACCAATCGGAGCGGCGGAGCCAGCCAGACCAATACGGACGGCGCTGAAATTGCCCTCGCAGGCTATGCAACGGACGGGCTGCGCCTCGCAACACCCGACGGCGGAATTGCCCATATTGAGCCTCTTGGGATTGACGAAGTTCCTCCTGTCATCACCATCGACGCCCAGCTTACGGCGGATAACACGCCGGAGCTGACTGGCACCGTGGACGACCCCGGTGCCGCCGTTACCATCGAGGTGGATGGACAATCCATCGCAGCGACCAACGTGGGCGATGGGACCTGGGTGCTGGCTGACGGTCTGCTGAACGCGTTGGCCGATGGTGTCTACGACGTGGTGGCGAGTGCGGAAGATCTTTCTGGCAATATCGGGTCGGACGCCACCACGGACGAGTTGACGGTGGACACCACCGCGCCCCAGATCACCTTGAACGGCGACGCGACGGTAAACCTCGTCGTCGGCGTTGATTCTTACAACGAAGCCGGCGCGAGCGCATCGGACGCCCTCGATGCTTCGGTATCCGTTGTCGTCGGCGGCGATGTAGTCGATACAAACACGATTGGGACCTATATTGTTACCTATGACGCGACCGACGACGCGGGTAATCAGGCCACACAGCAGATTCGAACCGTGAACGTCGTTGCCGGTGGTGAAGGCGAGGGAGAGGGTGAAGGCGAAGGCGAAGGTGAAGGCGAAGGCGAAGG
>JBHEKR010000283.1:0-3008 GCA_041859365.1 Candidatus Hydrogenedentales bacterium
GATCACGCCCGGAGCCACGGGGCTATTCACGGCGGACGTACTGCCTTCGGGCACGACGCTCAATGACACCGTGATCGCGCTGTATTGCGATCCCTTCGACCCGGCGCAACCGGGCCTGAATCTCATCGCGTACAATGATGACCTGCTCGACTCCTCCTTGAGCGGATTCACCGTCGACAATAGTATCGTGCTCGAAGCGGCCACGGCCTATTGGCTGGTCATCAGCACCTATGCCAGCGCCACCCCGGTGGGCGATTTCGGCTACTACACGATCTGCCTGCCAGCGGATGTCACGGTGGAGAGTGGAGGCGAGGGTGAAGGGGAAGGTGAAGGTGAAGGGGAAGGTGAAGGTGAAGGTGAAGGTGAAGGTGAAGGGGAAGGGGAAGGGGAAGGGGAAGGCGAGGGTGAAGGCGAACCGGAATGTGTGCTGGCCAATGGTGGGTTCGAGACCGGCGAATATACGGAATGGACCGCAACTACAGTCGGTGGTGCTGCAGCCTGGCAGATCGGGACCGCAGGCGCGGGCGGCTGGTTCGCCAACGGCGCTCCGAGCGAAGGTGTGCACTTTGCCCAGAGTGATTTCGATGGTCCGGCGGGAAGCAGCTTCACGCTGAGCCGCAATGTGGATATCCCAACCGATGCGGCCAGCGCGACGCTCACGTGGTCCGAGCGTGTCCAGTGGGATTACTCCTTCGCCACGGCGACGATTCCGCGGACGTACAGTGTGACGGCGACGCCCAGCGGCGGCGGCGCGAGCGTGACGCTATTCAGCTTCAGTGCTCCGGTCTCCCAGAGCACCGGCGACACAGGATACGTCGATCACAGCATCGACTTGGTAGCGGAATCGCCCGAACTTCGCGGGCAGACGGTGACGCTATCGTGGGTGGCCACGATCCCGCAAGCCTTCCGTGGCCCGGGGCAATTGGACATCGACGCGGTTTGCCTCGATATCACGATCGGCGAAGGTGAAGGCGAAGGCGAGGGCGAGGGTGAAGGTGAAGGTGAAGGTGAAGGTGAAGGTGAAGGTGAAGGTGAAGGTGAAGGTGAAGGTGAAGGCGAAGGCGAAGGCGAAGGCGAAGGTGAAGGTGAAGGTGAAGGTGAAGGCGAAGGCGAAGGCGAAGGCGAGGGCGAGGGCGAAGACTGCACCATCAACGTTACAGGGATCCTTGACGCGGCATCCCCTCGCTGGAATCGCATCGCCTCTGCCGTAACAGATCTAAACTGCGGCGCGAGCTCGACGGATTCCTCCCGCAACAACATGCCGTGGGATTTGGTTCGGGTGATTAACAACGCGCCGGCCTTGTTGTTGGTTTCCTTCGATCCCGCGCAAACCACGGTGGACGACACGGTCTTGGCGGTCTATTGCGCGCCATTCAATGTGGGAGATCCAAGCGCCAATCTTATTGCGTTCAATGATGATTTGGCAGGGGCAGGCGCCCTGAGTGGATTCTCTGTGGAAAGCGGTCTGCTCCTTCCTGCGGGCACCTATGATATCGTGATCAGCACCTTCGATGGGGTTAGCGGAACCGGGGTGAACACCAGCGGAGATTTTGGCGGGTATTCACTGTGTATTGGCGACGGCTTCCAACCCTCTGAGGGTGAAGGGGAAGGAGAAGGCGACGGCGAAGAAGATGGTATTCAATCCGCGGACCAGAACGCCGACAATAAGATCTCTCTCTCCGAGCTGCTTCGCGTAGTTCAGCTGTACAACAGTTTCGGCTACCACTGCGAGGATGAAGGCGAACCGACCGAGGATGGCTATATTCCGGGCGCCGGGGTCAATCAATCGTGCAGACCACATGACTCGGACTATAACCCGCAGAATTGGGACATCTCGCTTTCGGAATTGCTTCGCCTGATCCAGTTCTATAACGCGGGTGGATACGCCTATTGTCCGGACGACGGCACGGAAGATGGCTTCTGCGTTGGCTTCAGCGCATAAACACGAGAGGATTCTTGCCATGCGATGCATTCCTGTCGTGTCCATGCTGGCTGGGTTACTCAGTCTGGGGTTCGCAAGTGGCGCAGCCGCACAAGGGCCGCTGCCCGCGACCATCAACCTGGCAGCCCCCGCCGATACGGAGGGCACGCCCGTGTGGCGCGTCTTCGGTGCATCCACGGAAGTGCCGAACAGCGACAGTCTTCTGCGATCCCTGGCGAACGGCGATTTCGACGGGGACGGCTATGACGATCTCCTCGTTGCCGGTGGCCGCAACGCCTACATCGTATATGGCGTGGCCGGTGTGTTGCCCAACGACATAAGCTTGTCTGCGGGCAATGTGGTGAATGCGCGCGGTGCCACGCGCATTTCGACCGACGAATTGGCGTCCCCCTTTGCCGCGGTCGCCGCGGGCGATATCAATGGGGATGGCCTTAGTGACGCCGTGGTTTGTGATGCGAGTGAGACCTACATCGTATACGGCGCCCTGAACAAGCCAGGCACGCCCAGCACCAATGGAAGCCTCGTGGAGGTGACGACGTCGGGGGTGTCCAGTGCCGCCGGCGAAACGCGCATCAGCTTCTTCTATGAATTGATCCGGCCTCTCTTGGCGGTCGCCGATTTCAATGGCGATGGATTCGATGATGTGGTGATCGGCGACAGAAACGCGGGGCTGGTGCGCATCATCTACGGCATCGCGACCAAGCCTGGGACGCCCAATGGGGCGGGCACCGCGGTGCTCGATTTCAACTTCTATGAGGCCGGCGCAGGCGGCACGCTTATCAAGAATCTGCCCACGGTGCCCGACGCATTGGCCGTGGGGGACGTGGACGGCGATGGCTATGACGACCTGGCCTTGGGGGTCGGGTTGGCCAACGTGCCCGGCAGTGTCGATGCAGGGGTGGTCATTCTCCTCCATGGTCGTTCTCAGCGGCTGGGCACATTCATCGGGGCGGATCTCACGGTCGATCTGACGTCGGCGTCGGTGGCGATTCCATCGAACAACGGCGAGACTCGAATCCTCGGCGACGACCTGAACGACCATCTTGGCACGTCGCTGGCCATGGGC
>JBHEKR010000362.1:0-33381 GCA_041859365.1 Candidatus Hydrogenedentales bacterium
GAGCGGCTCCGCACGCTGACGGAGCATTTTGAAGAATTGCGCAAGGGCCTGGATCGGGCGAACGGCGCGTATAACAAGGCGGTGGGCACGCTGGAAAGCCGGGTGCTGGTGAGCGCGCGCAAGTTTAAGGAACTCGGCGCGGCGAAGGGCGGTGATATTCCGGAGCTGGAGGGGGTGGAACAGGGGCCTAGGCGGCTGGTGGAGGAATCGAGGGACTGACGCACCCACGGTCACGCTGAAGATCTTCGTTGGCCACAATCAATCTATCACTCGAATGCGTGCCCGTGATGTGGCGGGGTGTGGCTGTCCCGTTGTCTGGGGAGGTGACTACCATACCTATCGCCACAAAAGCAGACGACATGTCGCCTGTTGGAGTTTCGATGGCGGGACCCGGTCGACTTCGCGCACAACGGGACAGCCACACCCGTTTGCATCACGTCGTCAATGCTGGGCAATCGTCGGTTTGGGGATTACGTCCCACTCCATGGTGCACTTGGGGTGCGTCAGTCCCTACGGGTTCGTCCCTATGCGTGATCGAAGGCCCTGTCGAAGTCTTTCCAGACGGGATCGTAGCCCGCGGCGCGGATGACTTCGATCACTTCCGCGGGGGGACGCGTGTCTTCGATCTCGAATTGTTCCAGCACTTCGACGCCACGGGTGGCATAGCCGCCGGGGCGGGTGCTGGATCCGGCGCTCATATGGGTAACGCCGAGGGGGATGAGCTTGTCGCGGAAAGCGGGCGCTTCGCGGGTGGAGAGGTTGAAGCCAACCTCGGGCAGGAAGAGTCGCATGGCGAGCATGCCCTGGACCAAATCGGCGTCGCTGACGAAATCGCGCACCTGAAAGCGCTCGGGCATGTGGAGAATGCGGGGAAATGAAATGGACAGGGCCGACTGCCAGCACTGCTTCTGCAGGTGGCGGGCATGGAGGCCAACCCAGAGCAGCTCTTCCTGCCACTGGTGGAGGCCGAGAAGGGCGCCGATGCTGAGCTTACGCACGCCGGCATTGCCCGCGCGCTCGGTGGCGTCGAGGCGGTAATCGTAGATCGATTTCTGCCCTTCGAGGTGGACCTGCTCATAGGTGGGCCGGTGATAGGTCTCCATGTAGAGCGTAACGCCTTCGAGACCGGCTTCTACGAACTGCTGGTAGTCCGGCTCGTCCACGGCGTAGATCTCCACGGAGACCCCGCTGAAGTACTCCCGGGCGATGGCGATGGATTCGGCGATGTATGCCACATCGACTGCTTTGGGCGCTTCGCCGGTGAGGATGAGAATGTTCTCGTAGCCCATGGCGGCGAGGGCGGCGCATTCCTTGTGGATTTCGGCCGGCTTAAGCGTGACCCGCTTTTCCTTGTTGCCCGAGCGCACGGAGAAGCCGCAGTAGACGCAATCGGCCGCGCACAGGTTGGAGATGTAAATGGGCGCGTAGAGGGAGATGGTGCGGCCGAAATGCCAGCGCGTGAGGCGATTGGCCTTGCGGGCCATGGGCTCCAGAAAGTTGCGGGCCGCCGGGGACAGCAGGGCGGCGAGATCGGCGAGATCCAGCTCGTCTTTGGCGAGGGCGCGCTCAACGTCGGCTTTGGTGGCCTCCTGGTAAAGGGGCTTGAGGCGCTCGGCGGGCCATTGCTCGATAGTGGACTTGAAGCTCATGGGAAGGGGTACTTTCGATGGAAGCGGGGTGTGGGGAGCGGCCCGCGTACTGCAGGAAGTATTTTAGCCGTTCAGGGGCGGGGTTGTCCATGGAATGAGTTTAGAATGGTGAATTGACAATAGCGAATTGTAGAACGAAAGGTGCCCGTTGGGTACTGTCTCTCTCCGCATTCTGTTAGAATCGCGACAGTGAACCGAAAAGGATGGTCAGCATGATTCGATATCTACTCGCGGTGCTGTTGTGTGTGGGTGTGGCCTGTACGGCCCATGCCCAGAAGGGGAAGCGCGCCGCAGCCCCCGGAATTCTGGAGTCCACCCCTGCGCCGCCTGCGGAAACCCCCGCAGCGGAGGCGGCCCCCGGCATCGTGGACAGCGTACCCGAACTGGAGGCCGCCCCGGCGGCGCCGGAGATTGAGCAGCAGGCCGATCCGCTTGGCTATGCACTGGCCAACATGACACTGCAGCAGAAGGTGGCGCAGTTGATGGTGGTGACGATGTCGGGCGCGCACACGGCGAACCCCTCGGACCTAGCCTACTTGAAGTCTTATACACCAGGTGCCGCGATTATTCCAAAGGTGCTGAAGCCCGAGTTTGCAGCGGTGTATGTGGCGAAGCTGCGGGGCGTGCAGCAGATATCCGGGGTACCGCTGTGGGTTGGCACAAACCTGTACCGCCTGACCCGATCGGATCGGGAGGAGTTCAGCGAGTTTATTCAGCTTCCCTCTCCCCTTTCACTGGCGGCGGCGAACGACCCGGCGACGACGATGGCGCTGGCGGAACTGATGGCAGACCATCTTTCGGCTATGGGCTTCAACCTGCATCTGGGGCCGTCGCTGGAGCTCGCCCCCACCCTCTCCTCGGCGGAAGACACGGTGTACAGCTTCGGCAGCGACGTGGGGTTTATCGGGGATACCTACGAAATCTTTCGGAGTGTCTTTGATCAGTATGGCATTGTCGCTGTTCCGCTGGGCTTTCCGGGCGGGGGGACCAACCGCCAGAGAAAATCCTCTGCGGTATTGCTGACCCCACCGACAACACTGAAAGAAACGGATGTCGCGCCGTATATTCGGGCCATAGCGGCGAAAGCCCCGCTTCTCCATGTCGGCAATACACTGGTGCCCACCCTCGACCCGACCAACCCACCCGCCTGTGTTTCCGAGGCGGTGTTGAGCGGGTTGCTGCGCAAGGAGCTCGGTTACGAGGGCATTATTCTGGCCGGACCGATGGACTCGCAGGACGTGGCCGGAAAAATTGATCCGGCGGAGGCGGCGATTCGCGCGCTGACGTACGGTGCGGACATGATTTACTGGAACGGGGCGGGCAATACGGAGATGCGCGCGATCGACAACATTGTACTCGCGGTGACAGAAAAACGCCTGGAGGAGGCCCGCATCAATGAGGCCCTGACGCGGGTGCTGGAGTACAAATTTGGGAGTTTGCTGACGCAGGTTGCAGGCAGCGAACGAAAATCGGCTGGGCTGGACAAGCAGAAGCAACTGGCGAAGCGGGTTCAGGCTATTGAGAATCAGGCCATCACCGTGGTTCAGAACCGGGGGGGCATCCTGCCGCTGAGCAAGGGCGGATCCATGCCCGTCGGGGTGACGGGCACGGTGGGCGTGGAAATATTGACCAAAGGTCTGGAGGAGCACTTCAAGCCCATCTCGCAGCAGCTCATTACGACGGCGCGGCACATTGGCGAGATTGGGGATTTCGAGATTGAGCGGATCACCAGCCACATCCGGGGTATCCGCACGGTGGTGTGCATCTTCACCGACACGGACCGGCCGGAAGGGCAGGTGCGGCTGGTCCGCGCGCTACAGGAAAAGGGCGCGCAGGTCGTCGTGGTGCTGCTGGGCTACCCGAGCAATCTTCCGTACCTGGCCGAGGCGGAGGCCGTGGTGCTCGCATACTGCGACCCGGCAAAGTACGAAGTGACCATCGCCGCGATGGGCAATATCCTTGCCGGGGTTGCACCCATCGGCTTTCGCGATGTGGGCCGCGATATCAGCGTCAAGTCCGGAGAAGCCCGCACCTTCAACGTGCACGATCTCATCCTCAGCCCGGCCGGCCGCTTGCCGGTCACGCTCTCGGAGCGCTTTCCGGTGGGCACTTCGGCGCCGTACAACACGCAGGAGCTGCTTAAGAAAGTTCAGTGGGACTTTGGCGACGGTACCAAATCGAAGGATGCACGGGTCGAACATACCTACACGGAGCCGGGGCGGCACGCCGTCTCCCTGGCGCTCACCACGAAGTCGGGCGAGTCGGCGAACTACACCTTTTACGTCGCCGTGGATGGAGTACAATAGCGGAAAGCTCGGCGTTGCGCCTGCATTGAAGGAACGTATCACACGGATGAGATCTCGTTTACACCATTACGCCCGGCATTTTTTCGGCTGTCTTCGCGCCACCTCCGGGCCTGTTTTTGCGGCTGCGATCGTCGGCGCAAGTGTGGCTCCGGCCGCACCGTCCTCGGACCACACGACCTATATCGTGACGCTGCCGGGGGCCGACGATGGAACGATACTCCGCACGGAGAATGCGGGCGGCGTGATCGATCATTTCGACGGCGGCGACGTGCGGGCCTATGTACATCACAGTCACTGGCGTGACTTCCTCAACGCGGGGATTCCCCACAGAATTCTCGCCATGCAACCCGATGCCGACAAGCAACTGGACGGTTATCCGAGCTATGCGGCGCTGGGAGAAACGCTGGCCACGACTGTGGCAGCGCACCCCGGCATCACGCGGCTGATCTCCCTCGGGCAGTCGGTGCTGGGGCGCGAACTCTGGGCGATCCAGATTTCCGATCAGCCCGGCGTGGAAGAGGACGAGCCGGAATTCGCCTATATTTCGACGATGCACGGGGATGAGAGGGTCGGGACGGTGCTCTGCCTCAATTTTCTGACGATGCTGGTGGAAGGTTATGGGAGCGACGAAACCATCACGGCCTGGGTCGACGATACGGAGATCTGGCTGATTCCGCTGATGAATCCCGACGGCTATGAACTCGGTATCCGCTGGAATGCAAACGATGTTGATCTGAACCGGGTCTTCCCCGAATATCCGAACCAGTTCAACGGCACCATCCTCACGGAAGATATGACAACGGCCGGGCGGCAGCCGGAAGTCGCCCATGTGATGAACTGGAGCGCGGAGCGGAGTCTTTCGCTGCTGGCGAACTATCACGGCGGCGCGCTGGTGGTCAATTACCCCTACGACTTCATTCCCGGCGTGCCCAGCGGGAGCGACGCGCCCACGCCGGACGACGTGCTCATGCGCGAAATTTCCAACGACTATGCGGCGACCAACCCGGCCCTGCTGGCCAGCCCCTTTTTCCCGGGCGGCATTAGCAATGGATCGGCCTGGTACAGCGTTACCGGGGGGATGCAGGACTGGCACTATCGCTACACGGGCGCCATCGACATCACGATAGAGGTTTCGAGCGTCAAGACCCCGGCGGCAAACACGCTGCCGTCCTTCTGGGAAGACAACCGGGATTCCATGATGGCCTATCTGGCCTGGGTTCACCGGGGTCTCCGCGGCGTGGTGACGGATCGGGTGACGGGCGAGGCGTTATGGGCAAGTGTGCGCGTGGATGACAATCCGCAACCGGTCTTCACCGATCCCGAGGTCGGGGATTACCATCGCCTGATCACGCCGGGCAGCTACGCGGTTCATGTCGAGGCTCCGGGCTATATCCCCTTCACGACCGGGCCCGCGCTGGTGGGCGGGGGCGATGCGACGCGCGTAGATGTGATGCTTTCGCGCGGCGATGTGAATGGCGATGGAAGCATCGACGCGGTGGACCTGCAAATGACCATAAATGCGCTGCTGGGCATCGCGCCCGACGATCGTGCGGATGTGGATGGCGGCGGGGTTTCGTCTACGGATGTTCAGCGGCTGGTAAATCGTCTTCTGGGACGTCTTTGATCCGTATCCCGGGGTCCGTGCTGACGCCGTTTACCGGAAACTCGCCATAGACCTGTGCGAGAACGTCGTCGGTGGGGCAGGCAAACTGGCAGGCCGTGATGAGGTGATAGTCGGAATCGTCCGAACTGCGCCGCCACACCAGGAGCTTATAGCCCAGGGGAAAGAGCCAGCGGAACAGCCCGCCAAAGCTCAGGTCGCCCGCGAGTTTCCCGAGCTCGTCTTCCTCGAAGGTGATGATTACGCGTCCGCCCTGCACCATTAGCCCTCTCGACATTTCGAGCACTTCTTCGAGGTCCATGCCGTGAGACAGGGGGCGGGACCAGAGCACCGCATCGTAGCGCGGTTCCGGCACGTCGATGCCCGTCGCGAACAGGGTCACGACGTCGTAGGACTTTCCGCGCTGTTCTAGAAGTTCCGGAGTCATGGCCACAGCGGCGACGTGCTGCACACCCTGGCGCCGCAGGGCCACGCGGCTGGTGTCGAGCCCCATACCCACATCCAGGAGTCGCCGCGTGCCATAGGGCACGAATTCCGCCACGCGCTTGCCCGGCTTTATCCGCGAAACGGATCGTTGACCCAAGTCGGGCATGTACTCCCGAAGCAGGGCGAGCATCTCGGTCACGCGGTGGGCGTAGGTGTGCCTTTCCAATACTTCCCGGCGGCCTTCCGCACCAATAGCGGCGGCCCACTCCGGGTTATCGAGACAGCGCTGCACCTGCTCGACGAGGTCGTCGTCGGTGTAGGTGATGAGGTGCTTGCCGTCTTCGAAAAGATCAAAGAGTCCGTTGGCCTCGGCCTCGCGGTTGGTAATCAGGGGCTTCCCCGTGGCGAGGGCCTCGAAAACGCGCATGTTCACATCTTTGGCGATGCTGGCGTTGAACATAAGGCGGGTTTGGCTGTAGGCCTCGGCCATCTCTTCGCAACCCAGGCCGAACGTGAAGCCCAGGTTGAAGTGTTCTTCGAGCACCTTGAGCCGGGCGACGCGCTGCCGGTTGACCATGAAGTGGGTGCTGCCGACAAACCCGATATCGAACTTCGTCTCACCTTCGATCGCATAGTGAAAGCGCGGATCGCAGCCCAGGGGCAGCCAGAAGGCGCGGCAGCACCCCGCCTGACGCATGTACTTCACCATCGCCTTTTGAGCCACGAACACGAAGTCGTATTGGTGCGCGTGGACGAATTCGCGGGGATCGTGCCAGGTGTCGATGGAAAGGTAGGCCGTGGGGCAACCCAGCTCGGTGATTCCCGTCACGATTCCCGCGCCCGACTGGATCACCACCACGAGGTCCGGGGTCCAGCCTTCGGGGAGCAAGTCCATCAACACGACGGCATCGAGCTCGTCGCTGTTGATATCGTTGCGGACAATATACTTCTCCACGGCCTCCCAGTCGGGGAAGTCGTGGTTCTCCCGCTTTGCCGCTGCGCCGATGCTGATCACGTCGCACTGTTCCCGAAAGGCGTTCAGGAAATAGCACGGCCAACTGAGTAGGCTTTCCCGGGCCAATATGCAGACGCGCAGGGGCATGGGCTGGTTTTCGGGCGCCGGGAGGCCCCTATCCTTCCTTGGTCCAGATCATCCGATCGATCAGGGGCATGTACTCCGACCAGGACTGGTTCTTGTCCCTGGACTCGTGTGCAATGCGGGCGTAGGCCGCGGCCTGGGCGTCCAGGTTGTCGATGTGGTGGAGCACGATGGCTTCGAGGGTTTTTGGCACGACGGGCGAGCCGTATTGAAGCTCACCGTGGTGCGAGAGAATGCAGTGGATAATCTGAAGGCGCAGATTTTCTGGAAAACCGGCGATGGCGTTGATCCGTGCATTGGCCATATCCGCGCCCATTTGCACGTGGCCAATCAGGCGGCCCGGCGTGGTGTATTCCACGCACAGGTCATGGGTCATCTCATCGAGCTTGCCCAGATCGTGCAGGAAGATACTGGCGAGCAGTACGTCGCGATCAAGATCGGCATAGAGTTCGGACATGGTTTCGGCGATGCGGCACATCTCATAGGTGTGGCGCACCAGGCCGCCCCGGTATTCGTGGTGCCACTTCTTGGCGGCGGCTGCCGCGGTGAATCGAGCGATGAAATCCGCGTCGGCCCAGAAGCTCTGGAGCAGTTGCTGGACCCAGGGGTTGCGGAGGGAGTCCAGAATGGCGCGCAGTGCCGCGAGATCGTTCTGGGTGTCATCGGGCGTGTAGACCAGATCGGCCACGTCGTATTCGCCGTCGCGCAGGGGCAGGACGCGCTCCACCTGCAACTGCAGGCGACCCTGGTACGAGCTGACTTTTCCTTTCACGACGACCACGTCGCCCACTTTGAACTGGCGCGACACATCCGCGGCGTTGTTCCACAGGATACCGCCGATTTCGCCGGTGCGGTCCTTGAAAACCATGCCCAGGAACTTGCCACCGTCCTGTTTGGCGCGCAGGTCGTTTCGGGTGGCGATGAAGATATCATTGACGATATCGCCTTCCTGAAGGGCATTCACGTACTGATTTTTCATTGGGTTCTCCATAACGCGCCACGGTGGCGGCCGGCCGCCGCGGCCTCGCCTGCCCCGTGACTGCCGGGCATTGATTCTATTCGGTTGTGGCGCTATCCGCCGAGGGGACCTCGGCCTCGAGGGCTTCTTCGGTAACTTCCATTTCTTCTTCGGGCTGTTCCTCTTGTGCCGCGCTCGATTCCGCCTCCGCCGCTTCCATGGGCTCGGGGGGAGCATTCGGGTCGGTAATCTGGAGCAGATAGGCCGAGGGTTCCGTTCCTGGATCGCCATCGAGGGCTCCCCAGTGGACGGCGTAGCGCCCGGGCCCCAATTCCACGGAGGGGGTGATTCGCCAGAGCTGCTGCTCTGGCTCGTCGATGGCCGCGACTTGTATGGGCAGCCGTACGGAGGCCGCCCAGATGGTTTCGGTGCGGCTGTCCGCGTCTTCTTTGGGCGCTTCGCCAGGGGCGGGGGCCTCGAAGCCTTCTCGCAGGACGGTGACCTCTTCGAGGCGGCTCAATTGCCAGTCGTAGGTCGCCATGCGATGGCTGATAATCATGGAAGGCGCCACGGCGAGCTTCAGCTCCGGGGTAAGTTTGACTCCGAACACCGGGGTATTGTTTTCGCGAAGATAGCGCTCGGGCGAGACCCGGGTGAAGGTGTCGTATCGGAGGCCCTCCAGCGCATACACGCCCTTGGCGGACGGCAGGGGCCACAACTGGACCGGTGGCGCCTCGAAGGTTCGGCCTTCGCCGGTGGTGATGGTCTGGCGAACGGTTGTAAAGCCGGTCTTGAAGTAGGCCAGTTCCCACGTGCCCGGCGGGAGGGCGAGGGTATTGGGCCGCTTGCCGAATACCCCGTTGCCGTTGCTCACCCCAAAGGCGCCGAGTTGCTCCACACGCACGGAAACACCCGGAAGTGGTTCGCCTTCAATGTTGTAGACCAGCCCTTGTACGCCGACCTTGGGGGAACAGCCCGCAAGGAACAGGGCGAGCGCCCAGACCCAGGCTCGGACACCGCAATGGAGCGTCGGCCTGGCCGGGGATGCGTAGCGAAATCCTAATCCACGACTCATGTGCCTGCATTTCTATCGTATGAAAATAAACCACCGCTGCAATAGCCCATCGGCCTTCGCGGCCCCGCCGCATTCAGAAAATGTGAACCCGCATATAGGCGGCGTTCAGACGGGCGCTTTCCAGTGGATCCCGCATGGACTCATCTTGTTCCACGATTAACCACTGCACGCCCGTTTCGCCCGCAGCCTTAAAGATGGGGGCAAATCGCGTAGCGCCATTACCGAGTTCCGTGGGCGCCGGGTCTTCGCCCTCCACGCGCAGCTTCACATCCTTGATATGAATCATGGGAACTCTTCCAGCCCAGGACTTCAGGAGCGCGGGGGAATCTGCACCCGCATAATGCGCCCAGCCCACGTCGAGCTGAATCAGAAGGCTCTCGGGGTCGGCTGTCTCAAAGATCAGGTCGAAGATGCTCGTGCCGTCCAGTCGCTCAAATTCGTGGGTGTGATTGTGATAGCAAAGGGGGATCCCGGCTTCCCGAAAGCGAACACCAAAGGTCGCCATCGCCGACGCGCGGGCCTTCCAGTCTTCGGCGCTACGGTTCTCTTCCGGACTGAGCCATGGAATCACCGCCCACCGCACCCCGAGGGTCTGGCACTCCCCGATTACCGCATCGAGGTCCGCCGCACAGCGTTCAAAGGCGACATGGGCCGAGATCGCGGACAAGCCCGCATTGGCGAGGGCTTCGGCGAAGGACGCGGCCGACAGCCCATGAAATCCCGCCGTCTCCACATGGTCGTAGCCGATTGCCTTGACGCGCTGCAGGGTGGCGTGCAGATCGGTCTCCAGAGGGCCGCGTACGGAGTAGAGTTGCAGAGCAAAAGGCAGCTTGGCCATGTGGCAGGCTCTCTAGGGTTCGGGGTCGCATGTTCAGCGCCGGATGGGCCGTATTTGCGATGTATTCTATACGAGGGTCTGTTCAGATACAAACGGCGCTCTCACCGCAGACGCCGAAATGCGAGCCACCAGCACCGCCCAGGACACAAAAAAAGGAGCAGCGCAACATCGCGCTGCTCCTGAGGGCTTTTGGGGTTACCCGACGGGGCTTATTCGTCGCTGTACTCGCCTATCCCGACGAGTTCGATACGCGCCATGGGCGCCGCATCACCGACGCGGTTGCCGGTGCGCAGAATCCGGGTGTAACCACCGGGACGCTCGGCGAAAGCCGGGCCGATCGTGTTGAACAGCTTCGAAACCGCTTCCTTATCCCGAAGCTTCGCGAAGGCGCGGCGACGGTTGGCGACCGTGTCAACCTTGGCCAGGGTAATAATGGGCTCTGCGAAGATCCGGAGTTCCTTCGCTTTCAGGTGGCCGGTCTCTATTGCGTTGTGGTGGAAAAGTGCGATGGCCAGACTTTTCATCGTGGCCTTGCGGTGGGACATGTCCCGACCGAGGCGCCGGCCTGCTTTACGATGGCGCATGATTATTCATCCTCATCAGTATCGGTTTCGGAGACCGGCGCCGGTATGCTTACGGCGGCAGCGGCGGATCCGACATTCATTCCAAGGGACATGCCCATCGAGTCGAGAAGGGCCTTAATTTCATCAAGTGACTTCTTGCCGAAGTTGTGGAACTGGAGCATCTCGCTCTCTTCGCGGGCGACCAAGTCGCCGATGGTGCGGATGTTCGCGGCCTTGAGGCAATTCGCGGCGCGCACGCTCAACTCCAGTTCATCCACGGTACGGGACAGGGTGCGGACCAACTCGGGATCTTCCGGGCTGTCGCCTCCGCCATTCTCGTCGCCTTCCTGCTCCTGCTTCACGAAGATGCGCAAGTGATTGATCATCAGCGTGGCCGCTTCTTCCAGCGCACCCTCGGGCGTGATGGAACCGTTCGTCCAGATGTCGAGCAGAAGACGGTCATAGTCCGTCGTCTGGCCAACGCGGGCGTCTTCCACCTGGAAATTGACCTTTTTCACCGGCGAGAAATTCGCGTCGAGGTAAATCGTGTCGATGGGGGCGTGTTCCAGCTCGAAGTGCTCGGCGGTCAGATAACCGCGGCCGCGGGCGACCTTGATTTCCATTTCCAGCTTGGTGGACTTGGAGGTGGAGGTCAAAATAACGTGGTCGGTGTTGAAGACCTTGATCAACGGCTGATCTTTGAAGATCTCGCCAACGGTAATCTCGCCTTCGCCGCTGTAGCTGAAGGTGAAAATCAGCGGCTCTTCGCGGTCGAGCAGGATATCGCACTTTTTGAGGTTCAGCACGGCCTCGGTCACGTCTTCCCGGCATCCGGGGATGGCGGAGAATTCGTTGCTGATGCCTTCGATACGGATCGCGGTGACGGCCGTACCCTGCAGCGAAGCGAGCAGCACGCGGCGCAGGGAATTCCCCACGGTGGTACCGTACCCGCGCTCGAAAGGTTCCACTGTTATGCGTGAGTACTTTCCGCTCGTATCATCATCGATTTTTACGTATCGGGGAATCGTAAATTCTTTTGCTATCATCTATCCACGCCTTTCAGGACTCACGCTTGTAAACAGCCCCGGCATACGCCAACGCCAAGGTGCCACGGTCAATACCCAAAGCAGACAATGCGCCGGATTAGACGCGGCGCCGCTTGGGGGGACGGCAACCGTTGTGGGGTACACGGGTCACGTCTTTGATCAGGGAGACCGCCAGGCCGGCGGCCTGGATGGCGCGGATGGCGGACTCGCGACCGGCGCCGGGGCCATTGACATAGACCCGGACTTCTTTAAGGCCCAGCTCCAAAGCCTTCTGACTCGCCTGCTCCGCGCTCAACTGGGCGGCGAAGGCCGTGCTCTTGCGGGAGCCCGAGAAGCCGACCTGGCCAGCGCTCGACCAGGCAATGACGTTGCCCTGAGGGTCGGTGATGGACACGATGGTATTGTTGAAAGTCGCCTGAATGTGGGCAACACCCGAGGTAACGCTCAGGGTTACACGGCGCTTCTTGTTCTTGGTCTTACGTTTTTCTTTCGCCACGTGACGGTGCCTCCTTTGGCATCAAGGTTGACTGGCAGTCGTATTATTTCTTCTTAACGGCCATTTTGCGCGGGCCCTTGCGGGTACGGGCGTTGGTGCTGGTCCGCTGGCCGCGCACGGGCAGGCCCTTCTTGTGGCGCTGGCCGCGGTAGCAGTTGATTTCCATGAGGCGCTTGATATTGGCGGAAACCTCGCGGCGAAGGTCGCCTTCCACCTTGACGGTCGCCTGGATCGTCGACGAAAGCAGGTTCACTTCCTCGTCGGTCAGATCGCGGACGCGAGTGTCCGGGCTGATGCCGGTCTTCTCAAGAAGCTGACGAGCCCGTGTCAAGCCGATGCCATAAATCGACTGCAACCCGGCCTCAACCCGCTTCTCACGGGGAAGGTCTATGCCTACAATTCGAGCCATCTCTATATATCTCCTAATTAACGCTGTACGGCAGGGGGGGCCGCGCCAGATTAGCCCTGACGCTGTTTATGCTTCGGGTTTTCACAGATGACCCGGACCCGGCCGTGACGCCGGATGATTTTGCATTTCTCGCAAATCTTCTTTACTGAACTGCGCACTTTCATTTTCATTCTCCTCGGGGCGCGCACGCGAAGTGCTACGGCCGCCTGACTACGACGCCTTCTGTTGTCCCCAGATGTTTATCTTGGAATCCGACAATATCTCGCCACCACCTTCGCGCACCACGATGCTATGCTCAAAATGCGCGCTCGGCTTGCCATCCGCGGTCACCGCGGTCCAGCCGTCCTTCAATACCTTGACTTTCTCGGTGCCCAGATTTACCATGGGCTCAATCGCCAACACCATTCCCGCCTTCAACCGAGGACCCTTCTGGCCCGTGTCGAAATTCGGAATCTGGGGCTCTTCGTGCATCGATGTACCGATGCCATGGCCCACAAAATCCCGTACAATGCCATAATTCATCGGATTGCACACCGCTTCCACGGCGCGCCCGATATCGCGCAGATAGTTGCCGGCGGCAGCGGCTTTGATAGCCTGCGCCAGCGCCTGATCCGTGATTTCCAACAGCTTCCGGCGGTCTTCGTCAACCTCGCCACAGGGCCAGGTGACGGCGGCGTCGCCGAAATAACCTTTATACATCACACCGACATCAATGCTGACCACCTCACCCTCGCGGATGACGCGGTCACCGGGAATCCCGTGGACGATGACCTCGTCCACCGAAATGCAGGTGGACGCCGGGTAGCCGTGGTAACCCTTGAAGGCTGGCTTCGCGCCCGCCTCCAGGATAATCGCCTCGGCCGCGACGTCCAACTCGGCCGTAGTGATACCGGGCTTGATCAGTGTCCGCAGGGTGTCATGCACCCGGGCCACTATCTGGTTGGCCTCCCGAAGAAGGTCAATTTCCCGTTCACTACGGACCGAAATCATCGCTACATAACACGACCCATCGGGCCGCGTCCCTTGTTGGTGTTGGAACTCCTCCCGATTTCGCTTTCGGTCAAACGGCAGGTATTGTATACTAACGGACTAACAAAAGTCTCGTTTCGATTTAACTTTCATTCCGACTGGCCTATTGAGCTCGTCATCCGCCGCGGCGGGAGCGAATGCGGCCACCGCCTTTACCCGAAAAGCCGTCGTAGTGACGCATGGTCAGGTGCTGCTCAATCTGCTTGATGGTGTCCAGCGCTACGCCGACCAGGATCAGGAGGCTGGTGCCGCCGAAGAACTGCACGATGGTCCAGTCCGGAACGTTCAGCACGACATAGACGATGGAGGGGAGCAGCGCGACCGCCGTAAGGAAGAGCGAGCCCACCAGCGTGATTCGCGTCATGACGCGGTTCAAGTAGTCCGCCGTGGCCTTGCCGGGGCGGACACCCACGATAACGCCGCCATACTTCTTCATGTTGTCCGCGAGCTCAACCGGATTGAAGGTGATGGCGGTGTAGAAGAAAGAGAAGAAGACAATCATCACGGCGTAGAGCACGTTGTGTACGAGGTAGTTCGGGCTGGCGATATTGTTGATAATACTGGCGATGGTCACGTTCGAAATGCCCTGCCCTATCATGCCGGGCAGCATGAGCAGCGAGCTCGCGAAGATGATGGGAATAACGCCGGCCTGGTTAACACGAAGGGGCAGATAAGAGCGCTGCCCACCCATAACGCGCCGACCCTTGACCTGACGGGGATACTGCACCGGAATCCGGCGCTGACCCGTGGTGACCAGAATGGCGCCCATGACCACGACGACCATGAGAAACACCAGCACAATGGCCACGAAGATGTTGATCTGGCCGTTGCCAATCATGCGAAACAGGTTCATGATCGCGGCGGGCATGGAAGAGATGATACTCGCAAAAATGATGAGCGAGATGCCGTTTCCGATGCCGTGTTCGCTAATCTGCTCGCCCAGCCACATGATGAAGGCGGTGCCGGTGGTGAAGGTGATCACGCACATGAGCAAGAAGCCAATGCCCGGATTTGGAACGATCTCGGCGCCCTGACCCTGCAGGAAGAAGCCTATGGCCACACTCTGCACAAGGCACAGCACGATGGTTCCGTAGCGGGTGTACTCGGTTATCTTTTTCTGACCTTCCTGACCGCTCTTCTGGAGAGCCTCCAGGGCCGGGATAACGGGAATCAGGAGCGACAGGATAATCGATGCCGTGATATAGGGCATGATGCCGAGCGCAAACACGGTGGCATTCGAGAAAGCCTGGCCCGTGAACATATCGTAGAAGCCCAGGATGCTGCCTCCGCCACCGATCTTCTCCGCCAGGGCACCGCCGTCCACGCCAGGGGCGGGGACGTGGCAGCCAAGACGGTATACCGCGAGCATGACCAACGAGAAAATAATACGCTGCTTCAGCTCGGGAATTCTAAAGGCATTCTTGAATGCTTCGATAGGCTCGGACACCTGCTACTCCTTACTCGGCCTGCGCCTGGCCCGCATCAGCAGCCACGGGAGCGACGGTATCAATGAGTTCGACGGAACCGCCGGCGGCGACAATCTTCTCCTGCGCGGCAGGGGAAATCGCCTGAACCTTGATGTTCAGCTTTTTGGTGACTTCGCCACGGCCGAGGACTTTGATGCCGCCCTTGGCGGACTTGGCCAAGCCGGCGGCGATAAGCGCCTCCGTGGTGATCTCGGAGCCGGACTCGAAAGCGGCCTCCAGGACATCGAGATTGATGATGGCGAAAGGCGAGCGGCTCTCATGGTTGAAACCGCGCTTCGGCAGGCGACGGTGCAGGGGGGTCTGGCCGCCCTCGAAGCCCAGACGACGGGAATAGCCCGCGCGCGCTTTGGCGCCCTTGTGGCCCTTGCCGGCGGTCTTGCCCTGCCCGGAGCCCGGACCGCGACCGACGCGCTTCCGCTTTTTGCGGGCGCCAGGGTTGCTTTTCAGATCGTGTAATTCCATGTGCTCGATTCTTTCTTCAGTCCAGGGCGCGCGAATTGGCGCCGGCCCGTTGTGTTAGAGAATGTCCGCAACCTCGAGCCCGCGCATGGCGGCAATCTGCTCGGCGGTCTTGAGGGACTTCAAGCCTTCGATGGCCGCCCACACCACGTTGGTGGCGTTGTTCGAACCAAGGGACTTGGTGAGAATATTCTGGTAGCCAGCGGCTTCCACGACGGCGCGAACGGCGCCGCCGGCCACGATGCCGGTACCCAGCGAAGCGGGCTTCATCAGCACGGCCGCGGAGTCGGACTGACCGAGCACCTGGTGGGGCACGGTGGTGTTCACGATCGGCACACGAACCATGTCCTTGCGGGCGCGGTCGATGGCCTTGCGAATGGCATTGGGCACTTCCGTGGCCTTGCCCATCGCGGCGCCGACGCGGCCATTACCGTCGCCTACCACCACAATGGCGCTGAAGCTAAAGCGGCGGCCGCCTTTCACCACCTTCGCGACGCGGTAGATTTTTACCACGTGCTCGATGAATTCGCTTTCTTTTTCCTGATTATCGCGACTGCGCTTTTCTCGTTTGTTGCCACGCTCTGTACTCAAGAGAATGCTCCTAGAATTGAAGACCCGTTTCACGCGCTGCTTCGGCGAGGGCCTTTACACGGCCATGATAGAGAAGTCCGCCTCGGTCAAAACATACTTTGCCAACATTCTTTTCCTTGGCCTTCTCCGCCAGGGACTTACCCACCGCCTTGGCGGCGTCGATGTTGCCGCCATTGATTTTAAGCGCCAGCGAGGACGCTGCGGCGATGGTGGCGCCGGTCGTGTCGTCGATGATCTGCGCGTAAATGTGCTTGGTCGAACGGCTGACGCGAAGGCGGGGCTGTTCGGTGGTGCCGCTGATGCGCTTGCGCACCCGGCGCTTGCGCCGTTCCAACAACACCTTGTTGTAATTCGTCTTGTTAGCCATGGTATCCCTTTCGTGCAGGCTCGGGCGGTTTCACCGAACCCGGGCGGCCTGCGGAAGAGCCGTTGAATCAGTTTACTTGGAGCCGGACTTGCCAACTTTGCGGCGGACGTGTTCGCCCTGGTACCGGATTCCCTTGCCTTTATACGGCTCCGGCTTCCGGAATGCGCGGACATCGGCGGCCACCTGGCCAACCTGCTGCTTGTCGATGCCGGCAATCTTGATGATCTGCGTGCCTTCGACCGCGAACGT
The DNA here is from genome assembly GCA_041859365.1 of Candidatus Hydrogenedentales bacterium. Classification (GTDB taxonomy): domain Bacteria; phylum Hydrogenedentota; class Hydrogenedentia; order Hydrogenedentales; family JAEUWI01; genus JAEUWI01. The sequence continues at coordinate 16,669 of JBHEKR010000362.1, forward strand.
GATACCCTGCGGGGGCGTCACGTGGATCGGATGGCTGTAACCGAGCAGGAGGTGAAGGTTCTGGCCCTGGACGGAAGCGCGGTAGCCGACGCCTTCAATCTGGAGCGTGCGTTCGTAGCCCTGGGAGACACCCAGCACCATATTGTTGATCAGCGCGCGGGTCAGGCCCTGGAAGGCGCGAACCTGGCGATCGTCGGAATTGCGGCTGATGACGATCTCGCCATCCGCAATCTCAATACCGATGGTCGGCTGAAATGTCTGCTCCAGCTTGCCCTTGGGGCCCGTGACGGTCAGCGTGCTGTCTTTCAGCTCGCACTTGACCCCTTCGGGCAGAGGCACGGGAAGGTTTCCTACTCGCGACACAACCTTATCCTTTCACATGCAGCCCTCGCGGGCCGCGAATTTCTCTCTTGTACTAACCGGGGCGGACGGCCCGCAGTTACCACACTTCGCAAATAACTTCACCGCCGACTTTTGCGTTCCGCGCCTTCTTGCCCGTCATCACGCCCTCGGAGGTGCTGAGGATCGAGATGCCCAGGCCGCTGCAGACCGGCTTGATATCCTGGCTGCCAACGTAGACGCGCAGGCTCGGCTTGCTCACCCGCTTGAGGCCCTGGACGACACTCTTGCGGTCCCGGGCGTACTTGAGGTGGAGACGGATGGAACCGGGAAGGGGCTCTGCGACGATGGTGTACTCGCTGATGTAGCCTTCTTCCTTCAGCACCCGGCAGATCTCCGCCTTGAGCTTCGAGGACGGCACGTCGACCGTTGCTTGCCGCGCCTGGGCCGCGTTGCGAACGCGGGTCAGCAGATCGGCGATGGGATCACTCATTGACATGGGTCATTCAATCCTTATTCGTCCCCGCGCGTCCCGCGCGGCGGTTCCTTACCAACTCGACTTCGTCACGCCCGGCAACTTGCCTTCAAGCGCCAGAGTCCGGAAACAGATGCGGCAGATCTGGTACTTTCGGATAAAGGCCTTCGGCCTGCCGCAAGCCCGGCACCGGCTATACGCCCGCACCTGGAACTTCGGCGTGCGCTTGCACTTTTCAATCATCGATTTCTTAGCCACGGTAATCTCCTGAAACGGCGCCGCTAGTTGGCGAAGGGCATGCCCAGTTTACGCAAAAGTTCACGGCTCTCATCGGCCGAATCTGTATTCTTCACCACAAACGTAACGTTCATGCCGCGGGCGCGATCCGACCGGTCCTGATCCACTTCCGGGAAGATGGTCTGCTCCTTCAGGCCGAGCGTGTAGTTGCCGAACTTGTCGAAGGCCTTGGGCGAGACGCCGCGAAAGTCGCGGATACGGGGCATGGCGACGTTGAACAACCGGTCCATGAACTCGTACATGCGCTCGCCGCGCAGGGTCACCATGCAGGCTATCTTCGCGCCTTCGCGCAGCTTGAAATTCGAGATCGACTTCCGCGCCACGCGCACGCTGGGATGCTGGCCGGTAATCTGGGCCAGGTCTTCCACCGCAGCGTCCAAAAGGCGCGCATCCGCGATGGCATCGCCCACGCCCATGTTCACCACCACCTTCTCGATCTGGGGGATCATCATCACGTTCTTTATGCCAAGCTCCTCCTGGAGCTGGACGCGAATGGTGTCTTGATATTTAATCTTGAGTGCTGACGGCATCGTATGCCACTCCTCGAATTCTTGGTTCCGCGCCAGGGCCGGAGATTAGTCGTCCAAAGTTTCGCCGTTAATTTTCCACGCACGGACACGGGTGCCATTTTCCAGCGTCTTCATCACGATCTTCGACGGGCCGTTTGCCGCGTCGCACCAGGGCACGACGTTCGAGATGTGGATGGGCGCTTCGCGCTCCACGATGCCGCCCGCCTGGGTCCGGCTGCCGGCTTTGGTGTGGCGCTTCATCATGTTGAGCCCCTCGACCAGCACGCGATCTTTTTTGCGCTGTACTTCGAGGACGCGCCCCCGCTGGCCGGCGTTCTTGCCGCGGATGACGAGCACAGTATCGTTCTTGCGAATATTCATGGTTCGATTCCTATACCACTTCCGGCGCCAGCGAGAGGATGCGCATGAAGCCCTTGTCGCGCAGTTCCCGGGGCACGGGCCCGAAGATACGGGTGCCGCGCGGCTCCTTGTTATTGTTGATCAGCACGGCGGAGTTGCTGTCGAAACGGATGGTCGTTCCGTCGGGCCGCTGCGTGTCTTTACGGACACGAACGACAACCGCCTTCACAACGTCGCCCTTTTTCACGTTCGCATTCGGCAGGGCTTCGCGCACGCTGGCGGTGACGATGTCGCCCAAACCGGCGTAGCGGCGCTTGGAACCGCCCATGACCTGAATCACCCGAATCAAGCGGGCTCCTGAATTGTCGGCGACCTTTAATCGCGAATATATTTGAATCATTCTCTCAAACCTTATTCGTGGTACGAACGTTGCGTTGACGGTATCCTGCCGGTCCGGCGGGCGGTCTTAATCGGCGCGCTTGACCACTTCAACCAGACGCCAGCACTTGGTTTTGCTGAGCGGGCGGGTTTCCTTGATCCGGACCAGGTCGCCGACGTTGCAGGTGTTCTCTTCGTCGTGGGCCTTGTACTTCTTGGTGGACTTCATCGCCTTCTTGTACAGGGGATGGTATTTCACCCCCTCGACCGACACGGTGATGGTCTTGTCCATCTTGGTGCTGGTGACGTAACCAACCCGCTCTTTGCGGCGGCCGCGTGTATCTTCAGTCGCGTTGGGCTCTACGCTCATGTTCAGTTCTTACCTTTCGCTTCGGCAATCTCGCGCTGTCTGAGGATGGTCTTGATCCGGGCGATGTCGCGGCGGGCAGCACGTGCGGCCCGGACGTTTTCGACGACGCCGGTCGCGACCTGCATGCGGAAGCTGCTTACGTCGTGTTCGCGTTCTTTGATGTATTTCAACAACGTAGCGTTGTCTTTGTCTCTGAGCTCGATCGCTTTCACTCTTCGTCTCCTTGCGTACCGGGGTGCCGGGCCGCGCTTAGGCGCGCTTTACAAATTTCGTTTTGATGGGAAGCTTGTAACCGGCGCGGCTGATGGCCTCGCGGGCGAGCTCCTCGGATACGCCTTCAACTTCGAACATGATCCGACCGGGTTTGATAACCGCGACCCAGGCTTCCGGAGCACCTTTACCTTTACCCATTCGCACTTCGGCGGGCTTCTTCGTGATCGGCTTGTCCGGAAACACGCGGATGAAAACCTTGCCGCCGCGCTTGATGTGGCGCGTGATGGCGATACGGGCCGCTTCGAGCTGCCGGGCCGTAATCCAGCCGTCCTGCAGGGCCTTCAGGCCGTATTCACCGAAATCAAGATTGGTACCGCCCTTTGCGGCGCCGGTACGGCGACCGCGCTGTTGCTTGCGGTGTTTAACTCTCTTGGGCATCAACATGATTTATGCGCTCCTACTCTTGTTCGCTGCGTTTGCGCGGTCCGCGTCCGCCGCCGCCACCCTGGCGATCACCACCCTGGCGGTCACCACTCGGCCGGCGCTGTCCCTGTGTGGGAGCGGCCTGACCCGCGGGGCGTTCGCCGCCAACCGTTGTCACGCGCTCGCCGGGGAGCATGTCGCCCTGGTAGATCCAGCACTTTACGCCGATGCAGCCGTAGGTCGTGTGAGCGGTGGCCACGCCGTAGTCGATGTTCGCCCGCAGCGTGTGCAGGGGAACACTGCCTTCGGCGGTGTTCTCGGAGCGGGCAATTTCCGCGCCGTTGAGGCGACCCGCGACGCGAAGGCGAATGCCTTTCGCACCGAGGCGCATCGTGTTCTGCATGGCCTTCTTCATCACGCGACGGAAGGACATGCGTCGTTCGAGCTGCTGCGCGATGCTCTCGGCCACCAGCGTGGCGCAGAGCTCGGGGCTCAGAACTTCATGAATGTTGATCATCATCTCGTGGCCGGTGAGCTGCTCCAGCTCGTAGCGGAGCTTGTCCACTTCCGCGCCGCGCTGGCCGATCACAAGGCCGGGACGGGCCGTGTAGATATGGATCTTGGTTTTGCGGCCGGCGCGCTCAAGGTCAATCTTGGCGACACCGGTGTGGTACAGCCGCTTCTTGACGTAGTCGCGCAGTTTCAGGTCCTCGTGAAGGAGGTCGGCATAGTTCTTGTTCTGCGCGTACCACAGCGAAGACCAATTCTGGATCACGCCGAGGCGGAACCCGTTTGGATGTACCTTTTGACCCACAGTGTGCTCCTCTACTTATCCGAGATCTGGATTTCAACGTGGCTGCTGCGCGTGCGAATGCGGGCGGCGCGGCCGCGCGGCGCGGGCTGAAACCGATACAGCGTCCGGCCTTCATTTACCACTATACGTTTGATGATCATCTGGTCCGTGTCCACGTTGGCGTGGGTTTCCTGGGCCGCGTAATCCGCGTTGGCGACGGCGGAGTCAAGCAGTTTCAACAGCGGCTTGGCCGGATCCTTCAGCGTGTACTGCAGGATGTCCCGTACGTCGGCCACCTTGCGGCCGCGCATGAGGTCGGCAACCAGGCGCACCTTCCGTGCGGACATCTGTAAATTCGTAAGTTTGGCTGTTGCTTCTGCCATCGTATATCTCCTGCGTCCCTTCACCCGGCGGGCGGAACCAGTTCGTTCTAAGCCTTATTTCTTGTGGCCGCGGAAAGTCCGTGTCGGGGCGAATTCGCCCAGTTTATGGCCCACCATGTTTTCGGTGATGAACACCGGAAGGTGGCTCTTTCCGTTGTGAATCGCTATCGTCAGGCCCACCATGTCGGGGATGACCGTCGAACGCCGGGACCACGTCTTGATGACCTTGCGGTCGCCGGAGCGCTGCTGGGTGTCAACTTTCTTGAGCAGGTGCTCGTCGGCGAAGAAGCCTTTTTTGACTGAACGCGACACAATAAATCTCCTTTAGGCCAGCCTGAATCAGGCGTTGCGGCGCCTGATGATGTACTTGTTCGAACGGTGTTTCTTGGAGCGGGTCTTGAAGCCCTTCGCCGGCGTGCCCCAGGGGCTCACCGGGTGGCGACCACCCGAGGTGCGGCCTTCGCCGCCGCCGTGGGGGTGATCCACCGGGTTCATGGCCACGCCGCGTACCTTGGGACGACGTCCCAGCCAGCGCTTGCGGCCGGCTTTGCCCAGGTTGATGTTGGTGTGCTCTTCATTGCTCACCTCGCCAACCACGGCCCGGCAGTTGCTCAGCACCCGGCGCATCTCGCCCGAGGGGAGACGCAGCACGACATAGCGGCCTTCCTTCGCAAGAAGCTGGCAGCCGTTGCCGGCAGCGCGGGCAATCTGCCCGCCCTTGCCGGGGGTCATCTCAACGTTGTGCACGTTGGTACCCAGGGGCATGTTGTTCAGCGTCATGCAGTTGCCGACTTCGAAGTCGGTCTTCTCGCCGCTGTTCAGCGTCTTGCCGACCTTGAGGCCTTCAGGCGCGATGATGTAGCGCTTTTCGCCGTCCGCATAGACCAGCAGGGCGATATATGCCGTGCGGTTGGGATCGTACTCGATCGAAGCAACGCGGGCGGGGATGCCGTCTTTGTTGCGACGATAGTCGATCACGCGGTAGAGGCGCTTGTGGCCGCCGCCCCGACGGCGCATCGTGATGCGCCCGAGGTTGTTTCGACCGCCGGACTTGTGGTTCGGCTCCGTCAGGCTCTTCTCCGGCGTGGTCTTTGTTACGACGGAGAAATCGGCGACGGTCATCTCGCGCCGCGATGGCGTATAGGGTCTGAATCGCTTTACTGGCATTCCAATAACTCCGTTAGATCATTTCGATGCTGTCGCCGTCACGCAAGGTGACGATGGCTTTTTTCCAGTCGGATTTACGGCCCGTCTTGCGGGCGCCGAGCTGGCGCTTGATCTTGCCGCTGTAGTTCATCGTATTGACGCGAACCACCTTGATGTCCGGGAAAATGGCCTCGATGGCCTCGCGGATCTGGTGCTTGTTCGCCCCAGGCGCCACGGCGAACGTGTAGTTCGGGCCCTTGGTCGTCTGGATCTGCGACTCTTCCGTGATGATCGGCCGCTTCACAATCTGGTAGGGGGAAAGGCTGCTCATGCGAGGCGCTCCTCAAGTTTGGCCAGCGCCTCTTCCTGCACCACCACGCGGACGGCGGCGAGCACGTCGAGCGTGTTCACTTCGGCCGCCGTGCGTACGGTCATCCGGGCAATATTGCGCGAGGACAGCAGAAACGCGGCATCGTAATCAGCGGTAACGAGGAGGGTCTTGCGGCCCTCGCGGGATACCTGGTCGAGCATGTCGGCAACCGGTTTGGTCTTGATGCCGTCGAAGTTCATACCCTTCAGCACGCTGAGACGCTCATTGCGGGCGCGGGCGCTGAGCGCGCAGCAAAGCGCCTGCCGACGCACCTGCTTGGAGACGTCGTGGCGGTAGCTCCTGGGCACGGGGCCATGGACGGTGCCGCCGCCGCGCATCTGCGGTTCGCGGCTGCTGCCCTGGCGCGCGCGGCCGGTACCTTTTTGACGGAAGGGCTTGGCGCCGCCACCGCTGACATCCTTGCGGGTCTTGGTCTTGTGCGTGCCCTGACGGCGATTCGCCTGAAGCGCCACGACCACATTGTGGACGAGCGTTTCGTTGGCTTCGGCATTGAACACGGTGTCGCTGGCCTCAACGTGGCCCTGCTCTTCACCGCGGATGTTGACAATTTTCAAGGATGCCATGGTTATTTGGCTCCTTTCGTGCTGTGCTTCACGACGACCAGGCCGCCGTTGGCGCCGGGTACCGGGCCGCGAAGCAGGATAAGGTTCTTCTCGGCGTCGATGTCTACAACCTCGACGTTCTGGGTCGTGCGCTGCACGTTACCCATACGGCCGGGAAGGCGCTTGCCTTTGTAAACCTTCGAGGGGTCCGCACTCTGACCGATAGAGCCGGGGGCGCGGTGGAAGTGGGAGCCGTGGCCGCCAGGACCGCCCTTCATGCCGTGACGCTTGATAACGCCGGCAAAGCCTTTACCCTTGCTGGTGCCGCAGATGTCGACACGGTCACCGGCTTTGAAAATATCATTGCGGATCTCGTCGCCAACATTGAGGGCCGAATCGGCCGCCACGCGGAACTCTTTGAGGATGCGCTTCGGTGCCTGGCCCGCTTTCGCGAAGTGGCCGGTCACGGGCTTGTTCAGCCGTGATTCTTTCACTTCGCCATAGCCAACCTGGACAGCGTCGTAGCCGTCGGAGTCCCGGGTCTTCTTCTGGATAACGGTACACGGGCCCGCCTCAACGAGCGTAACGCTAACCCAGCGCCCGTCTTCGGTGAATACCCGGGTCATGCCCAGCTTTCGCCCTAACAGTCCATTTACCATGCTTTGGTAATCCTTACACCGCCCTACGATTCAATGCGTAGGCACGCATTCGTTCGTTGGAAGCTATTGCTTGATTTCCACGTCCACGCCAGCCGGCAACACCAGTTTCATCAGCGCGTCCACCGTGGAGGCCGTGGGGTTCACGATATCCATAAGGCGCTTGTGGGTCCGGCTTTCGAACTGTTCACGGGATTTCTTGTCAATGTGGGGGCCGCGCAGCACCGTGTACTTGGTCATGTCGGTCGGCAGCGGGATCGGACCGTTCACGTCCGCACCGGTGCGCTGAGCCGCCGCGACAATTTCTTGCGCGGACTGGTCCAACAACCGGTGGTCGTAGGCCCGTAATTTGATTCGTATCTTGTGGCTGGCAGCCATTGACTGTCTCCAAGCTAACGCCCAGGCGCTGATGCCTTAGGTTCAATCTCGAAAGCTGCCCCGCCTCACGGGAGGCGGGGAGCGAATCTACTTTACTTACTTAATGATTTTGGTAACGACACCCGCACCGACGGTGCGGCCGCCTTCGCGGATGGCGAAGCGGAGCTCTTCGGTCATGGCGATGGGCGCGATAAGCTCGGCCGTGATCGTCACGTTGTCGCCCGGCATCACCATCTCCACACCTTCGGGAAGCTCCAGCTTGCCGGTCACGTCCGTCGTGCGGAAGTAGAACTGGGGGCGGTAGCCGGTGAAGAAGGGCGTGTGACGCCCACCTTCTTCTTTCGTCAGCACGTAGACTTCGCCTTCAAACTGCGTGTGGGGCGTGATGGAGCCCGGCTTCGCGATAACCTGGCCGCGCTCGATGTCGTCACGGTTGATGCCGCGCAGCAGCAGGCCCACGTTGTCGCCGGCCTGGCCTTCGTCCATCAGCTTGCGGAACATTTCCACGCCGGTAACCGTCGTGTCCATCGTATCCTTGATGCCCAGGATCTGGACCTTGTCGCCAACATGGACGATGCCGGTGTCGATCTTGCCCGTAGCAACCGTGCCGCGACCGGTGATCGTGAACACGTCTTCGATGGCCATCAGGAAGGGCTTGTCGAGGTCGCGCTTGGGCGTGGGGATGAACTCGTCCACGGTGCGCATCAGTTCAAGAATCTTGTTCGCGCCGATTTCCGGATCGCGATCTTCCATGGCGGCCAGGGCCGAACCCATGGTGATCGGCGTGTCGTCGCCGGGGAATTCGTACTTGCTGAGAAGCTCGCGAAGCTCCATCTCGACCAGGTCGAGGAGCTCGGGGTCGTCCACCATGTCCACTTTATTCATGAACACCACGATGGCGGGCACGTTCACCTGGCGGGCCAGCAGGATGTGCTCGCGCGTCTGGGACATGGGACCGTCGTTGGCGGCAACCACCAGGATCGCGCCGTCCATCTGGGTGGCGCCGGTGATCATGTTCTTCACATAGTCGGCGTGGCCGGGGCAGTCCACGTGCGCGTAGTGGCGCGACTCGGTCTGGTATTCCACGTGCGCGATGGAGATCGTAATGCCGCGCTCTTTTTCTTCGGGAGCCTTGTCGATGTCCGCGAAGTTCATGGCGGTGGCGCCGCCGGTCTTGGAAAGCACCTTGGTGATGGCGCTCGTAAGCGTCGTCTTGCCATGGTCCACGTGACCAATGGTGCCCACGTTAACGTGCGGCTTGTTGCGCTCGAATTTTGCCTTCGCCATGTCTTCGTTTCTCCTTCTTTACGGCTGCCGCGGGGTTAATGCGGCGATTCCAAATTTACGGTCTTGGGTAACGCAATGTTGGATACTAGAACCGGAAGCTGTTGCCGGCCTTTTCCATGATTTCGTTCGCCACGCTGGTCGGCGCGGGTTCATAGCTCGCGAATTCCATGCTGTAGGAGGCGCGGCCCTGGGTGCGCGAGCGGAGGGTGTTGGCGTAGCCGAACATTTCCGCGAGCGGTACGAACGCTTTAATCGTCTGGGTCGTGCTTTCGCTCTCCATGCCTTCGAGACGGCCGCGGCGGCTGTTGAAGTCGCCAATCACGTCGCCGGTGTACTCGTCGGGGGTAATCACTTCCACCTTCATCACCGGCTCAAGCAGCACGGGAGACGCCTTGGGAGCGGCCTGCTTCAGGGCCATGGAACCGGCAATCTGGAAGGCCATTTCGGAGGAATCCACTTCGTGGAACGATCCGAAGGTCAGGGTCACTTTCACGTCCACCATCGGGTAGCCGGTAATAACGCCGGAGACGACCGCCTCGCGGCAGCCCTTTTCCACCGCGGGAATGTATTCTTTGGGGATGACGCCGCCGACGACCTTATTTTCAAAGGTGAAGCCGGAATTCGGCTCGCCGGGCCCGAGCGTAAGGACCACGTGGCCGTACTGGCCGCGACCGCCGGACTGGCGCACGAACTTGCATTCGGCTTCGGCGGGCTTGCGGATGGATCGCGGTAGGCCACCATGGGTTTGCCCACGTTGGCTTCAACCTTGAACTCGCGCTTCATTCGGTCAACAATGATGTCGAGGTGAAGCTCGCCCATACCAGCGATGATGGTCTGGCCAGTTTCTTCGTCACTGTAGACGCGGAACGTCGGATCTTCTTCTGCCAGCTTAACCAGGGAGTCGGACATCTTGTCCTGGTCGGCCTTGGTCTTGGGCTCGATGGCGATGTGCACCACGGGCTCGGGGAAGTCCACCTTCATCAGGGCGATGGGGTCTTTTTCGTCGCAGAGCGTATCGCCGGTGGTGGTGTTTTTGCAGCCGATTACGGCGCCGATGTCACCGGCGCGAAGCTCGGCGAGGTCGGAGCGCTCATTCGCGTGCATTTCCAGCAGGCGTCCAAGACGCTCACGCTTTCCGGTGCGCACGTTGATCACCTGGTCACCCGCCTTCAGGACGCCGGAATAGACGCGGATAAAGGTAAGACGACCGACGTGGGGATCGGTAATAATCTTGAAGGCCAGGGCCGAAAACGACTCGTCATCGGAGGGCTTGCGGCTCATTTTGTTTTCGGGGTGGTGAGGCTCCGCGCCGACAATCTCGTCCACATCAACCGGGGACGGCAGGTAGGCGACGACGTTGTCGAGCATCAAACGAACGCCCTTGCTGCGGAGGGCCGTGCCGGCCATGACCGGGGTGAAGGCGCCAGTGATGGTGCCCTTTCGAATCGCGGCGACAATCTCTTCATGGCTGAGCTCTTCTTCAGCGAAGTACTTTTCCATGAGGGCTTCGTCGCATTCCGCAGCGGCCTCCACGAGGGTGTGGCGCCACTCTTCGGCCTGTTCCTGAAGTTCGGCGGGAATTGGAATCTCTACCTGCTCCGTGGCCGCGCCCTCACCCTTCCAGGTGTAGGCCTTCATGGTGACCAAGTCGATAACGCCGTTGAACTGGTCTTCCGCGCCGATGGGGAGCTGAACCGGAATCGGGTTGGCGCCCAGACGGTCCTTCATGGTCTTGATGGCTTTTTCGAAGTTCGCGCCGACACGGTCCATCTTGTTGATGAATGCGATGCGGGGAACGTGATAGCGGTCGGCCTGACGCCATACCGTTTCGGACTGGGGCTGCACACCCGCCACCGCGCAGAACACCGCCACGGCGCCGTCGAGCACGCGCAGAGAGCGCTCCACTTCGGCCGTGAAATCCACGTGACCGGGCGTGTCAATAATATTGATCTTGTGGCCCTTCCATTCGCAAGCCGTTGCAGCCGACGTAATGGTGATGCCGCGTTCGCGTTCCTGCGCCATGTAGTCCATGGTCGCGGCGCCGTCGTGCACTTCGCCTACGCGGTGCACACGGCCGGAGTAGAACAGCACGCGCTCGGTGACGGTGGTTTTACCCGCGTCAATGTGCGCCATGATGCCGATATTCCGAACTTTGTCCAGTGGAAGTGAACGAGCCACAATGTATTCCTCTTAAATTAGCTGTAAAACGCCTGGCGTGTGCTGCGCACCAACTGCGCAAACCCTGAACACACCCATACCGGGCGGCAGGCACACACAACACAGCCCATCACCCTGTCTTTTGAAAAGACAGGGCGCAAGACTGGCAATTCTTCTACGCAGGCCAGGGTCACACCATACGCCACAGGGACGCGGGGCAACCTCGAGCCACGAAACTAGAATCGGAAATGGGCAAACGCTTTGTTGGCTTCCGCCATACGGTGCGTATCTTCTTTCCGCTTGATGGTGGTACCCTGGCGGCCATAGGCATCCAGAAGCTCACCCGCGAGACGCTCGCGCATCGTCTTCTCGCCGCGCTTGCGGGAGAACTCGATCATCCAGCGGAATGCGATGGCCGTGCGGGTCGCCGGAGCGATTTCCACAGGGACCTGATACGTCGCACCGCCAACACGGCGGGACTTGACATGAAGCAGGGGCTTCGCGTTGTCAATGGCCGTGTTGAAGACAGACAGAGGATCTTCCGAGGGCAGCTTGGTCTTAACCAAATCCAGAGCACCATACACGATGGCCTCCGCCACGCTCTTCTTGCCATCAACCATAACCGCGTTGATGAACTTGCTGAGCGTGATGCTGCCGAATTTCGGATCAGGCAGGATTTCCCGTTTTTGAATTTCTCTCCGTCGAGCCATTTTATTATCGTTCCATTAGCTTCTAGCTACTCGTAAATAAAGACGAAAATTATCGCTTGGGCCTTTTAACGCCATATTTCGAGCGGCTAACCCAGCGACCAGCGTGAATTTCTTTACCACCATCCATCTTGACGCTCGCGGTACCGCCACAGTCGCCCTGGGAATCCAGAACGCCACGGATCAGGTGATAGCGAACGCCGGGAAGGTCTTTCACACGGCCGCCACGGATCATAACCTGCGAGTGCTCTTGCAGGTTATGGCCAATGCCCGGAATATACACAGTCACTTCCATGCCGTTTTTCAGGCGCACACGGGCCACTTTCCGCAACGCCGAGTTAGGTTTCTTCGGCGTCATGGTGTAGACACGAGTGCATGTCCCCGAAGCTTGCGGACAAGCTTTCAGGGCCGGTGACTTTGTCTTCGAAACCTTCGTCTTGCGACAGTTTCGTACCAGTTGATTAATTGTAGGCAAAACGACTACTCCTAATTGGGAAACGGATTGCGAGGGCAGAAGAACTCCGCCCAGACAACGGCCCAGAAGCATAGCAAAATTTGCTGGGCTTGTCAACGCACTTGTTCTTATCGGGGACGTTAACAGCGCCTGCACATTCAGGGAGCTTCGGGGCAAGACGTGTATTATCCCTTTTACGCGGGGCCCATGTCAAGTTTCCTTCTGCTTTTCTTTTTCCATAATTTTGACTCGGTTGACGGTCGCTCCCGAGCTGGCCTAGGATCATCTCGGATTCAACCCCTTAGCGGAGCCTACAAATGCCCACTTTCAGTCTCCTCGCCAGTCTCTTGCTCTATACCGCAGGCCCCTTTCCCGCCCCAGGGCCCCATGCCGTTCAGGGAGTCGATGGATTTACTTATGCCATTGATTTGACACGGGTTATCGGGGATTTTGACGGGGAGAAGTGCTGGTTTCATCCTCGGGCCGGCGTCATTCCAAATTCAAATGGCGACCCCACAGTCGTCCTGACCATGCAGCGCTGGCATGTTAACGTTTCGGACTTCTTCTCCGGCTTGAGCATGGTTCAGTCAACGGATCTGGGGAATTCGTGGTCAAGCCCCGTCACCGTCGGCGCACTGGCCATGCGCAAGGAGGATGACGCCACGACAGTCGGCGTTTGCGACTTCACCCCCGGCTGGCACCCTCAATCGGGGAAGCTCCTGGGCTTCGGCCACACGGTGCGCTACCAGGACGGCAAACTGATGAAGGATCCGCGCCCGCGCGAAACGGCGTGGTCGGTCTTTGACGCCGAGGTGGGTACGTGGCGCGACTGGAAGACGATTGCGATGCCAAATTCACCGGAGTTCTACAATAGCGGCAATGGCTGTGGACAATGGCTCGTAGACGACAACGGCGACCTTCTGGTGCCTTTTTATTTCAAGGAAGAGGGCAGCAACGTCTACGCGAGTTCTGTGATGCGACTGCGATTCCATGATGACACAGTTACCTATATAGAACACGGCGTTCCACTACGCGTGGAGACGCCACGGGGCGCCTACGAGCCCTCCCTCACGCGCTTCCAGGATAAGTTTTACCTTACGCTGCGCAACGATGATCGCGCCTATGTTTCCAGTGGTACTGATGGCCTTAACTTCGAACCGCTGCGCCCCTGGACCTTTGACGATGGCGAGGAGATCGGTAGCTACAACACCCAGGCCCACTGGGTCACCCACAGTGATGCGCTCTTCCTCGTTTACACTCGCAAGGGCGCGAACAACGACCACATCCTGCGCCACCGCGCGCCGCTCTTCATGAGTCAGGTGGACACGGAGCGCATGTGCCTCATTCGCGCAACGGAGCAGATCGTCGTGCCCGAGCGCGGCGCGATGCTGGGCAATTTCGGTGTCGTAACCGTCAGCCCGAACGAGACCTGGATTACCGACGCCGAGGGCATGCACAAATCGGGCGAACCGGAAAAACACGGGGCCACCGGCGCGGTCTGGGCCTCGAAGATACGCTGGTCGCGGCCGAATGTGTTGCGGTTGCCGTAGGGTAGGGCGGTTGACGGCTCCTGCCGAATATGACATCATCAATCACCGGGTGAATGGCAAAAATTCCGGCAAAGTCTTGCGGAAAGATTTCAGCATGAATGCAGTCAGGCAACAGATATCACGTGTCATTTTCTTTAATGCGTTGCTATCTGTTGCTTCACTGGCCCTCGGGTTGGTCTGGGCCGCTCTCTGGTATTTGATCATGTATTCTGTAATAGGGGCGGAGTATCCTATTCGATGGAACCTGCAGAATCCGACACTCTATATTTTATGTGCCGCAGGGGTATTCAGCGGCATCGGGTCGTGCTGGATATGCTTCAAGTACGCTCTCTATCTTCACAAGTCGTACGTAACCCAGACATTCGGCAGGAACGCGTGCGAAATAGATTCTACTGACGGCCAACTATCCAATTTCGCGCGTATATGGAATCATGAGCGTATGTTTTGGGCCGGCACCCTTCCAGATGCCCAGCGGGTGCAGGTATGGTTCGCACTCTCCAGCATATGCTTTGTGATCGCTGGGTTTCTGCAACTCTTCATCTACGCCGGTTTCGTGCTGGGCTTACCACTCGATGGAGAGCTTATATCCAATTGACCCGCCTGCGGCGGCAATATACCGACCAATGTGCCTGAACGCGACCTGGGTCACCGACGGGGAGGGCATGCACAAGTCCGGCAACCAGAAAAACATGGGGCCACCGGTGCTGCCTGGGCCTCGAAGATTCGGTGCTCGAAGTCGAATTTGCTGCAGTTTCCGTAGGACGAATTCGCTGGCTCGAAGTGGATTCGGCGTTGCGCAACGTGGAGCGGAAAAGGTGTACAATAGAGCGCGTGATAGCGTGTGGCTAAGGCCGAGCCTAAGTACATCCGATGAAGGACAGCAACACACAATGACCTCAACCCCACACAATCGAATCTGCACCAGCCGGGTGATTCGCCCTGGCGCGACGCCGCAGGACGAGCCGCAGTCAGCCCCTTCAACACCTGGGGAACGCATGGAGGCTGTTTGGACCTTAACACTGGCCTGTCTCGCCTGGAACGGGGGCATCGATGGTGAACCAAGACTTCAGCGATCTGTTGTCCGAATTCAACGCCCAGAGCGTTGAGTATCTCGTCGTAGGGGCGCACGCTTTGGCCGCCCACGGCCATATTCGGGCGACCAAAGATCTCGATGTATGGGTGCGCCCCGATGCAGACAACGCGCGACGCGTAATGAAGGCCCTGGGAAATTTTGGCGCGCCATTGCTCGACCTGAGCGAATCCGACCTTTCAGAACCGGGAATTACTTTTCAGATCGGTGTGGAACCGCTGCGCATTGACATACTGACTCAGATCGATGGGGTGACATTTGACGAAGCTTGGGATGGTCGTGTGCTTGCCACCTTTGCCAGAATTCCCGTCACGGTGCTTTCGAAAGCCTATTTGATCCAGAATAAACGCGCATCGGGTAGAAAGCAGGACCTTGCCGACGTAGAGTGGCTGGAAAATGATGAACACTAACGGTCCCATTGCATCCTACGCATCAGATGATAGGTGACGCGGGGTCACCGGCGCGGTCGAGGCCACCCAGATTCGCTGGTCAAAGCCTGAATTGATGCTGCTTCCGTAGCGTACCCACTTCCGTGAAATTCCGTGTGCTTCCGTGGTCCTGGCTTTTTTTGACCACGGAAGGACACGGATTTTCACGGAAATGTGTTTGAGGAAGATAGGGAGGCGTGGAAGATGCTACTCTTTGTGCGTTATGCGTTCTTTCGCGGCTGATCACAGTTGGACCGCGCACCCGATCACCATTTGGAGTTTTTCCATGTTTCGATACCTGTTCCACATCGTCGCAATGCTCTGCTTGGTAACTAGTTCCGCCCGCGCCGCTGATCTGGACGACCTCTTCGCAAGCGCCGCGCCCTTCTCCCTGACCTATGGCGGCGCAACCCACGCCGGCACCTTCCCCGACACCTGGGTAGTTGCTCACAAAGCCTACGCCGATCTCCCGGCCGACCGCCAGCAGCGAAGCACCCAGTGGACCGATCCCGCGACGGGCCTGGAAGTGCGACTTGAGATCACGCGCTATACCGACTTCGACGCCGTCGAGTGGGTGCTCCACCTCACCAACCACGGCAGCGCGGAGACGCCCATCCTTGAGAATATTCGCGTGGCCGATTTCGCGTGGAAGGACGCTGGGGACGCCCCCATCACCCTCCACCACGCCGAGGGCAGCCACGCCATCATCACGGACTTCCAGCCGAAGTCCACGCCCCTGGAATCTGGCACGCCCGCCGTCTTCACCCCCTTCGGCGGACGCTCTTCCGATGGTGTCCTGCCCTTCTTCAACCTCGCCGGCCCCGAGGGCGGAATGATGGTCGCCATCGGCTGGACGGGACAGTGGGCCGCGTCGTTCCATCGCAGCGATGCGGGCGTGCAGATCCAGGCGGGCTTCGAGCAGGCCCGCTTCAAGCTCCTGCCCGGCGAATCGGTGCGGACGCCTTCGGTGCTTGTGATGCCTTGGACCGGTGCGGACCGCATGGTGGGGCAGAACAAATTCCGCAGGCTCCTCCTGGAGCACATCGTGCCGCAATACGACGGCGCACCCGCCGCGCCCCTCCTCGCGGCTTCGCCCCACGCCGTCGTCCCCTTCGAAGGCACGACCGAGGCGAATTGTGTCGAGGCCATCCGTAATATTGCGGCGAATAAACTTCCCGTGGACTATTTCTGGATCGACGCGGGCTGGTTTGTGTCCCCGCAGAAGAACTGGGCCCGGGGCGTGGGCAATTTCGTGCCGGATCCCGAGCGCTTCCCGAAGGGCCTGAAGCCCGTCGCCGACGCGACCCACGAGGCGGGTCTGAAGTTCCTGCTCTGGTTCGAGCCGGAGCGCGTCATGACCGACACCTACCTCTTCAACGAACACCAC
>JBHEKR010000390.1:0-12616 GCA_041859365.1 Candidatus Hydrogenedentales bacterium
GAGGGATGCGTCCCGATGTGCCGAAAATCGACGCTCGATGGCGAAATACAGCATCATGGACGCCATCCAGCAGCCAAACACTGAACTAGAAATGAAAACTACCTCGAAGCATCCGCCAGAAATGGCTATCCGACACAGGAGCTACCTAATGACTGGCACCTGAGAACGGTCGAGAGGCATCCCGGTGTGCACCCTTACCCCAACATCCCCCGCAAGGCCGCGAGCAGTTCGTCGCACTCTTCGTCGGTACCGATGGTGATGCGGAGGGCCTTCTCCAGTCTTCGGTAGTTGAAATAGCGCACGAGGATGCCTGCTTCGCGGAGCTGTTCGAATATTTCTTTCGCACTAGGCTGGCCGTGCCAGTGGGCGAGCAGAAAGTTCGTCTGGGAATCGGGAACGTCGAAGCCCATGGCGATGAGCTCTTCGCGGACGCGCTCGCGGGTCACGCAGACCTTGCCCGCGGAGGCTTCCATGTGGGCGTAGTCGTCCATGGCGGCGGTGCCGACGGCCTGGGCGATGGCGTTCATGTTGTAGGAATCTTTGGTCTTGAGGAATTCGTTGATGATCGCCGGATTGGCCACCGCCGTGCCGATCCGCATGCCCGCGAGACTGAAGGACTTGGAAAAAGTCCGCATGACGATGACGTTGTCGAACTGCTTCGGCAGATCGAGGCACGTGTCGTCGGCGAAGTCGGCATAGGCTTCGTCGATGACCACGATGCCGTCGAATTCCTTGCAGAAGCGCTCCACGTCCTTGCGCGTCGCGGCCACGCCCGTGGGGGCGTTGGGCCGGGTGAAGAAGCAGAGGCGCGCGGGCGTCGTGAAGAATTCTTCGGTGAGTCCGTAGTTTTCATCCAGGTCCACGTACTTCAAATTGCAGCCGTGCAGCGCGCACAGCACTTCGTAGAGCGTATACGTGGGATACATGGCCAGCACGTCGTCGTCGGGATCCACGAAGGTGCGCAGGGCCAGGGCGAGCAATTCGTCCATGCCGTTGCCCGCGATAATCCAGTCGGCGTTCTCGTAACCATAGCGCCAGGCACAGATCTCGCGGAACTCGCGAAACACGGGATCGGGATACTTCCGCAGGCGGTCGAGATCGAAATTGACCAGCGCTTCCTTCACACGGTGCGAGGGCGGATAGGGATTTTCGTTGGTGTTGAGTTTGACGAAGCGGCGGCCCTGGGGCTGCTCGCCCGGCACGTAGCCCGCTACGGGCTTCAACAATGCACGCTGGTACTTCACTGGCGAACCTCAATCGAGCGGGCGTGGGCCTGCAATTCTTCGGCCTCGGCGAAGGCGCGGATGTCGGCCGCGTCTTTCTGGAGGCGCTCCTTCGAGTAATAGAGCACGCTCGTCACCTTGCGGAAATCTTCCGCGGTCAGGGGCGACGCGAAGCGCGCTTTCCGGCCCGTGGGCAGGATGTGGTTGGGCCCGGCGTAGTAGTCGCCCACGGCCACGGGGGTCATCGCGCCGAGCATGATGGCCCCGGCATGTTTGATCTTGTCCACCAGATTGCGGGGATACTCCACTTGTACGCTCAGGTGCTCGGGCGCGTATAGATTGGTCAGATCGATGGCCTCCTGCATCGTGCGCGTCTGGATTAACACGCCGCAGTGCGACAGGGAATGCTCGATGATCGTCTTGCGCGGCAGTCGGGCCGTCTCTTCTTCGAGGCGCTTCTTCACCGCCTCGATCAACCGCGCGGACGGCGTGATCAGCACGGCCATGGCCTCTTCATCGTGCTCCGCCTGGGCGAGCAGTTCCGCCGCCACATAGTTCGGATTCGCGTGGTCATCGGCAAGCACCACCACTTCCGACGGGCCTGCCTCGCTGTCGATCTCCACCACACCGCGCACGAGGGCCTTGGCCGCCGTGACGAAGGTGTTGCCGGGACCGGTAATTTTGGTCACGGCGGGGATCGTCTCCGTGCCATAAGCGAGCGCCGCAATCGCCTGGGCGCCGCCGATGCGGAAAATACGCGTGGCCCCGGCGATCTTCGCCGCCGCGAGCACCACGGGGTGAATGCCGCCCTTATAGGACGGCGGCGAAACCATGATAATTTCCTTCACGCCGGCAACGCGGGCGGGGGCAATATTCATCAACACCGACGAGGGATAAAAGGCCTTGCCGCCGGGCACATACACCCCGGCGCTTTCGATTGGCGTGACGCGCTGGCCCAGGACCGTGCCGTCGTCGTAGGTCTCTTCCCACGATTCCCGGAGGTGCTTGCTGTGAAAGCTGTGGATGTTTTCGTAGGCCCGCTTGAGGATCTGAATCATCCGGGGTTCGACCGTCTTCAGCGCCGCGTCGATCTCGGCGGGCGTTACCTCAAACTGCGACGGCTCCAGCTCCGCGCCATCGAAGCGCTGGGTGAGATCGGCCAGGGCCTTGTCGCCCTCCTTACGCACCGCCTCGACGATCCAGCGGGTCTGATCCACCTTATCCTGGATAAGCTGGCCCATCGTCTGCTTGTCGCCGTGCTGGCTAACCTGACGCTTCAGCTTCTCGAAGGAAGCATCGTCTGTAACCACGAATTCTTTCATTGGGTGTCCTGTCCGAAACAGTTTCTTGAGCGCGGCATCACGTCGCGTCGTTTCAGGCACTTCAGGGACAGCAGCGACGGCAGGTACCTATTTTCCTGCCGTCCCTGTAGTCCCTGTAGTCCCTGCAATCATGTAAGCGTACTTACTATTTCAGTATTGTCTATTCCCGAACCCGCTCGATGTCTGCGCCGAGGCTGCTCAGCCGTTCTTCTATCCGCTCGTAGCCGCGATCAATGTGATACACCCGCGATATCGCCGTCTCCCCCTGCTTCGCCATCAGCCCGGCAATCACCAGGGCGGCGCTCGCCCGAAGGTCCGACGCCATCACCGGCGCGCCGCTGAGCTGCTCCACCCCGCGCACGATGGCCGTGTTGCCATCGAGGCTGATGTCCGCCCCCATGCGCGCCAACTCCGCCACTTGCATAAAACGATTCTCGAAAACGGTCTCTTTAATTCGACTCACACCCTTGGCCCGTGTCAGGAGCGTCATCATCTGCGCCTGCAGGTCCGTGGCAAAGCCGGTGTAGGGCAGCGTGGTGATATCCACCGCGTTGATGCCGTTCGGGGCCGCCGCGCGGATCTTGTTGCCGTGGGTCTCCACCTCCGCCCCCGCCTCCTGCAATTTCTTCAGGAAATTCGGCAGATGATCCGCGTTCGCATTCGCCACGGTCACATCGCCACCCGTCGCCACACCCGCCACCAGAAAGGTGCCCGCCTCGATGCGGTCGGGCATCACAATATGCTCCGCGCCGCCCAGGGCATCCACACCGACGATGGTAATCATGTCCGTGCCTGCACCGGAGATACGCGCACCCATGGAATTCAGAAACAGGGCGAGATCTTCAATTTCCGGCTCGCGGGCCACATTCGTCAGACGCGTCACGCCGTCCGCAAGCGTCGCCGCCATCATTAGATTCTCCGTCGCGCCCACGCTGGGGAAGTCCATGGCGTGGTTCGCGCCGACGAGCTTGCCTTCCGCCAGTACATAACCCTCTTCTATGCGTATCGAAGCACCCAGCGCTTCCAGACCCTTCAGGTGAATGTCCACCGGGCGCGCGCCGATGGCGCAACCGCCAGGCAGCGACACCTTCGTCTTGCCAAAGCGCGCCAGCAGCGGCCCGAGCACGAAAAAGGACGCCCGCATCCGCCGCACAAGGTCGTATTCGGCCTCGGGCTTGTTGATCGACTTCGGATCCAGCGTCATGGAGCGGCCCGTGAAGTCGATGCCCACGCCCATGTCGCCCAGGAGCTTGTCCATGGAAAAAATATCGTGCAAACAGGGCACGTTGTGCAACACGCAGGTATCTTCGGCCAGCAGCGTCGCCGCCATCAGAGGAAGCGCGGCATTTTTCGCGCCGCGCACCTGAACGGTGCCTTTGAGTGCCTTGCCGCCGCGAATGAGAATCTTGTCCACCAGGTCGTCCTTCGGTTGTGGTTGCGCGAGCTTTCCCCAAAAAGAGCAGAAAAAGCACGAGCCTCGGCCCGACGAGACACACCCGGCGGGCCGACTTAGGGTTGAGAGGAGAATTATGCCACAGCGGCGTGGGGCATTAATACCTCGCGACGGGGCAGAGGGTTCCGTGGGGCCAAATAGGACGGTTTAGACCGATAGGACCGATGAAATCGGTCATCCGTCCTATCGGTCCTATCCGTCGTATTGACGCCACGCAAAAGCGAGCATGTTCAGTTTTATTGACAAAACCAGCCACCCCGCGTTAAACTGAACATGTTCAACAAAGGAGACTGCCATGACCCATCGCCCCTATTGGGTTCGCACGGCCACTGCGACACTACTCGCCAGCGTGGCCGTCTTCCTCTTCGGCCTTTATGCCACCGAGTGGGTAGGTCACTATGGCTACTCACTCTTCGTAGGTCTCCCTGCGGTCGTAGGCTTCCTATCCGTGCTGTACCTTTGCGGCCCGGCCCGGCACATCTTTTTTCGTGGTATCGGCCCCGCGCTCATCCCTTTGTTGGGTGGCGCATTGCTTTTTCTGATCACCGGCGGCGAGGGCTTCATATGCCTGATCATGGCTGCCCCTATCATGCTTGTATTTGCAGTGATAGGCACCGCTGCCGCGTTCTTCGTACTGGACGCGAGCAAGTGGATTGCCGCTCGTGTCAACGCCCGAGGTATGGGCAAGGGCCCGAAGGCCTTCAGCACCGTCCTCGTACTTCTACCGCTCTCCCTCGCCCTCTCCGTGGAGCCCCGCATCCTCCCCCACCCGCCCACGCGCATGGTCCACTCCAGCGTGGTGGTCCAGGGCGATATCACAAAGGTATGGGAAGCGGTCGTGGCCTTCCCCGAGATCACCTCTCCTCCCGGCGGCATCTTTGACTACGGCATCGCTTACCCCATCCGCGCGACTATCGAGGGCACAGGTCCGGGGGCGATCCGGCGCTGCACCTTCAACACGGGCGACTTCGTGGAGCCCATCACCGCCTGGGAGGCCCCAAACCGCCTCGCCTTCGACGTGTCGGAGAATCCCCTGCCCATGAAAGAGTGGTCCTTCTGGGGCGAGATCGACACGCCCCACCTCCACGGCTTCATGGTGTCCGAGCGCGGCCAGTTTCAGTTGACCCAACAGCCCGACGGCAACGTCCTCCTCGAAGGGACGACCTGGTATCACCAGAACCTCTGGCCCAATGTCTATTGGGGTGCGGTTTCCGACCAAATCATCCACCAGATCCACGGGTGGGTTCTGGGGCACATCAAAGATGTCGTGGAAGCTGCAACGGGACCGTCCCGCGAATCTTAAAGGCTTGGGTCAGTCCTGCCGTCAAATTGACCCACTCCGGTTGGCATCATGAAGACGGATACTTTGGCCAACATGAGCGGCGAGGATAACTGAACAGCCCCAAAGAAATCGGCGCATCCCCAGTCCGGGGATGCGCCGATGAATTGAATTGAATGGAGAATACTTACTGCGCGGCTGGGGCGGCAGGCGCTTCCGTGGCAGGAGCCTCGGCGGCGGGCGCTGCGGGTGCTTCCGCGGGCGCGGGCGTTTCCGCAGCGGGGGCGGGAGTCTCTACCGCCGGAGCCGCAGCCGGTGCTTCTGCGGCCGGCGCAGCAGGCGCTTCAGCCGCAGGGGCCTCGGCAGCCGGAGCGGCGTTGAACAGGTCGTCGATGCTGCTTACGCCGCCACTGCTGATGTTCTGCGGCACGACACCCGTATCTTCCACGAGGGAGGGGGCGACGCTGCTGCCCAGATTACCGGAAAGCATGGACATGGCCAGTGACAAGGTCATGAAAATCCCGGCCATCGTGTAGGTGATTTTCTGGGGCAGGCTCTTGGAGGAGCGGGGGCCAAACACAGCATCCGCACCGCCGGGGCCAGCGCCAAAGGCACCCGCAAAGCCAACGCCCTTGCCCTTCTGGAGCAGCACGATGATGATCAAACCAAGGCAGGCGGGCACATAAAGCACCAGCATCATCCACCACACGGTATTCCAACTGAAGATTGCATCCAGCATGATACGTCAAATCCTCTGCAATGCCAGGGCCGCGATAGGGTCCGGCTTTCCCGACGGTCTGGGCGACGAAGCCCGCCGCGCCAACAAAAATTTCAATACCTATGAATTGCCCCGAGGGGAGTACTATTTCAGCCGTGGCTGCTGACCGCGTTCACTATCGCCGCGAAGCTGTCCGCCTGGAGGGCCGCACCGCCCACGAGGAACCCGTCCACGTTGGGCTGCGAGATGAGCTCCGCCGCGTTGTCCGGCTTGGCGCTGCCGCCGTACTGGATCCGGATGGCGTCCGCCACCACATCGCCGAAGTGCTTGCGCACCAAATCACGTACAAACAAATGGGCCGACTCCGCCTGCTCCGGCGAAGCGGTCACGCCCGTGCCGATGGCCCATACGGGTTCATATGCGATGGCGACCTGGGCAAACTGCGCCTCGGTCAGGCCCTTGAGCCCTTCGACTACGTGGCGCGTCAGCACATCGTCCATCTTGCCGCCTTCGCGCTCTTCAAGGGTCTCGCCGATACAGAACATGACCTTGAGCCCGGCGTTCACGGCGAAGTGAAGCTTCTCGTTCAAAAAGGCGTCCGTCTCGCCGAAGTACTGGCGGCGTTCGCTGTGGCCCAGAATGGTCCACGTGCAACCCGCGTCCTTAAGCATCTGGGGGCTGAGCTCACCCGTGTAGGCGCCGCTTTCCTTGACGTAGGCATTCTGGGCGCCCACTTCAATGTTGCTGCCCTGGGCCGCCTGGCTCGCCGCATGCAGCGCGGTGAAAACCGGGCATACGACAATATCCACATTGGCCACACCCGAAACCAGCGGTTTCAGCGCGTCCACGGTAGCCACGGCCTCGCCGATCAGCTTGTTCATCTTCCAGTTGCCCGCCACAAGGGGGGTTCTGCTCGTTCCGCTCATAATCTGTATCTTCCCATGGCGCAACACTTTAGTGTCGCATGACCCGCCAGGCAGGACGCACCGGCGGAAGTATTCAGGTCTATTGGGGGTTTTGAACGGTGAAGGATACCATATAAAACACGGCGGGCGCAAAAATACGGCGCAGATTCATGCCTCAGACGAACGCGCACATTGTGCGGTATACTCAGATATCGCGCTTTCAACGAGGAGGAGTCCGATGAAACGTAAGTGGGTGAGGCCCATGCTTCGTGTGCTTGCCGTACCCGCGATGCTGTTCTGGTGCGCCGCAGCACCCGGTGGCGACGACGGCGACACCTATCAGTTTGACCAACTCTGGCCGCGACTCCAGCAGCCGTGGTACTTCTTCCGTCCGGGCGGCGTGGCGCTCGATTCCGCAAACAACCTATTCGTGGCCGACACGTCCAACAACCGAATCCGCAAGTTCACGTCGGACGGCCAATATATCACCCAGTTCGGCCAGTTCGGTGGCGCGCCCGGCGAGTTCAACTTTCCCCGGGGCCTCGCCATCGGACCAGATGTCGTCGGTGTGCCCCGGCTCTTCGTGGCCGATACGAATAACCTCCGCGTCCAGGTGCTCGACCTTCAGGGACGTCCCCTGCGTCAAATCGAAACGCGCGTCAACGGCGCCGGCGAACCCTTTCCGCCGACCGGCGTGGCCGTGGACCACCTCGGCAACCTCTACATCACCGCCGGGGACACCCTCCGCGTCCAGAAGATTTCACTGCTGGGCATCGTAACGGAATATGTGGGTGACGGCACCGCCGACCCGAGTATTGTCTCCTGCGATCCCGATCTGATCCCCTGTGGCTGGCCGCCGGGAATCGCCGTGGACAACGACGGCCACGTCTTCGTCGCCGATCCGGTGAACTTCCGCGTGATTCGCCTTTCAGACGCCCTCGAATTCCAGCTTGCCTTCGGCGAGGCGGGCCAGCCCGACGGCAACGCGGGCGCACCCTTCTACGTGCCTTTCGGTCTGGATATCGCGCGGAACGGCGACGTGGTGGTGACCGACGCCTTCAATGGTCGCATACAGCGCTTCGACAACGACGGAAACTTTCTGGAACTCTTTGGCGAGTCCGACGTGCGCCCCGGCGAACTGGGCCACATCGAGGCGCTCGCACTGGACACCGAAGACAATATCTACGTTGCCGACACGACCAATGACCGCGTGCAGAAATTCACCCCAGACGGACGGCTGATCCACCAGATCGGCAGCAGTGGCGACCGCGAGGGCGCCTTCACTTTCCCGACCGACGTAGCAGTCGACGGCAATGGCAACACCTTCGTCGCGGATACCGACAATCACCGGATACAGCGCTTCGATACGGATGCGCGCTTTAACCTGACCTGGGGCGAGCCGGGACGGGGCGAGCCGGGCTTGTTTGCACGGCCCCAGGGCATCGCGATCGATCCCCAGTCGGGCCGGATCTATGTGGCGGACACGGATAGCTCGAATTCCGGCACGCCGCCCCGTTTCCAGATTTTCGAGCCGACTGGCGAATTCGTTTCCGAGCGTGAAATCCCGAATGTCATGGGCGAAGAGGGCGTGCGCGATGAGACCGTCTTCCCCACAGGTATCGCCGTGGATAAGGATGGCAACGTCTTCGTGGTCCAGTCATCTTTCGTGAACTTCGCCATCCCGGAGGGCGACAACGAGCCGGTGCGCCACCGCGTGCAGCGTTTCGACCCGGAGGGCGGCGTCATCACCTTTGGCCGCTATGGCGCGGCGGAGGGGCAGTTCGACGCACCCCAGGACATCGCGGTGAACGACGATGGCAACGTCTACGTCGCGGATACCTTCAACCACCGCATCCAGAAGCTCTCCAACACCGGCGATTTTCTCCTGGCGTGGGGCGAGTTCGGCACTCAGACGGGCCAGTTCAATGAGCCCGGCGGCGTGGCCATCGGCCCGAACAAGACCGTCTTCGTGGCGGACACCATGAACCACCGGATACAGGTCTTCACCGAGGACGGCGCGTTTATCACCAGCATCGGCGGGCCCGGCGATTCTCCAGGGCAGTTCCTGCGCCCCGCCGGACTCGATGTCGGCCCCGACGGCACGCTCTACGTCGCCGATTCGCGCCACAACCGCATCCAGCGCCTTCTCCCCGAAAGCGGCGCGCCGCGCAACCGCGCTGTCATCATCGCCAGTGGCGGCGACATCCCGGACAACGGCCTCTGGCCCGCCACCCAGATGCTGGCGAATCTGGCCTACCGCACGCTTGAGCATCAGGGCTTCACCCGCGAAGACATCCGTTATTTGAGCGCGGACGTGAGCCTCGATCTGGACAGCAACGGCGCGGCCGACAACATCCTGCCGCTGACGGGCGCCCAGATGCAGTCTTCCCTCACCGAGTGGGCCGCGGAGGCGGAAAATGTGCTCGTGTATATGACCGGTCTCGGGCGGCGTGATGTATTCACCCTCAATCAAACGGAAGAGCTGCGCGATACGGAACTGAACGAGTATCTCAACACGCTTCAGAGCGAGATCGGCGGCGAGTTACTCGTGGTCTACGACGCCTCCCAGTCAGGCAGC
This sequence comes from Candidatus Hydrogenedentales bacterium, assembly GCA_041859365.1. Lineage (GTDB taxonomy): Bacteria > Hydrogenedentota > Hydrogenedentia > Hydrogenedentales > JAEUWI01 > JAEUWI01. Next base: position 9,479 of record JBHEKR010000390.1, read on the forward strand.
TTCATCGACGCCATCGGCGCAAATGATCAAGGCAAACGAAAGATCATCGCCAGCACCGCGGCGAACGAGCCCGCTTTCTTCCTCACCGGCGGCACCCTCTCCTTCTCCTACATCATGCTGCAGAACATGTTCAACGGCATGAGCGAAGGCCAGGCCATCCTCAGCAGCCAATCGACCCTGGGCACGACCTTCGCCTATCAGACGCCGCAGATCGAGACTGACGGCAACGGAATTCCCGACGAAAGCGGCGACGAACTCGGCACGGAGTTTGTTTTCCTGAAGGGCGTGGACAGCTACGACGCGCCCCCCGCTGCAGACGAAGTCAGCCCCGACATGACCGTCGAAGCCGACGAAACCACGGCCCCCTTCTTCGTCCGGGGCGCGCAGGACGACACGGGTAATGTGGTCCGCGCCTGGTGCATCGTCACCTGGCCCACCGCCCTTAAGAGCGCCTCCAACGTCGTGACCACACGCGCCAGCTTCGAGCTGGACGATCAAGGCGGCGGCGAGTTTACCGCGACCTACGACAACCTCCAGCCGTCGGGCGAATACACCATCGACGTTCTCGCGATGGACAGCAACATGAACGTCACCGCCGTGGACCAGATCAAGCTCGTGAAAGCGGCGCTGTGCTCGCCGGCAACATCCTGTGCCTCGTGCGCGATGCAGCCACACTGGAGCCCATCCTGGACGCTTCCGTTCAGCGCGTCCCCGGCAATGTGGCCATCACCTTCAATATCGACGGCGTCTACACCTTCACCGGACTGCCCGATGGCGAATACACGGTCACCGCCAGCGCGCCGGCCTACACCGCCGCATCACAAGTGATCGACTTGACCGGCGGACAGATCCTGGATGCGACCTTTGATCTGAACGCAATCGGCGGCGAAGGCGAAGGTGAGGGGGAAGGCGAAGAAAAACCCGAAGGCACTTTCGTGCTCTGCAGCGCGCCCATGGTGGGCGATTGGGGTTTCAATTTCGCGGATGGACTGCTGGCGGCAGGGCTGATGATCATGCTGCTGCGACACAACAGCCGGAAGCAAAGGGACTGACGCGGGCTGTGGGGACGTACCACCGCACGGGCCCGGCAGGAGGAAAGACGGTAGCCGCGATTCCTGCTGTATCGTCGTCGAGCAAAGCCAACACCAACGCGGCGGCATGTCCCCGAGGATGTCGGAGTCGCGACGAAAAACTCCAAGACACGCGTTTACATCCACTGGGACAGGCACGCGCGATCACGGACAACATCGCGAACTGGAAACAAAGCAACGGCGCGGTACCACTGAACCTCGGAAACGTCGCGGGCGCGAGTCCGTCCCCTGGGAAGTACCGCCGCAAGGGCCCTGCAGCAAGCAACACGAAAGCGAAAATTTTCACCGCAGCCCAGTCGTTCAAAGCCAACACCAACGCGGGGGCATGTCCCCGAGGATGTCGGAGTCGCGACGCGAAAAACTCCAAGACACGCGTTTACATCCACTGGGACAGGCACGCGCGATCACGGACAACATCGCGGACTGGAAACAAAGCAACGGCGCAGCACCCCTGAACCTCGGAAACGTCGCGGGCGCGAGTCCGTCCCCTTCACCGCGCCGGCAACACCAGCGTGCCAGGGTGTTCGGCACTGATATGCACCACATTCGTAGCCTTGCGCAGCTCCGCGCCGGGGAAATCGTCGCCCGTGTTGGGGTTCACCTCAAAGCGCGGGAAGTTGCTGCTGGAAATGTGAAGGCCAATCATATGCCCCTTCTCGAAGATCCACGCCGTACTCCAGAGATCTATCTCCAGTTCCACGATCTGGTCCGGCCCCGCCAGCAGGGGTGCCGCCTCGGTGAAGCTGTTCCGCGTTTTTACACGACGTATGCCGTCGAGCACGTTCAATATCCGGCCATCAGGGTAAATATCCAAGAGCATGGCCGTAAACTCTGTGTCTGGCGCGTCGGAGCTGATGTTGAGCTTCACCGCAACGCGGCCCGTGATCTCCATGGGCTCTGCGAGCGGTTCGGTCGCAAAGCGCAGGATATCCGTGCGCCCCTCAATATTCTTCCGCTGGTCGAAAGCGCCGGAGGGCATGAGCAGATTCGCACCGCCGTGGGTGGGCACGGGATTCGCCGGATCAAAGACGAAACTAAGCGGCCCCTGCCCGGCTTCAGGCGCGCTGGCGGCCAGGCCCCCGTCCGGCTGGAGGTAGTAGTACGTCGCCTTCGTTTCAAAAGGCGGCCAAGTCTCCGCCGTGCGCCACTCATTGCCCGGTGCGCCGGGGGTATCCGCGCCCATGACGTAGTAGTGTACCGCCGGAATTCCCTCAATCGCCTTTTCATCGCCCTGAAGGTAGTGGCGGAAGATTTTGTTGCGGAGTTGGCTCACTTTCAGGTCGAAGCGGTTCGGGTTGAGCTTGTAGTCCGTTTCCACATCCGGCCCATGGCTCGACCACTTCATGATGAGAAAGTTGTTACCCTTCGCGGGCGACTTCGCTTTTTCCTGCCGCGCCAGAAAACCATTAATCGTGCCCTGCTGGAAAATGTCGTACCAGCCGTTCACGAAGAGCGCCGGGGCGTTGACATCTTCCACCTTCGCGATGCTGTCGAAGTGCGCCCAGTAATCATCGTAGCGCGGATGGCTCTTGTAGACTTCGATGAGGTGGGGCTGCTTGATGGCCGCGAGCCAGCCCTCGATCATGTTCTTGAGGAAGACGCCGCCGGTATAGGCCGTGTCGCCATAGAGGCTCGAAGGCACGGCATCCATGTTCTGAATCAGCACACCGTCCGTACTCGGCGCAAGGAGCATCTGGGTGATGGCCAGCGCAGAGCCGCCCACCGTACCGATCCTGCCATTGCACCAGGGCTGGGCCTTGATCCACGCCACCGTGTCCGCGCCGTCGGTAAAGCCTTTGCGCCAGCCTTCCGCGTAAAACACATGGGCCTCGCCCTCGCTCGCCCCCATGCCGCGCACGTCCTGAATCACCACGGCGTAATCCTGCTTCAGCCACTCCTCCGCCACATTTTCAAGACGGCCATAGGTACTGCGCATGAGGATGACCGGCCAGGGTCCTGACCCTTCCGGGGTGTGCACATCCGTGGCGAGCTTCGTCCCATCGCCCATCGGCACCATGATAAGCGTCGGCGCGGCCAGCACCGGCAG
>JBHEKR010000341.1:0-69992 GCA_041859365.1 Candidatus Hydrogenedentales bacterium
TAGCGGAGGGGGCGCTCCGCGGCGGGAGGTTCCGCGGAGCGCCGGGGGATACTAACGGCGGGAAACCGCCGGCTGGTGGAAGTCATGGGAGGAATCCACTTGCCGGGCTATCGTGTCCACGCCGTCGCGAAGCAACATGCGGATATGACCGACGAGGGAGGCAAAGCGGGGAGATGTTGTGCCGCGAGGCTCCTGAGGTCGGGGAGCCTCTTGTGCGCCCGAAGCCGGTCGAGCGCCGGGCCGGTTGGAGCCGGAGCGGTTGGTGGTAACCCGTACGGCGCGCCTCAACGCGTTCAATTCGGCGGCGGAGTAGGTCCGGCCAAAATTGATACCTTCGGCTCCGGTTGCGGCACTCACTTCGGTCAGGCTCGTCAGGGCCCGGGGTGAGACCACATTAATCGTCACCGTGTCTGTCGTGCCCATGCCCGCCGCATTGCACACGGTCAGCGAGACCTCGTAGCGCCCTTCCATATCGGGGAAAATCATCGGGGCCTCGGAGGCCGCGTAGCTTAGCATGGCAATGCTGCCGACGGGCGCCGACGTGATGCGCCAGTCATAGGTAAGGCTGCCCGCCAGGGGGTTTTCCGTGGAAGCCCCGCTGAGGCGGATCGGCGCGCCGGTCATGACCAGCGCGGACTCCGCCTTGGCCACGGCAACCGGGGTCATCTCGTCCTGGCTCACGCGAACTTCCTTTACAAAACGCAGCGCACCCGATGGCGTGCGGGCCTCAAGTCGGACGAGATACCGTCCGGCCACATCGGGAACGAAACTTGCCCGACAGACATCCGCCTTCGTCAAACCAGCCCGGCTTCCTTCCGGAACGCGCATGAAGCTCCAAGTGAACTGAACCTCTTTTCCCATCGCTGCGGGATTGAGCAACGCGTTCCCGTCGAGATAGACGGTCTCCCCCGGCAGTACTGAGCGAGTACGCTGGGTACGGTACGCCGCCGGTCGGGGAGAAGCCTCGCGCGCAGGCTGGGGTGCAGTAAACAGAGAACTCTTCATTGTGTCTTCCTCAACGTTTATTTCTTCACGATCCCATTCGTGGTTTGCACGATCATTGTTGACCACAGGGGAAATAAAGCAAGTAGCTTGCCAAGAATTAACCGGGGCTGGATCCAGCCCCTAAAGAGTTCGCAGCGGGGTGCTTAGCCCGGAAGCAAAGGGAGGAAAGGTGTGGACGGCCAGTCTACAAAAAGAGCCAAGTCTCCAATCGGAGACTTGAAAGTTTCCAAATGTAGACAAATGTGGTACCATCCGTCCCGGAAGCGGCGGGGGTAAGTCAGGGAAGTTGGCATCGGGCAGGCGTGCGGAGGTTCATCATGTTTCATGTAACGGTTCAACAAGGGGCTTCACGGGGCGCCACTTGGGCGCTCACCGAAGGGGTCTATCGCCTGGGGCGTTCCTCGGATTGCGACGTGGTCATTGCGGGCGATTCAGCCGTATCACGTCATCAGTGCGAGCTCTGTGTGGAAGGTGGTCAGTTGCACCTCCGCCACTTGAGCGACCGCAGCGTAACCCTGCTCAATGGGGACGTGGTGGCCCACGATTCCATGATCCGTCCCGGCGATTCCCTGACCGTGGGCTTCACGACCCTTCTGATCAGCAGTGCCGCCCAGAATTCGGGGCCGATTTTGCCCCAGACCCCCGATCTGAAGACGCGAGTACTGGGGGTGGAAGACGCTGTGTATTTTGGGGGCGCCCAGAAGAACCCCGACGTGTCGCGCCGAATCGAATCCCTGCACGACCTGGTGGAACTCTTTAATCTCGCCCTGGTCTTCAGTGAGGCAACGGGGGTCGACGACATGGCCCGCTGTATACGCCGGGCCGTTGACGAACGATTTCGCCCCCAGGCCGCCTGGGCCGCGCGCCTCCGCTTCTCCGGATCGGGTTTTCGCATCCTGCCCGGCAGCGACGCCGAGGAAGGGCCGGGGTTTGAGAAATCGATGCGCCTCATGATGCAGGCCTTTTCTGAAAACCGCGGTCTTCTGGTGCCCGGGGCCTCGGGCGTTCCGGGCTCGCGTCAGGTGCGCACCGCGATGGCGGCTCCCTTGACGGTGGGCGGAAAATGCATTGGCGCGCTGGCCGTGGTAACGGAAACGCCCAATGGCGTCTATGAAGAGGATGACCTGCAATACCTGGTGGCCCTCGGCCGCCTGCTGGCGCCGTGCATTGTATCCGCCGAACATACGGCCGGACTGGTCATAGAAAACGAGCGCCTCCGCGCCTCTCAGGCCGACGCGGGCGAGCTCGTGGGAACCAGTCGCGCCATGGCGGAGGTGCGAACCCAGCTCAAGCAGGCGGCCGGCTCCCGGCTGAGCGTGTTGATTCTCGGAGAGAGCGGCACGGGCAAGGAACTGGCCGCGCGCTACGTGCACCGCCTCTCCCCCGTCTGCGACGGTCCCTGCATTGCGGTGAATTGCGCAGCCATTCCTCCGGAACTGCTGGAAAGCGAGCTGTTCGGCCATGAGAAGGGGGCCTTCACGGGTGCGGCGGGCCGCCGGATCGGTCTGGTGGAACAGGCCCAGGGTGGAACACTCTTTCTGGATGAAATCGGCGATCTCTCCCTGGAAAATCAGGCGCGGCTACTCCGCGTGCTGGAAGACGGTTCATTCCGACGCCTGGGCGGCCGGGAGGAGATCCAGGTGACGTTCAGGCTCATCGCCGCCACCAATATGGACGTGGCGGAGCTCGTGGCCCAGGGCAAGTTCCGCTCGGACCTTTACCACCGCATCAATACCTTTGAAGTGATTATTCCGCCGCTGCGCGAACGCCCCTCGGACATCCCCGTACTGGTGGAGCACTTTCTTAACCTGGCCCAGAGCCATGCCAACCGACCCCTGCGCGGGATCGACGGGGAGGCGATGGAGAATCTGAAGCGGGGCTCCTGGACGGGTAATGTTCGGGAGCTGCGCAACGCCATCTACCGCGCGGTACACGTGGCGCAGGATGATCTGCTCACCTCCGCCGATTTCGCGCCGCGTAAGGAACGGGGCCAGGTCCAGCCGGGGGCCACGCCGCTGATCACGATCGATGAAGCGGAGAAACGCCACATTGCCGCGGTACTGCACGCCTGCGGAGGCGATGTGGACAAGGCGGGCCCGATTCTCGGTGTGGCGCGCAGCACGCTTTACAAAAAAATTAAGAAATTCGATATCGCACCGTAGAACTTCACCTGGACGCAGTCGCGTTATCTTCAACCGGGCATGAGTTCGCCACATTTCGCGCCGCCGCGATTCGGCTGGCCAGCCGCTCCGCCAGTAGCTTGACGCAGGGCTCCTTCACCAGCGTGAAGTGATTGCCTTCGATCAGCTCGACCTCGACATGGGCCGCCACTTGTGCGAAACCGAAGGTGGCATCACGCCGCCCCGCGCCCGGCGGCGCCTCGCGGGTACGGAAAAGGGTGACTACGCCCTCGTACGGCTTCATTTCAAAGACTTTCGCCGCCTGCTCGTTTGCCGTGAGTCCTGCCACGACCTTCTTCACAAATTCGTCGGCCATTACATCGAGGCGGCTGGAGTGGCCCTCAGCGGGCGGGAGGCCCGCCTGTTTCAAGGCGTAAGCGTTCATCAGGCTGCTGCGGGCGAAATGCAGGTACTCCCGAAGTGACGCGCCATTCTGGCGTCGCCCGGTGGTGGCCTGGGCCATGATGCGCAGGATATCGCAGACATGGAGCCATAGTGTGGCCCGCGTGTGAAACAAGATTTTAAACCGGTTGACCAGGCGCAGGAGGGCATAGCGCGCGCCCGAGGCGAAACGGCCCAGCGAGCGAGGCTCGGGCACACAGGCTTTGCAGTCGATGACGGCCAGAAGGGCCACGCTTTCACCCTGTTCTCGAAGGCGCCGGGCCATCTCATAGGCTACCAGTCCGCCGAAAGACCAGCCCGCCAGATAGTAGGGGCCTTGCGGTTGATGGCGCCGGAGCGCGATGAGATAGCGCTGGACCACGGACTCCACCGTGGTGAAATCCCGGTAGTCGGACAGGTGGGAATACTGGAGACCCAGAATGGTCTGCTCCCCCCCCAGATGGGCCGCCAGGGGACCGTAGGCGAGGCGCGCGCCGCCCGCCCCGAGCACACAGAAAAGCGGCGGATAGCTGCCACCGGTCTGTAGTGCGACCACACAGGCATCGGCGTCATCTGGATTTCCCGCGTCGCCATGGAGCGCGGTTGAAGGAAGGTCCTCCCCGACCGGAACAAGCCGCTTTGCGAGTCCCGCAACGGTGGGGCTCTCAAAAAAATCGGTCAGGGTCAATGCACTCGCGAATTGCTCATTTATCCGGGTAAGCACCTGTATGGCCAGGAGCGAGTGACCGCCGAGGGCGAAGAAATCGGTATGGGTGCCGCCGACCGCGCCGTTCAAACTCTGATTCCAAATGGCGAGTACGGTCGCTTCGGCCGCGTTCTGCGGCACTCCGGTGTCAACCGCCTTAGCCAGAGACGGCGGCGCCGGAAAGGCGGCCCGGTCGAGTTTGCCCTGCACCGTGCGCGGAAAATCCGGCAAGCAGACGAACTGGGCCGGGCGCATGTGGGGGGGCAAGTGGCTCTTCAGAAAGGTATCGAGGACCGACTCGTCTGGTGGCGCGTGTTCTGCCGTCATGAGATAGGCCACGAGTCGCTGTTCCTCGGGCGAGTCGCCCAGAAGCACCACGGCGGCATCCTCCACGTGGGGGTGAGTGCGGAGAATACTCTCGATCTCCCCGGGATCGATCCGCAGTCCCCGCAGCTTGATATAGCGGCCCATGCGGCGCACAAACTGAAGTTGGAGATCGTCTCGCAAATAGACCAGATCGCCGGTGCGGTAGAGCAGGGCGGCGTCCGGGGAACCAAATGGATTGGGAACAAACTGGGCGGCCGTAAGTTCGGGATCCCGATAATATCCGCGGGCGAGACCGGCCCCACCGGCATAGAGCTCGCCCGGCACGCCGATGGGCACGGGATTCATGGCGGCATCCAGCACGTACAGGTGGGTATTCTGGATGGCGGCGCCGATGGGCGCGTTGCTCTGCGGGTGGGGCGCCCCGGCGTTCACCGGATAGAGGGACACATATACCGTGGCCTCGGTGGGCCCATAAGCGTTTACCATCACCAGGCCCGGAGTCGCGTCCACAATATCGCCGAGAAGTGACTCGGGCAGGGACTCCACCCCCACCATTAGCCGACGCAAGGGTATCGGCTCACTTCCCTGCTGCCTGGTACGTAACGTGGGCAGCATGTAACCGGGGAGATAGGCCGAGGCGATCTCGCGCGCCCTCATCCAGGCGAGGCATTGCGCCGCATCCAGGCGGACGCGATCCGGCACGATGTGCAGCGCCGCGCCGCCGAGCAGCCCCGTCCAGACCTCGTAGACCGTGGCATCGAAGCTAAAGGCCGCCCATACGGAACAAGCCTCACCGGGGCCGACGGGCTGGCGGGCGTGGAGGTCGCTGAAGAGATTTATCACACCACTGTGATTGCAGCAGACCCCTTTGGGTTCGCCGGTGGAACCGGAGGTAAAAATGATGTATGCGGCGTCGCCACCGTTCATGACAAGGCCCGGATTGCTCGTGCTGAAGGGTTCGAGCACAGCGGGATCGTCCAACGCCACGCTTTCGAGGTCCGTCGAACTCAGTTGCCCGGCCATAACACTCTCGGTCAGGATCAGGCGGGCGTCCAGCGTATTCAACACGCGATTCCGGCGGGCAGCCGGGTCCTGCAAATCGAGCGGGACATACGCGGCGCCCGCCTTGAGGATACCCAGCATGGCGACCACAGTGTGGACGCTTCGGGAGAGAAAGAAAGGGACCGGCTCGCCGCGGGATACACCGCGTTCGATGAGCAGCCGGGCCACCTGATTCGCCCGCGCGTTCAGTGCGTCGTAGGTCAACGCGGTTGCGTCGTCCGATACCGCGGGTGCGTCGGGATTGCGCCGGGCATGGCCCTCGAAAATATTGACCAGGGAGGCGTCCGCATCCAACGGAACCGATGGGCCCGATAGGCCCAGTACTGTCGTGCGCTCCTCGTGGTCGATCATGTCGATCTGGCCGACAGGGGTTTCGAATTGGCTCGGCAGCGCCCGGAGGAGGGTGGCAAAGTTGCTCAGAAGACGCTGCGCCGTGGATTCTCTGTACAAGGCTGTGTTGTATTCCAGATTGAGAATCAGATCACCGTCCCGGGGTTGAACCGCGAGGGTCAGATCAAACTTCGCGCCCGAGTTGTCCAGCTCCTCTTCCGTCAGGCGAAGCCCGGAAAACTCGGTTTCACAGCGCGGCGTGTTTTGCAGCACAAACATGACCTGAAACAGCGGGGAGCGGCTCGGATCCCGCTGGTGCTGGACTTCGGCCACGATCTGCTCGAAGGGGACGGACTGGTTTTCCTGTGCGGCCACAATCACCGACTCCAGATCCGCGAGGTAGGTATCGAAGGGTGTCGCGGCGTTGATCTGAGAACGGAGCACAACGGTATTTACGAAGCAGCCGATCAGCCCTTCCAGATCGTGGTGGGTTCGCCCGGCGGTGACCGAACCAATAAGGATATCTTCCTGGCCCGAATACCGGTGGAGGAGCACATTCCACGCGGCGGCGAGAACCGTGAAGAGCATTTTTTCCTGTCGGCGCGCCAGTTGCTCCAGCGCCGTGGCGAGTTCAATTCCCAACGGACGTTGGGCCGAAGCGCCATGCCACGTCTGGCGCGGAGGACGTGCAAAGTCGGTTGGAATTTCGACGACGGGGAGCGGGCCGGCAAGCTGGTGTTTCCAGTAGTCCAACTGGTGCTGGAACTCGGGCGTCGCCATGGTGTCCCGCTGCCACTGGGCATAGTCCGCGTACTGAATGGGGAGTGGCGGCAGCGCCTCGCCACTGCCGACCGCGTAGCAAGCGGACAATTCCTCCAGAAACACGCTGACGGACCAGCCGTCAAATATCGTGTGGTGAACCACGAGTCCGAGGCAGGCGTGGTCTTCGCGGTGGGAGAAATACAGGAATTTCAACAGCGGTCCGGTTTCCAGGGAGAAGGCCTCCATGGCGGCGGCGCCCAGCCGCTCCCGGACCGCAACCCGGAACTCGGCATCATCGCCAACGCTGGCCAGCGAAACGGCGAGGAACGGCGGCGAGAGTTCGGGGCGCACCATTTGGTGGGGCGCGCCGCCGGACTCTACGAAGACCGTCCTCAGCACTTCGTGGCGGTCCACCACCAGATCGAGGGCGCGTTGCAACCGGTCGGATTCCACGGCCCCGTGTATCTCAAACAGCAGCGCAATATTGTAGGTGGGATTGCCGGGCTCCATGCGATCAATGATCCAGAGGCGCTCCTGGGCAAAAGAAAGTGGTATGGGCGCACCGCGATCCGCCATGGGCAGGGGGGCCCCGCTTCCGGCAACCATACCCGAAGCCTGGGCCGCCGCGATAGCCAGGGCATGAGCCTGAATCGTCGGGGTCTCCATCGCCGTACGCAGCGGAATATCTACGCCAAAGAACTTGCGGATCCGGACCAGAAGCCGGGTAAGCAAGAGGGAATGGCCACCGAGATGAAAGAAGCTATCCTCGATTCCCACCTCACCACAATCCAGTATTTCGCGCCAGATCCCGGCCAGCGTGCGCTGGGTACGATTCACCGGTGGAATGTGATCACGGCGCGCTACAAATGCGCTTTCCTCCAGCGGCGGCAGGGCCTTATAGTCCACCTTGCCGTTGACTGTCACGGGGAAGGCGTCAAGGACCGCAAAGCCTGCCGGCACCATGTACTCCGGCAGGGATTCGCGAAGCCTGCCGTGCAACGCCGCGACCTCGAAGGCCCCCCCTTGTTCCGGCACAACATAGGCCACGAGCTGGGCCTCGCCGCGCCGATCATTCCGGCAGCGTACCGCGGCGTCGCGCACACCGGGACAACGCAGCAGCGTGGCTTCAATTTCTCGAAGCTCAATGCGGAAACCCCGGATCTTCACCTGATCATCGAAGCGCCCGAGAAATTCGAAGTTCCCGTCGGGTAACTGGCGGACCCGGTCGCCGGTCCGGTAGAGCCGCGCGCCCGTACTGGGGCGAAAGGGGTGATCCACAAAGACTCGCGCCGTGAGATCGGCCCGGTTGTGATAGCCCCGGGCAATCCGGTTTCCGCCGATGTAAAGTTCTCCGGGAAGCCCCGTCGGCAGGAGATTCTGGAAGCGGTCCAGCACGATGGTTTCCGTGCCACGGATCGGTCTGCCGATGGGCAGATGGTCCCGGACGCCGGTGGGGTCAAAGTGATCCGGCACTTCATAGTACAGGGCGGTGATAACGGTTTCCGTGGGCCCGTAAGCATTCATCAACTGGACCCCGGCGGTCTCGGGGAAAGCCTGCCACTGGCGCACCGTGCGGGGCAGCACCACATCCCCACCGACAATGAGAAGGCGAAACTGTTTTCCGAAGTCGGCCTGCCCCTGTGCAATGCCCTCGTCGGTCCATTGCTGCCAGAATGCGGGTGGCAGGTTGAGCACGGTGATGCCCGCATCGCGCAGTACGGACGAGAAATCGGCGGCTACATACATGCTTTCGTCGGCGATGTGCAGCACGGAGCCGGCGAAAAAGGGAGCGAATATCTGCTCCAGCGACACGTCGAAGCTCAGCGAGGCGAACTGGAGCGTTCTGTCTTCGGAACGCATGCGGTAGACCTCGCGCATGAGCTCGAAATGCAACACGGCCTCGCCGTGGTTCACGCAAACGCCTTTCGGCTGCCCGGTGGACCCGGATGTATAGATGATATAGGCCAGGTTTTCCGGGGCTATGGGCAGTGCGAGATTTTCGCCCGAATACCGGTCTACGGTGCTGGGTTGCCCATCCAGCAATACGATGTTGACGTCAGGCTCACCGAACCGGATCCGCGTTCTCGAATCGGTGATCAAAACAGCGGCGCCGGAATCCCGGAGCGTAAACGCGAGCCGCTCCGCGGGATAGGCGGGGTCCATGGGAACATAGGCGCCCCCCGCCTTCAGGACACCCAACAGCGCCACCATGGCCTCCGGTGTGTGGGCGAGACTAACACCCACGCGCACTTCCGCAGCCACCCCCATGCCCCGCAGGTGGCGCGCCAGTTGGTTTGCACGGGTGTTCAGTTCCCGATAGGTGAGGGACACATCCTTGTAGCACAGGGCCGTCGCATCGGGATCTCGATACACCGCCGCCTCAAAGGCCGCAGGGGTCATAAGCGCGGCTTGTGGCACCGCTTCGGGTTCCGCGTCGCGAAGCAGGGCCTCCATCTCTGCGGGCGGCAGCAAGCTCAGGTGGGCGGCGGGGCACTCCGGATTGTCAACGAGTGCCGTAAGGATCTGCACCAAGTGCCCCATCAGTCGCGTCATGTCGGTAGGGAGAAAGCGCCTGGGATCGTATTCGAGGGAGAGCAGCAACGAAGCCCCACCGTAGCCGGCCAGCATGAGAGGAACGGGTGTGTGCTCGTGCAGGGTAAATTCTCGCGTCGCCCAAGCGCCGCCAAGGCCCCGGAGTGATTCGCCCAACGACTCTCGTTCAAAGACGTAGCAGAGGTTGTAAAGCGGCGCATCGCCGGGAATCTCGCTGCAGTCCCGAATAAGGTCGGTAGGCGAATGCTCTACGGCGCGCAGCGCCAACCACTGCTCGCGCAGGGTTCGCAGCCACGTCAGGATTGGTGTCGATTCCTCCAGCCCGGTCCGTATGGGGAGGGTGTTGATAAAGGGGCCGATGCCGTCGGGGGATGTGGCGACACCATGGCGCACGGCCTTGGTCGCGCCCACAATCACGTCGGCAGTATCGCCATAGCGATGGGCCAGGAGCATCCATGCGCCAAGTAGCACGATATTGAGGGACAGGTCGCTGCTCTCGGCAAAGTCGGACAGTCGGGCCGTGAATTCGGAGTCCAGGGCGTGGCGAAGCTGCCCCGCAACGGGTCGGCGGGCGTCGTGGAGCTCTGGCGCGGGCAGTGGCAGGCTCCTGGCTTCGCCAAGTCCTTCCAGCCGTTGCCGCCAGTAGGCCTTCGCCTCCTCCATGGGCGCTTCCCGCAACCAATCGGCATAGGCTCCGAAGGGAAGGGGCATTGCGTGCGCGTTTTCCAGGTCCGCCGCACCATCGCCATATTGACCGAAGATCTCCCGAAGGAGGAGGTTCATCGAGCGCCCGTCCACGATGAGATGGTGGACCGACCATACAAATCGAACATCGGCATCCCCCAGATGAAAAAGCGCAAGCCGCATGAGCGGCGCCTGACGGAGATCAAAGCCCTGGGTTCTATCCTCGGCCAGGAAATCCCAAAGGGCCGAATCCTGTTCCGCGGGGGATTTCGCCCGCCAGTCCTCCTCGCGGATCGGCAGAATGGCGTGGGCCTCGACGAATTGGCCCGGCTCGGGAGCGTCGTCCCGCTGAAAGCAGGTTCGCAAAATGGTATGGCGCTCCAGGGCAGCCTGCCAACAGGCCAGCCACCGCCGAACATCAAGGTTTTCCCGGAGACGACCCACGACCTGCTCGATGTAGCATCCGGACTCAGGATGGGCAGCCGTCTGGAAAATCATCCCCTCCTGGGCGGGCGTCAGGGGCCAACGCTCTTCCCCAATGCCGGAGTTGCCCTGCAAGAGCCCCGCGAACGGCTGATGTACGACACCGTCGCTCCCTGAAAACACTTCCATTTCCCAATCTCCGGGCGGTCGATTCATCCCTGCAAATTCCCCGATCAAACGCCAGATGCGGGCACAACCGCAGGCGCTCTGCATTCCCCCTCGACCACCAATCCCGGCCTATTTAACCACAACCCCATCGCACGCGCAATCTAAGTATGACTCCAATGCAAAAAACAGACGCCGTCAGGGGAAAAGCCTTTCAATATGATTAAACGGAGAACTTCCAGATTATATATGACAAAGTCGTTGACTGTGGTTACAACCGCGTGTTAGAACAGGCCAGCGCGCGGCGGCTCACCCCCGCAGGCCCCTGACGGATCGTGTACGCGCCTCGCGCGATGAGTCGCTGCAACTGAAGGACGGAAACCATGGAAGTTCGAGGATTTCTGTATCGAGTCGTGTCCACCTGCAACGCCGCGTTGGCGCTGACCGCCTTGGCCGCCGCGGCGCTCGCCACCCACGCCGAGCCCACCCTGATTGCCCTGGATGGTTGGACAGGTCGCTTCGCCCACGAGTACGACTATATATTGCGAGAGACGAAAGGGCTGGCGCGGGTGCAGGAGCCCGTGGAAATCACGTTGACGATGGCGGGGACTGACCCCGCGGCCTGGCGAGAACACATCCGCGTGGTGCGGCTGACCGAAGCGGGTCAGGGCGCGTTGACGCCCCATCAGGTCATCGGCGAGGTCACGGCGGGCGGCGTGGAGCAGCGTGATGGTCACACGCCCCTTCCGGCGGCGAGTATCAACATCATATTTCTTGCGGATTGCGCGGCGAATCAGACCGCGACTTACCGTCTTTTCTGGGGGCATCCAGACGGCGCGCCTGCCGGGACAGACCTTCCCTCGGCGGCGATTGAAGGCGGCTTGCAGATTTCGGGGGAAGCTCCTGGACTCACGATAGCCAACGAATATTACCGGATGAAACTGGATCCCAAGTCGGGCGCCATTCAGCGTATCCTGCCGGCGAAGCAGGCGGAGAACTCGGAACTCTTTTACCAGAGCATTCCGATCCATTTCGGCGTGGACATCTGGAGCCCGCCCCAGAGCTGGGACCATGACTACGACTGGCCCGCGCCGCCCAACCAGAAGGTGGAAGGCGGTCCGCTCGCGCTGCGTTACCACCGCTGGGGACCGATGCACAATTATACCGACGTGGAAGTCTCCATCACCTACACATTCTATGCCCACAATCCTCAGGTACATGTTTCATCGACCATGCGGCTCACCCAGAATCGTTCCGCCCATGCCATCCGCATGGGGGAAGTGGTGGTGAGTCACTCGAGGCGTCCGCCGGAGAACCCGGATCCGACCAAAGAGGAGAGTCCCGAGATTTTCACGCACTATGCCTGGCCACAGCCCGGCGTCGGCACACAGGTGCGAAAGATTAACGAACACCGGAATGAATTGGGCCAGGCAGCGGTGGAAGGGCACGTACCGGGCGGATTGGGCGTGCTGGATCGTGACCAGTGGTGGATTGCGGCCTACAACCAGGATAAGGGTTTTGGTCTGGCCACGCTGCGGAAGAATCAGTTTGCCGGAAATTATCTCGGTGGCGTGACGCCCCAGGCGACGCCGTGCACTTACCTCGGCCAGTATGGCTGGGGCTTCGTCTATTGGTCCCGCCCCATGGTCTATCCACTGGGCACTTCGGGGTCTGCGCTGGATCTGAACACCGCCGTGAGCGCGGGCACTATCTTCGGCACGGAAGAGGCGCTGCTGCTCTTTGAGCCGACGGAAGACCTGGGCCAGGTGAATAGCGCCTACGCACGCTTCATGACGCCTTTACGCTTTGAATTCAAGGGCACAGGGCCGTGGTGAGACGTAAGGCACACCTTCCAGTACGGTAGAGCCCATTCGCCCTTTGAGCGGGCAACCTGAATGAAAGGTAAGATCGCAATGACTGAAGAACGATCCGTCATGTCGGCCTGGATTCGTCTGGTGGCGGCTTTCGTTGGACCGGCCGCCGTAATGACGGCAGGTATCATGGGCGCGGGCTCCACGAGCGCGCTGGTGCTGGCCGGGGCGTGGTTCCGCTATGACCTGCTGTGGCTCGCGCTGCTCATTCTTCCCGCTCTGGTGATTTGTCTGGATTCCGGGGCGCGGGTGGGGATCCTGTCCAACGGGAAAGGTATGCTTTCGGTTATCCGCGACGAGATCCACCCCGGCGTGACGTGGTTCGTGATTGTGGTGATGGTGTTGTTCAATATTTTCGTGAACATGGGCCAGATGTCGGTGATGACCGAGTCGCTGCTGGCGATGGCCAACTGGTACAAGCCGGGAGCGGACGCCACGCCGGAGGCAATTCAGTCTTACAAGTTGGCTACGATGATCCTCTCTCCCACACTCGCCGCGGCGATGTTGCTGCTGCTCCTTTCCGGGGGCTACGCGCGGGCTCAGAAAGTCATGACGGGGCTGCTTTTCTTCATGTTCGGCTGCTTCCTCGTTGTAGCGCTGCGCAGTCTGGGGGAATTCGGCTTGGTGCTGGGCGGCCTGGCGCCCTCCATCCCCCCGGATCTTATCGTACCCGGTACGGAGCGGGTGCGCGACGCGTACGGCTCCATCGTGGCCATCGCCGGAGGGGCGCTTGCCGCGGCGCCACTGCTGAGCTTCTCTTACTTTCATGCGGACGACAACGCGACACCGGCCGACCTGCCGCGCTACTTTCGAAACTCCGTGCTGAATCTGGGCGTTGTTTTCGGCCTTTACTCGGTCATGGTGCTCATGGCCGGCGGATACGCCCTCTATCCTCTCGAAAATCATGCCTCCATCCAGACCGTGGGGGAAGCCGGCCGGGTGCTGACCCGAGCCCTGCCGGAGGCCCTGAGCGGGCTCTCGCCCAAAATATTTGCCGCGGGCCTCTTCGTCTGTGGGCTGACCACGCTCATTGTGGTGGCGCAATTGATGTGCTATTTCTGCCTCGATACCGTGAAGTTGAATTGGCGCTTCACGAAAGACAACAAGCCCTTCCGCTGGCTGCTGATCTTCTGGATCGCGGCGCCGTCCGCGCTTGCGCCATTCTGGGAGTTCCCCGCCCTGCTCAAAATCATCCTCCTCATGGGTGTGAACATTGTAATCGTGCCTATCGCGATCATCATCATCACGTACCTTATCAACAAGCGATCGGTCATGGGCGAATACAAAGCGAGCGCCATGCGCAACGCCTTTCTGGCCGCCAGCCTCCTGCTGTCGCTATGGCTTGCCTCCGCCAAGCTGCCGGGCTACTGGGCGGAAATCCAGAAGGCCTTCGGCGCTGGTGGCTGAGCTGATTCGTGAACTTCACTTGCCGGCGGAGATATAGCCCGCGAGCGCGCGCATGTTGTTGCACCAGGTGCGGGTGCTGATACCGCGAAACTCGAAGCGCGGTCTATATTTCCAGTCAATGTGATCGGCGGCGGAGAGATTCTCCAGCCAGATGCCTTTTTCCCCGTCTTGCGCATCAAGGATCTTCTTCGCTTCGTCGCCGGACGTCTGGGGCAACGCATTGACCGGCCAGATTTCCTCTCTTATGGCCGCTTCGGGGCGCAGGGCAAAAACGCGGTCATATTCTTTCCGAATTTCGGCGACGTCGATGGTGATCTGCATGCCGTAGTGATCGGGAAAATTGCCGGGGGTATAGTCAACCCAGTAGCGGCCCTCCACTCGGTTGGGTCCCTCACGGTGGGCGTAGAGCGGCTTGCCCGTGCCAATGTCCACGAACTGGGCATGGGTCTGGCCCGCGGTGGCGTGGCCTTCCGGGAGTCGATCGCGATCAAGCCAGTCGAGGGCGTCGGGGATACCGCGCAGGTAGCACCGGTCGCCCGTGACCTTGTAGAAGCGCATGAGGTCGTAGATGTTCTGTACGGTCTGGCTGGGCGCGACGCATCGTGGCTCGTACTCCCGTGCCGCGCCCGGCTGGACATCCAGGGTGTATTGCTGAGCCCAGCCGGCCTGGGGCGTACCCAATTGGGAGATAAGGTAGAACTGCATGCCACGCTCGGCGGACACCCGGCACTCACGCAGGCCCAGCAGCTTATGGGCCTTCAGCAGAAACTTGATGTTGCCCAGGATTACGTCGTCGTTGAAGGTGAGGTAGGCGGAGTAGTCCTCCACGTGCCCCGCGCCGTCGGGCAGGGCGTGAACCGGGTATCGCTGGGGCCAGCCGCCCACGGGATACTGGGAGGCCAGCATGCCGTCGATGACCTTCATCACGGCATCGCGATAGGCCGGGTCCATGGTGAGGGTGTACAGATCCAGCAGGAAGTCCGCCGCTGTGGCCGTGGTGAGATCGTCGTAGGTCGCATTGCCGTGGAAATGGTAGAACTCGTCCCAGCCCCAGGCATTGGCGCCGATCTCTTCATACCACTTCGCGGTACCTTCCGGCTCAAAATCGATGAAATAATTCCAGCCACCGCAAGGGAGTTGCCCCCAGATAAGCGCGTCGGCGCATTGGCGCGCGGCGTTCAGGAAGACTTCCTCGCCTGTGGCCTCGTGGACCTCCAGCAGCATCTTGGCCACGGTGACCGTGCCGGGATCCTGCACCCAGATCATGGAGCGTCGCGCGGGCACTTCGCCCCACTGCCGGGATAGATCTTCGGTGTACATACTGACGAAGCCGCCGCGATTGGAGACTGTGTCCATCATGTAGTCCGTAGACCGCTTCATGGCGGACATGACTTCGGCTTTGCCGGGCTCCGCGGCGTTGGTAACCGTCGTCAGAATCAGGAAGGTCATAGTTGCGAAAGCATGAAATCGGGTATGGTTCACTTCGCCGCTGATACTATGCATGCCCAAACACTCCTCTCATCGATAAGGAATACCCTAACCTGTCTTCGCCGCGAATGCGGGGACCCAGCGAATAGCGAGAGGCCCATCGCCAGCGCACTGGATCCCCGCATTCGCGGGGAAGACATGCGTGTAGACACGCTCCAAGTTCAACACAGCTCACACAGAAAAGTCTCTGCAGCCAGCCTGACGGCCTGCCACAGACCGCACGGGACGATAAGTCATCCGGTCAATCCAAATCGGTAAAACCGAACATACCGCGTCGCCAAGTCTTCACATCACCAGATCTCCGCCTCCGGAGCCAGGGGTAGTTCCACCGGGCCGCCGCGTTTCGCGGATGCATACATGGCGAGGGCCACTTCCAGCGTGTGGCGCACGCCCTTCACGGGGATCACCACCTCATGATCCGCGCGGATCGCGTCAATCATATCCTGCACCACCACAAGGTGATCGCGAAAGCCGAAGTCTGCGGCACCGCCTGCGGCCGTGTGTTGCTCCGCGCTGCCCAGTTTCCGTATTGCTTCGTCTTCTGGCTGCTCGTCCTTGAACTTCCACTCCGCCATACGCTCGCCGACGAGGATCGCCGTGCCCTTCTCGCCGTGAATCTCAACACGCAGATCCGAGCCGGGCCAGAGCGCGGTGGAGGCCTGGACCACGCCGTGGGCGCCGCATTGGTACGCCACAAAGGCCGAGAGCGTATCCTCCAGATCCACGGAGGGGTGCTGTAAATTGGCCATCCGCGCATCGACCCGCTTCATGGGGCCGACGAGGTAGACCAGCAGGTCGATGTAGTGAAAGGCGTGCTGGATCGTCACCCCGGCCCCGCACTGGCGCGAGGAACGCCACGGATCCATATGGTAATAGTCGGCGGGTCGGTACCATTTCATGTACGTGTCCGCATGGAGCAATCGCCCGAAGCGTCCGCTGTCAACCGCGTTCTTTATGGCGGTCACGGCATCGCGCACGCGGCACTGCACCGTGCAACCGAACTTCACGCCGGCCTCCGCGCAGGCCGCGACCATCTGATCGGTCTCGGTGAGCGACATGGCCGGGGGTTTTTCGCAGAGCACGTGTTTGCCCGCCTTCGCGCAGGCCAGGACAGCCTCGAAGTGGAGATGGTTTGGGGTGGCGATGTTGACCACGCTAATCGCGGGATCACCCAGGAGCGCCTCCAGACTGTAGCGCGCCTCGACGCCAAATTCCGATGCGCGCCCATCCGCCCGGGCCTGATCCACGTCGGCGATGGCAACCAGACGTCCGCCGCTGGAATGAAGGATGGCGTTGGCGTGAAAAGGGCTCACGAGCCCCGCACCGAGAATACCGAAACCTATGGGAGTGTTCATACTGCTCCGAACTTCAAAATCCGATGATCTGAACCGCAAATTTTCGCAAATTCGCGCAAATCCAGATTAGCCCGCGAAAAGTCGGTCGTACTTGCTGCACGCAAGGCACTGGCCCGACTGAATTGAGGTTGTTCATTTCCGTGAGCTTCCGTGTCCTTCCGTGGTCCACAATTTCTTTTTTCTCCGTGGCTCCCTATCTTCCTACTTCAATTTCGTGGCATTTTTCACGTAGTACACGCTGTAGAATGTGCCTTCATCGAGTGTTGGATAGCCCTTGAAGTGGGCCTGCTCGTCGATCTCTTCGTACTCGAAGTCTTTTGACACTTTCCAGTGCTTCCGCTGCTCCGGCGTGATCTCCGCGTATAGAATATGCATGGCAAGATTGCCCCTCTCGTCCAAGGACATGCCCTGAAGGTGACTCCAGCGAATGTAGTCGCCACCCGTGGCACAGGAACCGAGATAGGTCTTCGTCTCGGTCTTCGGATCCCACACGAAAATGTCCAGGGGCACATTGCGCCCGCCCGTGCTGCCCCAGTAGATACGTCCATCGGGTCCGCGCTCAAAGGCCTGCACCCCCGAGTGCTTTGAATCCCCATCAACACCCACGTAACACAAGGGACGTGTATGGAGCTTACCATCCTTGCCGGTGTCCAGACTCATCTCGAAGATCGTGTCACCCGCGAGGCCGTAGTAGGTATTCGTCCCTGGCGCGCCACAGGCGGAGGCATAGGAGTGGACATACTTCAAACCCTCATCCCCCACCACCTCGATATCGCGCAGGCGAAATTCCTCCGGGTCCCACACGCTCATGAAGTTCCTGCCTGAGGGCGTGGTTTCGCCGGGATGATAGATCTTGCCTGTGCCGGGGTCGATGGGCATGTAGCGCGTCGGGTGGGGTCTGGCCATGTTGCCCGCGTTCCACACGCGCTTCGTGGCCATGTTGTACACCAGGAAGAAGGTCCCCGCATCGGAAGAACCATAAAGAAATCCGCGATCCGTATCGATGTCGAAACTGGTGATACCCTCCTGCGGCCAGCCGGGTCCAAGATCCAGGGTCACATCGGTCCTGGGATCGTAGGAAAACATGTGGCAGGTGTACTGACTGCCGCGCGCGCCCTCCGGCGCTTCACCCACGTCCGCGCGGATCTCGTAGTGCAACTCGTAGCCCTGCTTCATGGCTCCGTAGATCTTGCCGTCCGCCCCGAGGCGCAACTTGGTGTGAATCTTCCCGGGTATGCCCTGGCCCCTGCCGTACTGGCCGGTCAATTCATCGGAGCGAAAAACGGCGCGCCACGCGGCGGTCTTTGGATCGAGCTGGGTCAGGTGCGCCGCTTTTCCGTAGTAGGCCGTGCCCACATAGACCCGGCCTTTTCGATCCTGCTCGATGGCGGTGTAGCCCGAGCCGCCGTGCATTTCGGAGGGTATCGGATAAACATCGACCTCCAGGGGTTTGCGCAGATAAAAGCGGTCCTCGGGCACCACGGCCACACGTCCTTCGCCCACCGTGGTGGGCGGGAGTATCCCGCTTTTCTCCCAGGGCTTCTTTTCTCCCGGCGTGAGCACCCACAAATTTGCCACACGAATGGCCTCCGCCGCGACCAGGGTGCCGTCGGACGCGCAGGCCACCGCACCCACGCGATGACGATTCTGAAAGACCTGCTTGGCGGGAAAATCGATGTCAAAGGTGCCGTCGCCCACGTTGCACGACCAGAGCCGGCTCATGCCCTCCTCTCCACCGCCGCTCACGCCATAGAGTCGGCCGTCCAGCGGAGAGAAGGCCATGCCCATGATGTCGATAGCGCGGATGGGCTTGCCGAAAACGCCCATCTCCTCCGTGGCCAGATTGTACTTCACGATGTAGCCGTCGGAAGTGCCCATGTAGAGGTGGCCATCCTTTTCCACGATGGCGTCGATACGGTTCCAATAGTTTCGTCCGGGAACAGAGGGGATGTAACCCACCGCGGTGAAGCGCTGCTGGAGATCGGTCACCTCGGGGTCGTAGCGGAGGATCTGGCCGTCCCATCCGGAGGTGTACATCTTTCCGTCGGAGGCCACGTGCATGGCCTTCGCGATGAGGCGATTGTTCCACTCGGCCTCGCCCGGGGTGATGCCTGCGAGTTCACGATCTACGGTGACCAGCCCCACGCGGTGATTCGAGACCATGGAATACGTCTCGCCGAAAGCGGTGTGCTCCACCTTGCCGGTCTTCGTGTCGTAGATGAAGAAGCGGCCGTTGGGCGCAGTGACGCCGTAGATGAGGCCGCGCTGTTTATCCAGGGTCATGGTGTGGATGCCCTGATTGGGCACGGGAACGCCCAGGTCCTCCAGTTTGCCCTCGCTGATTCGGTAAAGGTGGCCAGTGTTATACTCGGCCTTGATGGGGATCAGGTTGGCGTCTTCAGGATCGAAATTGGGCTCATCGTTTCGAATCTTGAGCCAGAGCTGCTCCTTCGTCAGCACCGTGCCGAAGTAGACCGTGTCCCCATCCACCACAAGCCCCCGCATGACCGTGTTCGTGCCGGGGACGGTTGCGAGTACCTCGACCTTTTGTGTTTCGAGATCGAAACGAAAGACATGGCAGACATCGCCCGAAGTCGCGCCGAAGATGGCATTACCCTCGGCCACGAGCACATTCGTTTCCCGCGCGTCCGCCTCCATGCCTGCGGCATCGCGCAGGTTCACTTCGGTGGCCTGATTGTAGGTGAGGTACCTGACGGGCGCGGCGGGGACCGTGAGGGCCATCGCGAAGAGGCCGAGCCAAGCGAAACGTCTCATGAAGCCATACCTCCAGACGATCAGAAAGGATTCCAAGCATTGCAAGAACTGCGCCCGACGGAGTAATGCTACTGGAAGGACAGCCGAAGGTCAAGGACCTGTTTATTGCCTGTTTGTTCGATATGGCAAAGTACATACGGTACGTGTGACGTGGCGGACTCCGTAACTCTTTACGAATCGAATTTTCCATTGCCGGTCCTGGGCTGGGTCCCTCTCCAGGCGTCGTCCTGATTCGTCGGCACGGTTCCAAAAAGTTGTATTGCACGGGGTATTTCGACAGAATGTCGCCTTAGTGGCTGCGCACGATCGCCAGCCTCCAGTCCCACCATACTTGCCTTGCAAGGGAGGTTTTAACCATGAAATCGAAGTATCTTATGTTGCTTGCCCTGTTCCCGGCCCTGATGCTGGTCGGTTGTCCCAAGAGCGAGACGGCTCCCGCCACGGAGGCCCCGGCGGAGGCCGCATCCGCGCCGGCGGACGAATCCGCCGCACCGGCCGAGGGCTCGGGCACAGTAAATGAAGCGCCGGCGGAAGCCCCGGCGACGGCGCCCGCCGCATCGGCGGAGAAGGAAGCCGAAGAGGGCGGCGAATGGATCTCCCTTTTCAATGGCAAGGATCTGGAAGGTTGGACGCCGCGCGGCGATGCGGTGTGGGAAGTGAAGGACGGGGTCATGGTGGGACGTTCGCCCGGGAAACAGGGTCACATCTACATTGGACCGGAGCTTACGGATCTTGAAGTGAAGGGTATGTTCCGGATTGCGGTGACCGAGGAGGGCAAGAACGCGAACAGCGGTCTTTATTTCCGGGCCAATCCGCCGGCGGACAACGTAAACGGCTATCCGGAGGGCTACGAGGCCCAGATCTGCAACAGCCAGGAAGCCCACACGGGCTGGCTTTGGAAGCCGGGCAAGGGCGTGGGCAAGGCGTCGAAGCTGCTCACAAAAGACGGCGAATGGTTTGCCATGCGCGTGAAGGCCGTGGGACCGAAGATTGAAATCTATATCAACGACGAACTCGTGACGACCTACGAGGACACGGAGTTCACCAAGGGCTTCTTCGCCATCCAGTGCCACAACTCGGGCATGACGGCGGAAGCGAAAGAGCTCTACTACCGCGATCTTTCCAAGAAGTAGACTACGTTTTAACTCCCGCGGGCACGTGGTGTGCTCGCGGGAGTTGCTTATCTCAGCGGCAACGGCGGGCGGCACGCCCGCACCACGGAGGGCGTCATGTGGATTGCACTGGCAGTGCTGGTTTGTGCGACGGCGGATGCGGGCGCGGATTGGAACAAGCTTGAAGTCAGCGGCTGCGAGAATGTGTTCCGCGTAACGGATTCGGTCTACAGCGGCGGCGAGCCCCACACGGAAGCAGCGCTGAAGGCACTGGCCGACTTGGGCATTAAGACCATCGTCAGCGTGGATGGTGCGAAGCCGGATGTGGAAACGGCGAAGAAGTATGGCCTGCGCTACATCCACCTCCCCATCGGCTATGACGGCTTTTCACGCGAGCGGGGCCTCCAGTTTGGCCGCATATTGACGGATACCGAGGGGCCGGTCTACTTCCACTGCCACCACGGCAAGCACCGGGGCCCGGCGGCCGTGGCGGCGGGTATGGAGGCTTCCGGCCGGTGGCAGCCCGGCCAGGCAAATGCCTTCCTGAAGGCAGCGGGCACGGCGGCGAAGTACACCGGGCTGTACGAGATTATCGACACTTTTACGCTGCCGACGAAAGAAGAGCTCGCCGCCGTGGATGTAACCTTTCCCGCCATCGCGGTCACACTACCTTTTCAAGAGGCCATGGCCTTGATCGATCGCCAGAAGGACAATTTGGCCTTGGCGGAGAAAGCGGGCTGGAAATCACCGGAGGATCACCCAGACATCGCACCGCCCCACGAGGCCCTCCAGCTCCGTGAGAGCTTCACCGAAATCCTTCGCCTCAAGAGCGAGGGGGACCGCCCCGCCGCATACCAGCAAGAGATGAAGCGGGCCCTCGATGCGGCGGCGACCTTGGAAGAGGCATTGCGCGCCAATGAGCCCGGGGGCGCCACGGCGGCCTTTAAGGCCCTGAATAATTCCTGCAACGCGTGCCACGAGCTGTTTCGCGACTGATTGGGGCGATGACCGGGGGCGGGCGGGTTGCGTGCGCCGAAACGGCTATCAACACCCAGCGTCCTCGTGGTATAGTACCGATTCCCTGATTCTTCCGGAAATCCACCCGCCCTCGACGGCAGTTGAAGCCCTAATTCATGAGAAAATTCGACGACGAATTGGTTTCCGGCAACATTGTCTGGTCCGTTTGGAAGCTGGCGTGGCCCGTCACGCTGCTCAATCTGGTCAACGGGCTCCACGGGATGGTGGACCATATCCTCGTGGGACACTATATTGTCTCCGAGTCCAACGCGGCCAATGCGGCCATCGGGGTGGCCTGGCAGGTCTTCCTCGTCATTGTGGTGTTCATCGCTTCCCTCTTCCACGGAATGAACGTCCTCATTTCCCGCTATGCCGGCCGGCAGGATCGGGAGAACATGAGCCGCGTGGCCTATGAGGCCTTCTTGTCCTCCGTTTACATCCTGGTGTTCATCGTGGCGCCCGCGGGGTACTTTCTGGCGCCCCACCTCCTCGATCTCGTGGAGGCCCCGCCGGAGGTCCAGGTGCACGCCCTTCCCTATCTCCGCGTGCTCTTCGTATTCGGCGCGCCGCTCTTCCTGAGCTTCATGTTCACCGGCGCCTTTCAGGCCACGGGCGACGCCAAGACCCCCCTGATACTCGGCGTGCTGGCCACCTTTCTCAACGTGGGTATCAGCGCGATGCTGATCACCGGCGCGGGTCCTTTCCCGGCGCTCGGGGCCGTCGGGGCGGCGCTGGGCACCGTCCTCGCCCCCTTGTTCACCGTCTCGATCTCCATCGCCCTCGTGCTGCGACGAAAGATGCTCATCCTCCCGCCGGAGCAGTATCGCCTCGTGCCGGATTTCGCCACCATGAAAGTCATCGCCCGCATCGGCATCCCCACGGGCATTCAGGGGGTGCTGCTCAACATCGGTGGGACCCTCATCATGCGCTTTCTCGGCGCGATGGAGGCGGGCATTTCCGCACCGGCCCTGGCGGCCTATACCATCTGCTATGCCCAGTTGTTTTCGCTGATTACCTGGACCAGTTTCGGGCTTCGGGCCGCCGCCGGAACCCTCATGGGGCAGAATATCGGCGCTGGAAAACATGAACGCGGGAAAAGCGCCGTGCGCGTTGCGGCGACCTTTGGCGGTGCCTGGGCGGTGCTGATCGGCGCCGTCTTCTGGTGTTTCCCCACGGAGTTGCTGGCCATCTTCGGCGCGAGTCACGGGCCCATCGTGCCCATTGGCGTTTCGCTCCTGCAGTACCTGACCTTTTCCGGCGTAGTCATCGCCGTGGCGCTGGCCCTGACGGGCGGCCTTCAGGGCGCGGGCGAGACCAAGCTTCCCATGTACATCGCTTTCCTCACCCAGATCGTGGTGCTGCTGGGCATCTGCTGGTGGTATCAGTGGCATCAGGCGCTCACCCCCGAGCGCGTGTGGATGGCGATTTTGATCAGTCACCTCAGCCGCCTGTTCCTCACATGGCTCGTGTTCCGCACGGAAAATTGGGCGCACACCGTGGTGGAACTGGACGACTGACGCATTCGCCGTCCGTCGACGCGCTCCTTCTCCAACCCTTTTCACGCGTATGCATCCCGGGCACATTTCCTGCTTAATTCCATATCAGGCAATGGAAGTGGACTGGAAAGCCACCCTCGCGTACGGATTACTCCGCAAATCCTACATTAGGGTATGGATTTCCCCTGTCCCGAGCGAGGAGAAGCATGTCCCAGGAGCAATCGGATATTCTTTGGATGCTGGTGACCGCGTCGCTGGTCTTCATGATGCAGGGCGGCTTCATGTGCCTCGAAAGTGGGTTCACGCGCTCGAAGAACAGCATCAACGTGGCGCTGAAAAATTTCACCGACTTTGGTATCTCCTTTTGCCTCTTCTGGGCCCTTGGTTTCGGCCTCATGTTTGGCGCGACCCGAAGCGGCTGGGTGGGCACGGATTCGTTTCTCCTGCCCTTCGAATCCATCGGTGAATGGCGGACCGCGTTCTTCTTCTTTCAGGCCATGTTCTGCGCAACGGCAGTGACGATTCTCTCCGGTGCCGCCGCCGAGCGCATGCACTACCTGAGCTACTCGCTCGTGGCGGTAATTGTCTCGGGGCTGATCTATCCCGTCCTGGGTCATTGGGTCTGGAATGGTGCGGACGGCGCCTCCGGCGGCGGCTGGCTGGGCAACCGTGGATTTGTTGATTTCGCGGGTTCCACGGTGGTCCACAGTGTGGGCGGCTGGGTCTCGCTGGCGATCCTGCTGCTCATTGGCCCGCGCCATGGCCGCTTCCCGGAAGGCGGGCCGCCCCAGCGCATCACCGGGCACGACCTGCCCATGAGCGTACTGGGCGCGCTGCTGCTATTTTTGGGGTGGTTCGGCTTCAACGGGGGAAGCACGCTCACCCTGGAGGCGAGTGTGGCGCGCATCGTTGCCAACACGGCGCTCGCGGCTTGCTTCGGTGGCATCACTACCCTTGCCATTGGCTGGACGCTGCGTAAACGCCCGGATGCGGAGCTGGTGATCAACGGTACCCTGGCGGGTCTGGTGGCCATTACGGCAAACTGCCACGCGGTCACCGCCACAGAGTCCCTCGTGATCGGGAGCGTAGGCGGCATGATCATGCTCGCCCTCGACCATCTGCTGATCAAATTCCGGATTGACGATGCGGTCGGCGCGATTCCCGTGCACCTTGGGGCAGGAATCTGGGGGACGCTGGCCGTCGCCCTCTTCGGCAACGCGACGCTCCTGGGAACGGGGCTGGATTTCCGGGGGCAGTTCATCGCGCAGTGTCTGGGTGTGGCATCCGCCGCGGTATGGGCTTTCGGGCTGACTTTTCTTATCTGCTGGCCCCTCAACCGGATATTCCCATTCCGCGTGTCTGCGGAAGCCGAAGAGCAGGGACTGAACTTCTCCGAGCACGGCGCCACGACCGAGCTTATCGATCTCCTGAAGGTTATGGATTCGCAGGGGCAGACCGGCGACCTGCGCGCCCGGGCCCCCGTGGAGCCCTTCACGGAAGTGGGACAGATCGCCCGGCGTTACAACCAGGTGCTGGACTACCTTCAGAAAGCGGTGGCCCGCTCCGATCACATCGTGCGCGACATCCAGGACGGTATCGTAACCTTCACGCATCAAGGCCTGCTTACCAGCCTGAACCCCGGCGCGGAGAAACTCTTCGGCTACAGCATGGCCGACGCCGTGGGACGGCCCGTCAGCCTGCTCCTCGCCGCCGAAACTGGC
Source organism: Candidatus Hydrogenedentales bacterium (assembly GCA_041859365.1). Classification (GTDB taxonomy): domain Bacteria; phylum Hydrogenedentota; class Hydrogenedentia; order Hydrogenedentales; family JAEUWI01; genus JAEUWI01. Next base: position 24,821 of record JBHEKR010000341.1, read on the forward strand.
GGGGGCCCCGTGCAATTCGAACGCTTTCTGTCGCAGGACGGCAACGGTCGCCCCCCGCTGGTCTACGGGCTCCGTCGAAACCAGGAGCGCTTTCCGGTGGACTTTCGCCTTTCCCGGAGCGGCTCGGGAGGCGTTTATGAATACACCGGGCTGGTCAAGGATGTGACCGAGCAGAAACTGGCCGAAGACGCGCTGGAGGCAAGCCGTGATCGGATTCGGCGCCACAATCAGGCGCTCACTTCGCTGGCTCAGACCCACCGCGAGTCCGCGGGCAATTTTGATGTGCTGCTGAGGACCATCGCCTACGAGTGCGCGACCTCCCTCGAACTGGATCGGGTATCCGTCTGGCGCATCATGGAGGATGGCAAGCGTCTGGCCAATGTCTATGTGCTGGCGGGCACCGGGGGCGTGCTCAAGGACATGAAACGGCCCGAGCCGGTGGCGTTTTCGGCGGCATTGCGCGACGCCGTCCAGGGGCAACGGATCATCAGCACGGACGACGCGATGCACGACCCGCGCACCGAGAGCCTCTGGACCGCGTACCTCAACGAGCACAACACCACCGCCATACTCATCGCCCAGATCAATCTTGGTGGGGAACTGCGCGGGCTGATGTTCTTCGAGCATGTGGGTGGCCGCCGCCCCTGGTTTCCCGAGGAGGCGCAGTTTGCCGCATCGGCTTCGGATTTCCTGGTGCTGGCTTACGAAGAGGCCGAACGTCGCTACGCGCAGGACGCCCTGCGCGAGATGAATGAATCCCTGGAGGTCCGCGTCACCGAGCGCACGCGGGCGGTGGAGCAGTCGAACCGGGAGCTGCGGGACACCCTGGAAAATCTGGAGCGCGCGCAGAACAAGCTGATTACTTCGGAGAAGATGGCCGCGCTGGGCGAGCTCGTGGCGGGCGTGGCCCACGAGATCAACACGCCCGTGGGCGTGGCGGTCACCGCCACGTCGCACCTGCAGATCAAGACGCGCGAATTGCTGGACCGCTTCGCCAGCAACGGCATGAAGAAATCCGACCTGGACAACTACCTGAAAATTGCGGGCGAATCCACCACCATGCTCATGACCAACCTCACGCGAGCCTCGGAGCTGGTGCAGAGCTTCAAGAAAGTCGCCGTGGATCAGTCGAGCGAGGCCATGCGGGTTTTCGATCTGAAGCAGTACGTGGGCGAGGTGTTGTTGAGCCTCCAGCCCAAGCTGAAGAAGACGAAGCACGAGATCACGCTGGAGTGCCCCGAAGGTCTGGAACTGAACACCTACCCCGGCGCGCTCTCGCAGGTGATCACCAATCTTATCGTAAATTCCATGATCCACGGCTTCGAGCCGGAAGACGAGGGGCAGATCCTGATGCGCTTCACCCCGGAGGAAAAAGAGCTGCTCTTCACCTACCGGGACAATGGCAAGGGCATTCCACCGGAGTATCTGGGGCGTATTTTCGATCCTTTCTTCACCACGCGCCGCGGTACGGGCGGCAGCGGGCTGGGGCTCCATATCCTCTATAACATCGTTTCAAGCCAACTGCAGGGAAGCATCCATTGCGAAAGTACACCCGGGGAGGGCACCACCTTCTACATTCGCATGGCAACCACCATTGAGGACAATGAAGTATGAGCCATTCCCCAGAGATCCTCCAGGAAGACGATGATGCACTCATGTTCGCCGACGACGATGGGGCGGCGGTGGTGGAACGGACGGGGCATCCCTGGAAAGTGCTGATTGTCGACGACGAGCCCGAAGTGCACAACGTGACACGGCTCGTGCTGGACGGATTTATATTCGACAACCGACCGCTCGAATTTGTCAGCGCCCACTCCGCAGCCGAGGCTCGGGTCCTGCTCCAGGCCCATCCCGACGCGGCCATGGTGCTCCTCGATGTCGTCATGGAAACCGAGAATGCCGGACTGGAGCTAGCCAAGCACATCCGGGAGGATCTGCACAATTTTAATATCCGTATCGTGCTCCGCACCGGCCAGCCGGGTCAGGCGCCGGAAGAGCAGGTGATCCTCAACTATGACATCAACGATTACAAAGCAAAGACGGAGTTGACCGCCACCAAGCTCTTCACCACCATGGTGGCCTCTCTCCGCTCTTACCAGCACCTGCAGACCCTCGAAGCCAACAAACGCGGCCTGGAGACCATCCTCCACGCCTCGTCGAGTATCTTTGAGACGCGGGCGATGGAGCAGTTTTCCACGGGCGTGCTCACCCAGCTCACCGCCCTGCTCAATCTGAAGGAGGACGCGCTGTATTGCAAGACATCGGGCTTCGCGGCCACTTCCAGTGATGGCACCTTGCGCATTGTCACCGGCACGGGGATCTACTCCGATTTTGTGAGTCATGCCGTCGAAGATCTGACGGATGAAGACGTGCTCACCTGTCTCGCCGAGGCACGGAAGCAGCGCAAGGAGCTCTACCTCGATGACAATCGCTACGTGGGCTATTTCCGATCGGAGAACGGCTCGGAAAGTCTCCTCTACCTGAAGGGCTGGAAGGGACTCGACGAATGGGATCAGTATCTGCTCCAGATTTTCTGCAAGAACGTGGCCATCGCCTACGACAACATCAGCCTGAACGGCGAGATCCTGGAAACGCAGCGGGAGATTATCTTCAAACTGGGTGAAATCGTGGAGACGCGCTCGCGGGAAACAGGGAACCACGTCAAGCGCGTGGCGGAGTATTGCGCGCTGCTCGCGCAGAGAGCGGGCCTGGGCCGCGAGGAGACCGCCGTGCTCCGATTTGCCTCGCCGATGCACGATCTGGGCAAGATGGCCATTCCCGACTCGATCCTGAAAAAGCCGGGCAAGCTGAACGACGCCGAAATGCGCCTGATGCAGACCCACACGACCGTGGGCTATGAAATGCTCTGCCACAGCAAACGCGAGCTGTTGGGGGCCGCCGCCATGATTGCGTTGCAGCATCACGAGCGCCCCGATGGTGCGGGCTATCCGAATGGCCTTGCGGGCGACGAAATCCACGTGTTTGCCCGCATCACCGCCATCGCGGACGTCTTTGATGCGCTGGGCGTGAAGCGGGTCTACAAAGAAGCCTGGCCGCTCGACCGCATTCTGGATTACTTCCGCGAGCAGCGGGGAAAGCAGTTCGACGACACGCTCACCGGGGTGTTTCTGGACAACATCGAAGACTTCATCGTCATCCGCGATGCCTTTCCTGATGTACCCGCGGAGGAGTAAAAGGAATTTCTCCGACTTGGAATGCACGAGAAGCCGAGAGAATGCGTTTTTAAAGCGAGAGGCGCGGTGAGACGTGCCACGCGATCCGGCAACGCCGGTTCGTGTGTCCCGAGCCTCGTTTGCCCGAAGCGTTTAACATGTTCTTACGCTGCCCTTGTTTACCCAAGACCGATTCTCGTCGTACTTGGTGAACGGCTTTGGGTCATACAAACCGCTGCGGCGTGATGACCGTTGATAGCACGAGCCACGCTCGCTCAAGGCACGCGAACCGGCGTTGCCGGATCGCGTGGCACAAGTTGAAGTTCTTGCGCTGCTACAGAGGACTGAGGCAACAACCGAGCTATCGGTGTCTTATTGGGCACGCTCAATACACCGCTCCACCCACCCTTCAAAGGTGTACTCCGCTCCCGGCGCATCCGGCGGCAGGCAGGCGAGGGTAGCGGGATCACGGTACACCGCGCCCACATCGACGACGACTGTGCCCCGTTCCCGTTGTTCGGTGTTATAGAGTTCTTCGATTTTCCGCCCCTGTGCGGATACCCAATCGCCATATTTGATGGTCGCAATGTCGGATGGAGGCTCGGTGCCCGCCAGGTGTGTCTCCATCCATTGCAGCGCACGGGGCGTGAGGAAATAGGGCCGGTGGCATGCGCCCTCCTCCCAGGCGGTCTCCAGCACGTGGGGCGTTCCGGATGCGGCGAGCAGTGCTTTGGCCGCTGCCGTATTCTCTTCGGTGAAGCGCTGGAGAGCCGCACCGCCTTCGCTGTGATCGATCACCGAGTCTTGCGTGCCGTTGTAAATCAGCATGGCCGCATGGGGCGCGGCGAGCGCGGTCATTTCGGCGAAGCTCATCATCTCCGAGAAATCTTCATAGGGAACCTGGGAGCAGGGCTTGCCCCACTCCACCGCCAGTTGGGTGAAGCCCCAGCCGGTGATGATGGCGCTTTTCACGCGGGCATCGATCATAGCGAAAGGCCCCGCACTGGACCCGCCGAGGGAATAGCCCACGACGCCCAGTCGGTTCGAGTCGATTTCCGGGCGGGATTCGAGGTAGTCCGCGCCGCGTATAAGGTCCCACACGATCTTGCCAAGGACCGATCGCTTCATCCTGTTTTGCATGAAGTCCGCCCGCTCTTCTTTCGGCAGGTTGTAGAGGTCATGGCCCCGCGCGCCCATATTGCGCTCGGGGTGGCGTTCCTCTTCGCCAATGGTATCGATGGCCAGCACGGCAAATCCGTTCTTCGCATAGAGTTGTCCGGCATATTGCGCGTAGAGCGCGGACTTCGATCCGCCGTGGCCGCAGGCCACGATGATGCAGGGCACAGGCCTGTCCGATGCGGGCAGGTAGAGCAACGCCGTCACGCGCGAGCCCGCTTCACTCGCGAAGGTGACCGACTCAATCGTGTATCCATCCCCTGCGGTGGCTTTGTGCGTCTGCGACTCCAGCGGCACGCGCTCGACGGGCAGGGTCAACGCACGGGTCATCTTCTCGCGCAGTGCTGCCGCGCGCGCGGGCCACGCGGAAGCCACCGTCTTCGGGCCATCCCAGCGCGCGGTGCCGATGGCGAAATACTTGTTTACAAAGGGCGGGGCTTTCCGGGAGGCATACCACATACGCCACGAGCCATCGTCCAGCTTCAGCACGGATTGACTTGTGGTGTAGTGCGATTCCCAGGACCGCGATTCGTCGGGCGTAAACACCGGGTTGGTCGGCGATTTTGTCCACGTGAGTCCATCCTCGCTCGTGGCCACGCCGATGGCGGTGGTGTTTTCGCGCACGCTCCAGTAGGCGCCGTACCACAGGACAAATTGACCGTCGTGCTTGAGCACGGCGGGATAGAACAGGCGGTCCTTCTCCCACGGCTGGTCGATCACCAGGCACGGTGCCTCGGTGCGCTCCCAGGTCTTTCCGTCCAGACTTTTCGCATGGCGCACGATCCAGGGATCCGCGGAAACGTCGCTGTACCACATGCGGTAAACGCCGCCTTCCTTGAGAATCGTTGGCGCATAGATCCCTTCGAACTGCGCGGGGGACGGTGCGGACCAGTGAATGCCGTCTTCACTCGTGCTTTCATGAAGCGTGTGTACACCGTCATTCGCCGCGAAATCGGTGGAGGCGAACCAGAGCCGTAGTTTACCCTCCTCACGCATGACAGTCCCATTCGTGCTCCGAAGCAGTGTGGGGGTGAGAATCGAATGTCGGCTGTCGCCAAAGTCGAAAGCTGGCTCGGGTCGCTTCTCGAAATGGATGCCGTCCGTGCTCGTGGCGAGTCCCATCTGAAACACCCGGTTCGCCACGTCCTTCTGCGAGCCGCAGTAATACATGTAGAAGGTCCCCTTTTCCTCCATGACACAGGGCGCGAAGAGGTGCGTATCGTCGAAGGCGCCGGGTTCGCCGAGGGAAAGCACAGGCGCGTCTGTGTCACGAGTCCATGTCTGCTGCCCAAGGTCGGTAGCGTGAGATGCGGCACACGCGGTAAGAAGCAGAATGGAAAGAGCTTTGGGACGTAAGTTCATCGCGAGACTCCTTGGTTTGAAGTCTCGTTATACAACAAGGGAATGGCCTTCGCCTAATTCGCGTTACTCGATTGAGGTGGCACCCGGAGTTCGTCTTCGAAGCCCCGGGCGTCCCGCAGTCGTCGCCGAACTGTGGATCGTCGCGACACTACCATGGCTTCCAATTGCTATGGACCATTCGACGGCGACTGCGGCGCGCCCGGGCGCCGTACTACTTCAATTTGAGCACGCGATAGGCGGGCATGCCGATGACGCCGTAATACTCCATGATCTCGGTAGTCGGCGAAAGGTCGGGGCGCTCGGCCTGGTACTTGATCTTCACGAAGCCATCCAACTTTTCGATGACCGCGGGATCCTTCAACGTGGTGGCGTCCATCTTAAGGCAGTTCTTGCACCAGGTCGCCCAGAAGTCGATGACCACTGGCTTGCCCGTGGCCCTGGCTTCGGCGAGCCCCTCTTCGAGGCTCGTGTACCAGCCTTCCTTTACACCTTCGGATGCCGTGGTGTCCACGCGCATCAGCGTGAAGGCCTGATAGCCGTAGTAGATTGCGAAGCCGATGATGAACACGCCGAAGGCCTGCTTCACGCGCACCATCCACATGCCGGGCTTGGGCATAACCGACAGTACCGCGCCGACGAAGGGCCAGGGCAGGGCCATGCCGATGCCGAGAAGAAAAGGCAGGGCCAGCGCGAGGGTGTTGCCCTGGCTGTAGCTGTCCTGTGCGAAAAGGATCGTGGAGATGACCACCGGGGCCACGCACGCGCCCGCGAGAAGCGCGGAGATGCTGCCCATGGCGAAGGCGATACCGAAGCTGCCTTTCTCGTTCTTGCGAATGCCGAGTTTCGTCTGAAATTTGGTGAAGTCGATCTGGATGATGTCGAACATGGCCAGACCGAGCACGATGAAGAGCGCGGCGATGAGTCCGTTGAACCAGGGCGTGGCGTTGATGGTGCCGAAGGCCGAGGCGAAGCTGAGCATCACGGCAAGGCCCAGCAGGCCATACACCAGGGCGATGCCCGCCCCATAGGCGCCGCCCAGGGCGAAGCCACGGCTCCGGGAACCCGCCTTGGCGCCCGCACCGATGATGGCGACGTTGATTGGAATCAGGGGCAGCACGCAGGGCGTGAGATTGAGCGCGAGGCCACCGCCGACGATCAGCAGGATGATCAGGCCCCAGCTCTTCCCCGCGAAGGCACCGCTTTCCGATGCGGCCTTACCGGAGAGAGAAGCATCGAGAAAATTCAAGAAGCCATCGGTGTTCTCGTAGCCCGCCTTACCCACCACGGTGAACTGGTCCGCCAGCGATTTCCAGTCGCCCGCGACGGGTTCAGGCGTAGCTTCGGGTGCGGGGGCCGCTTCGGGCGTTGCCTTGGCCGGTGCGGCTTCGGGTGCCGGTACCGCCTCACCGCCCTCGGGCCACTTCACCTTCGAAAAGAGCTCCGGGTTCGCGGGAGCCCCTGCATCACCAACATTCACCGTTATTTCCAGCGGTAGTTTCGCGGGAGGGAAGCACATCTCGTTGTTGCAGGCCTGATACTTCAATTCGCCCACGAGCTTGTGCTCGCCGGGCGCGGCATCGGCGGCGATCTGCAGGATAACCCCGATATGGAAGGTATGCTCGTAGACCGCCAGTTTGTCTCCCGCGAGATCAAAGAGAATGTGCTCGGGATAAATGGTGTTTGCTATCGATACGCCATTGGCCTCGGGGATAGTAAGCACGGTCGGGATCAGAAACTGGTCCAGGGGCTTGTGGGCGTTGACGTGCCAGGTGTCTCCCAGATTGAAGGTGAGCACGGCACGAACGGTACTCCCTGCGGGAGCCGAGTTTTCCACCGTGGCAGTGTAGGTGACTTCGGGACCCTGGGCGGAGACGAAAAGCGGGGCCAATAGCATGGCAGCCGCGAGGGCCAAGCGGTAAATCCAATGAGTCTTGGGCATGTCGGTTCCTGTGTAAACCGCTGAGGGCGGGAATGGGTGTCGGGGTGAGTTCCAGGGCCACTCGCGATGCTTGGTGGCCCCCGGAGTTGCAATCAGTATATTCGCGCTGGGTAACCGCGCATGTCAAGAGGGCTCGACTGCGGACCGCAAATTAGACTGTGTGCTTTGATTCCCATCGCGCCCAGCGTTCCATCGCGCTGCACACGGTCTCCTGCGCGATACATGCAGCACGCAGTCGCGCGCTGGATTCCTCGCAGTCACCCGCAATCGCGGCGGCAAAGCACTTCAAATCATCCACGAGATCAGGACTGCCGGTTGGTGGTGGCAGCTCGATCTGGTCGATCACGCCACGCACGAGCGAGGGGCCTCCGGGGCGATCCGCGCACTCAAGCACTACCGTTGCCCCGTTGTCATAGCGCAGGGTCATCAGCACGCGATCCGGGGTGTTTTCCGGCTGGCCGTGGAAGACCCCTCCCAGCACGGTAGCCTTTTGTGGCGCTTTCCAGGCCAAGTTGTGTTGGAGTGGGTAGAGCATATTGAAGAGTTGCCGCGACGCGGGGCCGTGGGAGAACGCCCGATCCCGCTGCCAGGAGGATTCCCCGGACGTTTTTTCGCGCGTAGCGGTTGCCTGGATCCAGAGGGGCGCGCCTGTCCGCGCCACCGACGCTTTTACCCGCGCCCAGCGGGCAACTTCACCAGAGTCCATGCCTACGTGGAGTACGCGCCGATGATCCTGTGCCAGGGCCACGAGTTGCCGCGCTTCGTCACCGCTGCGGGCAAAAGGCGGCATGATGTAGACATGCTTCCCGGCCCGCAGGGCTTCGGTGGCCATCTCGGCGTGGAGGTGATCCGGTGTCGCGATGAAGATTACGTCCAGGTCTTTGCGCTGAACGAGGTTGCACCAGTCGTGTTCCACGTTGGTGAGAGCGCCCCGTGAAAGCGCGCCACTGCGGGCCGCACAAGCCACGGGCAGCACGGCGCCCTGGCTCAGGGCCATGGCGTCCATCACGCGTTGTCCGCCGGTACCGCAACCGATCAGACCCGCGCGCAGGGGCGCAATGGCGTGGCTCTCGCCCTGTGTCGCGGCGAACCCGACGGTCGCCGCAGTGGCGATAAAGGCGCGGCGGGAAAGGCGGGTTGAGGTGCGGTGTTTCATGGCGAAGCTCCAAGTTGCGGGTCGCCTGTAGCATGGCAAGAGTGCTTTCGGGAATGCAAGACAACCTCAGATCGAACTGATCGGTGTGATCGGTCTGATTATCGCCCATACGAAAAAAGCGCCCTCCCGAAGGAGGGCGCTTCCAAGTCATTTCAAATTATCCGCGATAGTACGGGGCCTTGAGGCTCCAACCGTTTTGATATTCGCGGTAGGCCCATTCGTTTGCCGCCTTGACGGCCTGTTTGTCGGTCCCGGTGAACTTCTGCGCTTCTTTGTCCCAGCCAAGTTTCGCGCCACCCGCCACGTACGAGCAGGTGCCGAGGTGGCACAGGCGCGTGGTGTTGTGGATGACTTCCACCGTGGAGATGGGGTCTTCTTTGGAGCGCACGCAGTTGGCGAAGTTTTCCCAATGGGGTTCGTTCAACTGGCTCTCGCCCGCCTCCTTCGCTTCGATGGGCTGCTCAAGCAACAGGGGTGTGCCTTTGTCATCCTTGCCGACATTGTTCATGACGGGGAAAACTTTGTAACCGCCGCGGGAGACTTCCATCGTGCCCAGCGTGCCGTAGAACTTGATGCCGTGGCTGTCGTCGCCGTTCCAGACCCGGTTGGTGAAGCTAATGGTGAAATTGTCGAACTCGTAAAGCACGTCGAGCGTGTCCGGCGTGGTACGGTTGTCCTGAAGCACCCACTTGCCGCCCGTGGCCACCACACTTTTCGGCTGGAGCGTCGGCTTCTTGTCCTCGTTTTCCATGGCCCACAAGGCGATGTCGAGGAGGTGCGCGCCCCAGTCGGTTACTTTGCCACCGGAGTAGTCGAGGAACCAACGGAAGTTATAGATCCAGCGGTTGGTGTTGAAGGGCTTGTGCTCCGTCCAACCCTGATGGAAGTCCCAGTCAAGACCCTGGGCCTTATATTTCTCCATGTCATCTTCGCCCATCCCGATGCCGGTGATCGGCTCCTTGTCGTGGATCCACGTCTCCACGCGGTGCACCTTGCCAAGATACCCGCTGCGCACGAGCTGAACCGCTTCCTGGAAGTGGGCGCCGCTGCGCTGCATGTTGCCCGCCTGGAAAACCACGTTGTTGCGGCGAACGGCTTCCACCATGGCCGCGCCTTCGGCGATCGTCGTGGCGGCCGGCTTTTCGCAATAGATGGCCTTGCCCGCGTCGGCGGCGTGAAGGGTGCACAGGCAGTGCCAGTGGTCAGGCGTTGCAATGACGACCGCATCGACGTCTTTATTGTCGATCACTTCGCGGAAATCGTGGTGCTTGGTGGGGTTGACCCCGGGTTTGCGGCTCGCCATGCCATGCGCGCGATCAAGGTTCTTCGCGTAGAGGTCGCAGAAGGCAATGGGCTGCATGTCGTTGCGCTTGAGCACGAAAACCATGTCGGCGGTGCCCATGCCGCCCAGGCCGATATGGCCGGTGCGGATCATTTCATTGGCGCCCAGAATGGTGGAGGGGAGAATGGACTTGTAGACTCCAGCTCCGGCGGATTGGGCGGTGACGGCGGCCGCAGTGCCGACGGCCGCAGTCTTGATGAAGCTGCGGCGGCTTTCCGCGGAGACGGGCTTCTTGGGTGTGTCTGACATAACGTTGACTTCCTCCAGCCATTCGGAAACGAAGGCCATACAGTTGGTGAACAAAGCAAGGCATGATACTCCTCGTCCAAAGGGCAATTCAAAATGAAAAAGCGCTCCAGGTAATCTATTGGCACTTCTGCGAAGGCTGTGGTACACTCGCACCGTAACCGGGAGAAAGGAGCCGCAGGCCCATGGAAGAACTTATTACGCACTTTCAGGAGAATGCCATGGGGTATGGCATCGGGGCGGTCTGCGCGGCCCCGATTATCTATTTGACCCGGAAGTACTCCGTACCGTTTATCCTTTACATTCTCGAGTTCTGCATCTACTCCACCGCCATGCACGTGGTCTTCTGGCTCCTGGTAGTGGTGACCAGGTGGTTTAAGGAACAGTCCTCCATGCGCGCGCTGCGGGAAGACGGTAAGCCGGAAGATGCGCCCGAGTGGGCGACCCCTCTCCTCGAATTCTGGAAAAAGGAGGATTACAATCCAAGCTGGATCTGGATTGTCGAGGTCGTCTTCCTGGTCATCATCTTGCTCCTCATGTGGCGCTACCGTCCGATGAAGATCCAGCGGAAGGCCAAGCGGGCGACGCAGGAATTCGGCAAGAGCAGCGCCCGGGCCGGCACCCCGGGCAAGCCGGGCGTCAAGGGCAAGCCGGGCGGCTTTGGCTCCTCCAAGGGTCGATTCGGCCGCTGAGGGTCCTGAGGCGTCTTGGGTCAGCATACAATTCTGGCTATTCATGCTATTCGCATGACGGCGCTATGCGCTTTTCCGCCAACCTCTTGTCTCGGGCTTGCGCCATGTCAATCCGGGGAATCAGTTGACAAAGACCCTTCCACATTTTCAGTTAGCGGTGTATAATAAAGTCAGGCTGCAGGTGTGCTGCCACCTGAACGATTAGGAGTTCCCCCGGCGTGTCCGAAACTGCCTATCTGGTGATTATGGTTAGTGTCATCACGGTGGTTGCGCTGGTCAGTGTTCCCGGACTTTTCCGGAAGCGGTGCCCTGCGTGCCGCGCCTGGAATCCATTGGAAGCAAGAAACTGTAGCAAGTGTCCCCATGTTTTTCCCGAGGACGGTCCCTGAATCGGGGACTTCTGCCGTTAGTAAGGGGAGAGAAACGGGAAACCGATTGGAGAAGTGCTGTGGGTGCGAAGATAAACTGTTCAATTTGCGGAAAACTCACCGACGCCAGCTTGGATAATTGCCCCCATTGTGGCTCCCCGGTGACGGTGGGTCGCCCTCCCGCGCCGCCCACGCCGATTGTGGGTGGTGGTCGCACGGATCATTGTCCCTCCTGCGGCACGGTTGTGCAGGATGGCGACATTGTCTGCGTCCGCTGCGGTGTGAGTCTGCTGACCGGGCACAGAGTGATTAATGACAAGGCCGAATCTTCCCCCGGCGCGGTTCGTCGCCAGATCCCGCTGGGCCTCGTGGCGGCCGTGCTTGTGTTGCTCGCTGCGGCCGGTGCTGCCGGGGCCTTCTTCCTGATGCGTGACCCGGTGAGTCAGGCGCGCAAGATGGCCCGAACGGGCGATAAACTCGGCGCCGTGGGCGTGCTCAAGAAGTATGCGGACAGTGCCCCGAATGATGGTGATGCCTTTGCGACCCTTGGCAAGCTTTACCTGGAAACCCAGCAGTTTCCAGATGCCGCCTCCGCACTGGAGACGGCGGTGCGCCTCGCCCCGGAGGATGAAGATCTTGCCTTTCTGGCGGTGATAGCCGCAGGCAAGCTCGAAGGCGAGGCGGGCATGCAGCGTCAGATCGCCGCACTTGAACAGCTCGTGAAGCATCACCCGGACAACGCACAGGCGGTAAAGATGTTGGCCCTCGCTCAGGGAGCTTCCGGCAACGTGGAGCCCAGCAAGGCCAACCTGGGGAAGCTGTCCGCCATTGGGCAGTCTCCGGAAGAAGTGGCTAAGTATCAGGGTATTGTGGATGCGCTTGCGGGTGATTTGCCCGCGGCCCGGAGCGCCCTCGCGGGTGCTGGCGACAGCGACCCCGGTGTGCGCGCGGCACTGGGCTATGTTTCCAGCCTGGAAGGCGACGCATTCGCCGCGGCCGATGCGCTGAGCGCGGTGGTGACCGGGGGGCAGGATGCGGACACCGAGGCGAAGACGCGTCTCGGACTGCTCTACATGGCCCAGGGTCAATTTGCCCAGGCCCTGCCCCTGCTTCGCCCCGCGGACGTGGGCCCTCCTTCGGACAGCGCCCGTTTCTTCTACGCTCTTTGTCTGCAGACCTCCGGCATGGCCGATGAAGCCGTTCAGGATTTTGAGAAGCTCGTTTCCGGCGGCGGCAAGTTTGCCGAAGACGCGGCCATCCAGATGGCGATGGTTTACCTGCAGCGGGGCCAGATTGATCAGGCTGCTGAAGCGACGCGCAAAGCGCGCAAGTTTGGCAGCTCGGCGCGGCTCCACACGCTGGAGGGCAGTATAGCCGCACTTCAGGGTTCGGAGTCCGATGCCCAGGATCAGTTCCGCACCGCGATTCAGGCCGATGCCGAGTACCCCGCCGCCCACCTGGAACAGGGCCTTATGTATGTTCGCCGCGGCGTGCTGGATGAAGGAATTCGGGAACTGGAGCTCTACATGACGCTGGCCGACCCTGCGGTTCCCGGCGGGAGATTGAATGAAGTTGAATTGCTCATCAAGCAATTGAAGCAGACTGAGGGCGGTGTTGTTCCCGACGCCACGGCGGCGGCAGCCCGCGCGCCGCGCCGGGCGGTCGCCACACCCACCGAAGTGCCGGAGGCCGAAGCGGCCCCCGCGCCGGAGGCGGCCCCGACCGCTGAATCCGCGCCGGAGTCCAGCACGCCCCTGGTGGAGACCCCTGTGGTGGTGGAAGCGCCGGTTCTGGTGGAAACACCGGCGGCCGCGCCGTCCTCCTGAGGCTACTCGGCCTTTAACGCACATCCCGATGATGAGAATTTACGGAGAGCACCCGATGACCAAGTTACTGACCGCCCTCGTTACCGCCGCCGCGCTCGCCCTGCCCGCGGGAGCCTGGGGCCCGAAGACGCAGCTCGCCATAAGCACCGCCGCCCTTCACCTCATATCCAAGGAGGGCAACCAGCCGCTGAGCAAGTTGAGCGAATCCGTACGCCGTGGCGCCATGGAATCCCAGACCACGGTCACGGCGATGTATCCCGATATGCTTTCCGGCCCGATCCAGGCCATCGAGACCGAAATGGTGCTTTTGAAGGCCATGCGCGGCGAGAAATTGGACAACTACTTTGCCTACCGCATGGGACTCCTGGGCAAACTGGTGGCCCAGGTGACCGCGCCCATGCTGGAGGCGAACCCGACGTATCGCAATCTCTACTACACGGATGTGGAGCGGGTGATCGAGAGTACCACGGTCACCAACCTTCCGAAGCAGAGCGTGGACTCCGGGGACTACTTCACTCGCTGCATCGCCGAGGCCAACGCCAACAATGACGTAATCGAGAAGGAATACGAGGGAGGGATCGGCATCGGTGGGATCGCCAAATCCCTTCTCGCCGATGATACCAGCCGCTCCGCCCGGGCCGTGGCCGATGTTTGGACCACCATTCTCACGGGCGCCGAAGTATCCGGCAATATGTCTCCGGATCGCATGCGGGAATACTGTCTCTACGGGATGAAATTCTACATCGCCCGCAAGAATGCCGCGGCGATGGAGGCGGCCGAGGTCCGCTATGAAAAACTGGTGGCGCCCGACGCCAACTACTTCGTGCAACTGGGCGATTCCTATTTCGACGCCGGGCTGAACGAGCAGGCCATCGGCAAGTACAAGGCCGCTCTTGATCTCGCCCCTGATCGCCGCGATGTGGCCAGCAAGATCTCCGACTATTATATGGCCAAGGGCCGCACGGATCTGGAGAACGGACAACTCGAGTCCGCGCAGGATTCCTTCGCGGCCGCCCTTGCTTCCAATCCCCTTCACGAGACCGCCGAAGGCAGCCGCCTCGAGGTGGCCCGCATGATCGAGGACCGGGACGCGCGTCTGGCCGCGAATCAGATACTGCTTGACAGAGCCGCCGAGCTGGAACGGCTTGCGGATGAAGAGGCGCTGCGCAACCGCGCGGCGGAAGCCATCGATCTGCTGCGCGAGGCCGAAGGCAACTACATGGAAGTGACCGACGAATTCCCCCTGGAGTACTCCCTCCGCGAACGGGGCCTGGCCGCCGTGCAAGTTCGAATTCAGGACCTGAAGAAGCAGATTATCGTCAACGCGGCGGACTTCAGCGGGACCGGCTATGTGCAGGACGTTCCCCGGCTTGTGGCCACCCATGGCACAGGGCTGGACGAAGCGGGTCTGAAGGCCCTGCTCCGCCGCGCCTATGACACGGAGTATGACGCGGTCGCCAAACGCCTGGAAGAATCCGCCGTGGTGAAGTGAGGCGCGGGGCCGGATTGAGTCATCCCCGGAATGGGTCTTATGGGTCGTATAGGACATACTCACCCATAAGACCCATTCTTTTTTCCAATCTCCAAACCCCAGACTCCAGCTCCAGCCTTTTGCAATCCTTCGAGCCCCTATAGTATGCTTTCCTTGGTTTTATTACGGGTCCTTCCCGTGAGAAGACCGCCCCGAATTCTGGAACCGCCGGTGGCTGGGAGGCTCGCCGGATGGGGCCGCGCCACGCTCACTACCGGCTGCGGGGTTCCAACGAAGTATTTATCCCTGCCACCCCGCTATCGCGCCGATGCCCTCCCGAACTGGCCCAGGCCAGCCCCGGATACAGCGGCCTGAAATGGGGCCCGGCAATCGAAAAACTCGTGCCCAGTTGTTCAGAATCCGTACCAAGCAGCCCAAGGAGATGGAACCATGCCAGTCGTAGACTTCAAAAAATATTGCGCGATGCTGGAAAAGGCCCAGAAAGAAAAATACGCCTATCCCGCCGTGAATATCACCACCACCGATACCGTGAACGCCGCCATCGAAGGTTTTGCCGCGTCCAAGAGTGACGGTATCATTCAGGTTTCCACCGGCGGTGGCGAGCACGCTTCCGGCAACCTGAAAGACATGGTGCTTGGCGCCATCTCCCTGGCCGAGCACACCCACCGCGTGGCCGCGAAGTATGACATCAACATCGCACTGCACACCGACCACTGCCAGCCCGGCAAGGTCGACAGCTTCCTGAAGCCCCTGATCGCCGAGACGGCCCGCCGCCGTGCGGCCGGTCTGCCGAACCTGTTCAACAGCCACATGCTCGACGCCAGCGAACTGCCGTTGAAGGAGAACATGGCGCTTTCCGTGGACGTTCTGAAGCTCTGCAAAGAGAACGAGATCATCCTGGAAGTGGAAGCGGGCGTGGTCGGCGGTGAAGAAGACGGTGTGAACCATGAAGGCGCCCCGGCGGAAAAGCTCTACACGACCCCGGCCGACATGGTCGCGGTGTATGAAGCGCTGAGCACGGTGGAAGGCGCGAAGTACATGTTCGCCGCCACCTTCGGCAACGTCCATGGCGTGTACAAGCCCGGCAACGTGAAGCTGACCCCGATCATCCTGAAGAACGGCCAGGACGCCGTGATCGCGAAGTACGGCGAAGACGCGCGCTTCTGGCTGGTGTTCCCCGGCGGTTCCGGCTCCAGCGTGGACAAGATCCGCGAGACCTTGGACTACGGCGTGATCAAGATGAACATCGACACCGACACGCAGTACGCCTTCACGCGCCCCGTGGTGGAGCACATGTTCCACAACTACGATCAGGTCCTCAAGGTTGAGGGCGAAGTGGGCAACAAGAAGCTTTACGATCCCCGCGCGTGGCTGAAGAAGGCCCGCGCCAACATGGCCGCCCGCATTTCTCAGGCCTGCGACGACCTTCGCAGCACCGGAAAGACCATGGGCGTCTGATTTCAGCCCCGAAGCATCCTTTCGCGTGTTCGTAGTATAATAAGAAGACGCGCGAGCCAATCGAAGCATTCGCGCGACCGCCTGATTCAGGCGGTCGCGTTTCATTTCCTCGAGGAGTCTGATCACCATGGAAATCATCGTCGCCAAGCCCCGCGGTTTCTGCGCGGGCGTCGAGCGGGCCATCAAGTGCGTGGAGCAGGCGCTGGACCGCTACGGCGCGCCCGTATACGTGCTCAACAACATCGTACACAACGCCCACGTCGTGAACGAGCTCAAGGAGCAGGGCGCCGTGTTCGTCAAAGATATGGATGAAGTGCCCGAGGGCGCCCACCTGCTTTTCAGCGCCCACGGCGTCAGCCCCGAGCGCTGGAAACACGCCGAGCGCCTCAATCTGGAAGTTATCGACGCCACCTGCCCCCTCGTGGAAAAAGTCCACTTCGAGGCGCGTCGCTTCGCGAAAAAAGGCTACACCATCATCCTCATCGGCGAGGAAGGCCACGACGAAACCATCGGCACCATGGGCCAGGCCCCGGAGCATATCATCCTCGTCACCACGAAGGAGGATGTGGACCAACTGGAGGTCGAAGACCCGAACAACCTCTCCTACATCACGCAGACGACCCTCAGCGTGAACGACTGTCAGATCATCATCGACGCGCTGAAAAAGAAGTTCCCCAACATCATGCAGCCGCCCAAAGAAGATATCTGCTACGCCACCACAAACCGTCAGGCGGCGGTAAACGCCCTCACGCCCGATGTGGATCTGGTGCTCGTGGTGGGGGATCAGGAAAGCGCCAATTCCGCGCGCCTGGCGGAAATCGCACGCGACAAGGGCAAACCGGCCTACTTGATTCTCGACGCCTCACGAATCGACGATGCCTGGCTCGAGGGCGTGGAGCGCGTGCTGCTGACGTCCGGTGCTTCTGTGCACGACAAGCACGTGCAGGGCGTCATCCAGTACCTCCAGGACCGCGAGCCCTGTACCGTCGAGGAACGGGAGCTTGTGGAGGAGAATGTATTCTTCCGGCTGCCGACCGCAATCGCGTAGGGACTGATGCGAAGCCGCCACGGTGATTTTGACCGCCGTGCCACGCTGTTTGGAAGTGTAATCACGAGGTATTCGAACGCTCAAAGGTTAGCCCCGGGTGCCACCTCAATCGTGCAACGCACGTTTGGGTGCTTTGAGTCCCAGTGCTTCGTATGCTGAGTTGGTGCCTGTGCGAGCTTGGTGAACGTTTGGGCAACCGTTTTCAATATCCAATCCGGGTTCAAAAGCCGGACCTGAGTTTTCACCTTTGTTCGCGGCGTTCCTCCCTCAGTGCACGCAAACGAGCGTTGCTCGATTGAGGTGGCACCCGGGGTGGGTATCGAAAGTAGCCGTGCTTATCTCAAGTGCTGGAATTCTTTGTAAAACGTCTGAATGATCTTTCGCGCGCTCCTCAGTCCCTGCGGGCCCAGAGGGCAAACATCAGCAACGTAAAAATAAGGAAGCCATGATCGCGCTTTCCTGACATGTGGGCGTCGATGAGTTTTCCGACGTTGCCCTGATTGAACATGCCCATGCCCGCGTCTTTTGCCCGCAGTGTATCCTCCACCAGTTCGCGCCAAGGTCCGGCGATCCAGTGGGAGACGGGGGCATTGAAGCCGGCTTTCTTTCGTGCGATCACGGCATCGGGCACCTGCCTCTTCGCGACATCGCGCAGTATTTTCTTGCCGCGCAAGCCGGATAGCTTCAGATGGGGCGGCAGCCCGGCGCAGAATTCCACCAGCCGATGATCGAGGTAAGGGCTGCGCACTTCCAGACCGTGGGCCATGCTCGCCCGATCAACTTTGACCAGAATATCGTCCGCCAACCAGGTCGTGTAATCCACGTAGAGCATACGATCCAGTGGGTTTAGATCAGGCACGTCGTCCCACGCCCGCTGGAATGGGGCAAAGGCATTGAAGGTGTCGTCCCAGGCGTCGCGGGCGATCAGGTGTTGCAGCGCGTCGCGTGTCAGCAGCATGCGCCACCAGCCATGGGCGTCGCAGGGGTTCAATCTCGCGCCCGATAAGAACTGTTTCAGTTTGTACCTTGCGCCCACCTTGCGGCGGTCATCGGGCAATTGGTTTGCCGCGACGGAGGCAGCCGCCAGCAGTGGGCCCGGAATGATCGAGGCCAGACGCCGCAATCGATCCGCCGCGTGGGTGGTATAGCCCGCGAGGAGCTCATCGCCGCCATCACCCGACAGAGCGACGGTCAAGTGCTTGCGCGCCTCGCGACAGAGGACCCAGGTGGGCAGGATGGAAGTATCCGCAAAAGGCTCATCCAGATGTCGCGCAACCTCTAGCAGCAAATCGGGACTTTCGCATTGCACGACAACCTCGGTATGATCGGCGCCAAGTTCCTTCGCAACGAGCGAGGCCCAGGAGAGTTCGCTGTAGCTCTCTTCCTGAAATCCCATGCTGAAGGCTTTCAGTTCAGGTTGGTGCGCCCGAATGCGTGCGCAAATGAGACTCGAATCGAGTCCGCCGCTAAGGAAGGCTCCCAGGGGCACGTCGCTCAGGAGGCGCTCCGCAACGCAGCGATCGAGCAGGGCGTTGAATGCTTCCCGGTATTCCGTGTCGCGCAGACGCGGTGTGGACTGGGCGGAGGTCCAGACTTGCGCCAAATTCCAGTAGCGTCGCTCAGCAGGACGCTCGCCGGGAGACCACTGGACATAAGTGCCCGGGCGCACATGCTTGACCCCGCGCAGGATGGCGTCGTGCCCCGTGACGTAGCCGGTGGAAAAATACTGAAGCGCGGCGCGGCGGTTCAACACCGTGGGCGGATCCGGGAGGAAGCGAAAGGCTCGCATTTCCGACGAAAAATAGAGTGTGCCCCGCTCGTCCGCCGTCCAGAACAGGGGTTTCACTCCAAGGCGGTCGCGCACGAGAAAGAGGCTGCGCCGGTGTTCATCCCACAGGGCGAATGCGAACATACCGACGAGGCGATCAAGCAGCCGATCCAGCCCCCAGGCTGCGTAGCCATGAAGAATGACCTCGGTATCGGAATGGGTTTGAAAGGCGGCGCCGCTCCCAATCAGCTCATCGCGAAGCGTCTGGAAATTGTATAGCTCGCCGTTAAATACCAGATATAGACCACGGGTGCCAAGGTGCATCGGCTGATGGCCGCCCTCAAGATCGATCACCGAGAGGCGCCGGTGGCCGAGCGATACGCCACTCGCTGTTGAGTACCCGGCATCGTCCGGCCCGCGATGGACGAGGGCGCTCGTCATGGACTCCAGGACACCGGGGGGCGGCGTGTGCTGAGGATCGGCGTAGGCGATGCCGCAGATGCCGCACATGGGTTAGTTCCACGCCTGTGCTGGAGTTGGAGGCGTTATTGAAAACCGGCGACCGTGCCACGCGATGCGAGAGAGTTCCGTGCATTTAGCCATCGAGATCGCCAACCCTCCGACTCTCATCGGCCGTCGCCTTATAGCCCCGCTCGGGAAAGTGCAGTTCCGACAGGTTGCACTGGAAGCGCACCGCGAGAAAACCAAGGGCCATTGCGATATTGCCGCAATAGAAGCCCAGCGAGAGCAGGAGCAGTGCTGGAAACTGCCCTGGAATGAGCAAAACCGCGACCGCTGTGAGGAGTGTATACCCAGCCACCATCATCGCCTGCGCCAAATAGAGCTTGATTGGATTGAACAGCACGATCGTCATGACGATGATCTGCAAGGCCCGCAGCGTGTCGCGCCAATACCGGACATGGCTCTTTCCCGTACGTGCAAAGTACTCGACGGGACGATACGCCACATGGTGCCCGGTTTGAAACGCGATGATGGTGATGCTCGTGGTAAAGGAAAATCCCCCCGACAGGGCAGACCCGCACTGAGCAATCAGGTCCCGCCGAATGATCCGCAGCCCGCTGTTCACATCGGGTATCGGCTGGCCCACGACAAATTCCGTGAAGCGCTTAAAGAGTGTCCGTGCCCACCTTTTGGTAAGGCTCGAATCATAGTGCCTGCCCTGGCGTGCGCCGACCAGCATGTCGAGGTCCCGCGCCACCGCCTCGTCCAGCATGCGCGGAAGTTCATCAAGGGGATACGTGCCGTCGGCGTCGGTAATGCCGATCCAGGGATGGGCCGCATTGCGCACGCCCGTGAGCAACGCATTTCCATATCCTTTGTTGGTGGGGTGCATAATCACCCGCGCCAGTGTGGCCCGAGCGCGAACCGGGGTGTCGTCCGTGGAGCCGTCGTCCACCACGATGATCTCGTACGTGTGACCAGAAGCCCGAAGGGCCAAATCCACTTTTGAAACCGTGTCCTCGATCGCGTCGGACTCGTTGAAGACCGGAATTACAACGGTGATGGCGGCCATGGCGCTCCTGCAGGAACAGTTGACAAGGGACTGTTGACAATGGAATGTTGACAGTAAAAAGCGCCTAACACCGACGACCAGACAGGCGCTAGTGGCAGAAACGTCGCACTGACCACTCGACAAGAGTCACACTATCCACGAATCGCTTTCAACTTTCAACTGTCAACTATCAACTGGTTTCACCCACCAGCGCAACGTCGCGTCGCGCGAGCCAGCAGGTGCGTTCGTCGGGCAGTGTCACCTGCACCCAGTCCTCTCGATCTTCCAACACTTTGAACTCTGTGCCCGCATGAAGCGGTTCGCCGAAGCTGGGTTGGTAGGTCTCTCCGTCGCCTTTGCGGGCGATGCTTTCCGCCGCGACTACGACACCGGCCGGATGGGCGCGGTGGCTTCGTGCTTCCGCCGACAGAGAGATGAAGAGCAGCGCAGCGAGAAC
This sequence comes from Candidatus Hydrogenedentales bacterium, assembly GCA_041859365.1. Taxonomy (GTDB): domain Bacteria; phylum Hydrogenedentota; class Hydrogenedentia; order Hydrogenedentales; family JAEUWI01; genus JAEUWI01. The sequence goes on from JBHEKR010000341.1 coordinate 45,837, forward strand.
CCCAGTGGCCGCGATGGCCCCGTTGAGCGCGCTCTTCTTCCAGAAAATCCGGGCGGCCGCGAAACCCCAGAAGGCAAGAAATGCAAAACTAAACACACGCAGGCGGATACCCGAAGGGATATCGTAGTGCCAGAAAAACAGGGTGTTGAGCACCTTGCGCTTTTCCGTCTGCTCGAAGGAATCTTTGCGTTGCTGGCGCACGAAGGCCAGATTTTGCTGCAGATTCACATTGTTCGGCATGTACTGCTCGGCCCGGAGGTAGTTGAGAATGGCCCGGCCTATATCCCCGCGCTGAAACCAGACATTGCCGAGGTTGTAGTAAAGCTTTCCATTCTCCACGCCGCCCTCGCGAATGATCTGCTCCAGACGTAGCGTGGCCTTCTCGTACTCCGCCTGGGCCGCGGCGGGATCCGTGGTGACGAGGCGATTTCCCGCTTCAAACGCATTGATGGACTCCGCAAAGGCGGTTTCCATCGCGCCCCGCTCCATGGCTGCCGCGCTTGCGGTGGGGGCCATGAGCAACCCGCCCCCGGCGAACAGCAAGACCGACCCAAGGAAAGACATCGCCGCGCGCATCAGCCAATCTCCTTTTCCAGCGCGTCCGCGCATTCCAGCATGCGTCCGGCAACTTCGGCGACCGGGCCGCCGCCACCGCCACCCGCATAGTGATGGGCCTCGCATTCATCAAAAATCCGCTTCAGCATATCGAGCGTATCATCTGTCGCACCCTGGTTGCGCAGGGGGCGATCCACGTCGCCGAAAGTCAGTGCACTGGCCCGGTACTCCAGCTTGGCGGCGAGGTAGGTCCGCAACGCGTGCAGGGCTTTGCCATGATCCAGTTCGCCTGTCGACAGCGCAAGACCGAGTTGGGCACGGGCGAGTTTTCTTGCGCGACCTCTGGGCCGCAGCCCGCCCAGACGCCGCACCAGTACGGTACCCGCCAGAGCGCCCCAGGCAATCGGGGGCAACAGCAGGACCAGCCAGCTCGACGCACTGCGCATCCACACATCCGGCCCGAAGTGCTGAGGTTCCAGCGCGTCAAGCTCCGTGAAATTGTGGGCGATACCTTCATTCACGGCCACGTGTTCGACGCTTTCCGCTCTCGGGCGAAAGCCTTCCGCATCCGACGCCGTGACCACCTGAGTCTCGCGCACCTTGATGGGAATGGGTTTCGAGCGGGCCATCTCGTAGCGCCCTGTTGCGGTATCGAAATAGGCCAGTTCGATGGAGGGAACCTCCGTCACCTCGGGCGACTGCGCTCGAATGGTCTGGGTGAAAATTTTCCGGTTCTCCTCGGCCCGTCCGGGCGCCATCTCGTCGGGAATCCGGAATTGCCGGGCCAGGGCTGCCTGCTGCTGGAGCGGAGGCAGTTCAAAGTGGCGGAGGTAGGTGGGGCCTTCCACGGTGACCGTAAGTGTGATGGGGTCCCCCACGCTGACCTCGGCGGGCGCGGCCGCCGTCAGAATCGAAAACTCTCCAATCAAGCCCGAAAAGTTATCGGGCTTGCCATCCTGGGGCACCGCCTTCACCGAGAGCGTAATCGGATCGGTCTGGACCACGACACTCTTCGTCTGGTCTCGTGAACCGAAGATGGACATGTTGTCAAAAGGAGAACGGCCACGGCGCTGCGATACCACGGCCTCGGCCGCCGCCGTTGACTGGGGAATGGCAATCTCTCCCGCCGTCTTCGGCACCAACACATGCATGAAGGTAATCGTGACGAAGCTGGCGCCATTGGAACGGGCTTCCCCCTTCTCTGCGACGACTTCCTGATTGTTGATCATTATCCCAATGTATTCTCGATCGGGGCGTTGGTCGATGACCATGACTTCCGTGTTGAAATCCGGCGAACTCAATACCGGGAGGGAGAATACGACATCCCGCACGGGATCGCCGATATAGTAGGTCGTGGTCATGGCGATGGGCTCGCCGACGTAGCACGACGTTTTGGACAGGCTGGTGGTCAATTTGAAATTATCCACCGGCTCCGGCGGGCTTGCATTAACGGTCAGCGGCGTGGCCGTCAACGTCTGACCTTCCGCGCGCAGGGTGATCGAGGGAATCTCGATGCGTCCGACCCGCTTTGCCGCCAGGCGATAGGTCATGAGGTACTGCCGGGAAACCACGCGGGTCGTGCGTCCGTTGATGAAGGAGATCGACTCGCTGTTGTTGCGCCTGTTGCCTTCAAAGGTTACGGTGAAGTCGCGGGTGAGTTCCGCGAGGTCCGGCGTCTCGGCCTCGTCGACATTGTTCACCTGAAGCTGAAAAACGAAGGGTTCGCCGACCGCGACGTCCTCTTTTTCGAGCACGGCATTGACGGTGGGCGCTTCTTGCGCCGTGGCAATGCTCGCCGCGGCCAGCGTGCTCAGGCACAGCGCCATGTTAATCGCGCGCGCGTAGCAGGTCTTCATGGATCACCAATCCTTCTCTACAGGGGCTATACCGATCATCCGTTGCAGGTTGCGCAGCTCCTTGTTCTGTTTTTCCTGATTGAGGATATCTTTGGCCGTGGCGTCCGGTGCGGGTGTAGCGTCGTCCGGATCTTCGTCGGACTGGGCCTCCTCCGGTTTCTGATCGTCACCGGGTTTCTCCTGGGGGGCCTCGGGATTCTGCGGTTTCGGCTCCTTCTGCTCATCGCTCGGTGTCTTACCGTCCTGCGCATCCTGATCCTTACCCGACTGCTGCTCCTTCTGCTCCTCCTCCGCGTCGAGGGCCTTTCGGGCCTCCTTCAGTTTTTCGAGCGCCTCCTCCTGCGCCTTGCTGGCGTCTTCGGCATTTTGGTTCTTCAGGTGCTCCTCCGCCTCCGCCTGCTTCTCCGCCGCCGCCGCCGCGCTCGCTTTCGCATCCTGCTCCGGGTTGGGCTTGTCAGTCCCGGGCATCTGCTCCGCCAGGTCTTCCGTCTTATCGCGGGTCTTCTCCTGCTGCTCCTTCATCGCCTCCATCTGCTCCTGGGAGGGTGCGGGCTGGGTCGGATCCTGCTTCTGCTGTTCCTGTTGCTGGGCCGCCTGCTCCGACTGTTCCTGCTGCTGTTGTTGTTCTTCAATGAGCTCGTCCAGCTTTTCCTTCGCCTCCTCCTTTTTCTGCTGCTCTTGTTGTTGCTGCTGCTTTTGCTGCTCCATCTGCTGCCGGAGTTTCTGGATACTTCGCTTCGCCAGCTCCAGATTGTTCGCGGCGGCATCGAGTGACTCGTCTCGGGCCAGGGCATCTTTATAATAGCCCACACTTTGATCCAGAGACGTCAGCGCCTCCTCGGGGTTTTCGGCGGCCTTGGCCTGACCTTCCTTGAAGGCGCAGTTCCCCAGATTGTAGGCGCTCAAAGCCTGAAAGCGTGCGTCTTCCGCCAGCGCACCAGCCTGCTCGAAGGCCTCCCGCGCCTTGGCCAGATCGCCCAACTGGTAGTGCGCCGCTCCCCGGTTGAACTGGAGCTCTGGACTCTCCGGGCGCGCTCCGGCAAGGCGCTCATAGGCGTCGAGCGCTTCCTGGTAATTGCCCGCCCCATACAGGGCATTGGCTTCGGTCACCTCACGGTTGGGCCCGGCCCAGACTGCCCCGGTGACGAACAATGCAGCCAGAGCGGCTGCGCCAGTTGCCATAAATCCAGCAGCGTGTCTCATGTCGATTGCCGCCTCCGCTCGCCCAGCAGCGTCTCCGCGCACAGGAGCAGGAAACCCGTCGCCAGGAAGATCTGAAATTTCTCGTCATACAGCGTAATTCGGGAGTCGTCCAGGGCCTTCTTCCTTGCGCTGGCCACGAACTCCTGGTAAATCGCATTCAGGTCGAAGTCGCCCGTGGCCACGTTCAAGTACTTTCCATCGGGCGTGGCGGCCGCGACTTCACGCAGTGTTCCGGCGTCCAGCCGGGTCCACACTTCTTTGCCGTCGTAGGTCAGGAAGGACTTTTGGCCATTGGAATCGGTCACGGGGATGCGCTGGCCCTGACGTTCATCCCCGAGGCCGATGGCGATGATTCGTATACCCGCATCGCCAACCTGTTTGGCCGCCTCCAGGGGAAAACTCTCCTGATCGTCGCCATCCGTAATGAGGACGATGTCGCGAAACTCTTTTTCCTGTTCGTCAAAAACCTCCGTCAGCGCCTTGCGCAGCGCATCGCCAATGAGCGTGCCGCCGCGTGAAATATCGTTTGGGCCGATATCCTCCAGCATCATGCGAAAGAAGCCGTAGTCCAAAGTTAGGGGGCACTTGACCACAGCGGTGCCCGCGAAGGCGATCAGGCCGACCCGGTCACCGTTCAGGCCCTCCAGACAGTCGCGTATGGCGAGCTTGGCCCGCTCCAGGCGATTGGGGGCCAGGTCTTCGGCGAGCATGCTCCTGGAGACGTCCACGATGAAGACCACATCGCGTCCCTCGCGGTTTACGATCTGGGGTTGGGGATTCCAAGCGGGCCGGGCGAGCACCGCAACGATGAAGACCACAGCCGCGAGGAGCAGGGCCTGCTTCCAGCGCCGCTTGCCAGCGTGAAGCTGGTTGTTCAATTGTTGGAGCAATGGATTCGCGGCGAATTGCTCCAGCGCCGCGCGGCGACGCCACGCGCCGTAACCCAGCAAGGCGACCATGGCCGGCAGCAGCCACAACAGGTGAAGCATCTCCACGTGATACAACTTCATGGGTGCCTCCGAAGCCAGGTGTTGCGCAGTACGAGTTCGGCGACCAGCAGCAAAAGCGCAGAGAGTGCAAAGGGCAGAAAGCGCTCCTTGTAGTCGAGATAGCGCAACGATTCGATCTCGCTCGTTTCCAAACGCCCAATCTCTTCATAGATCTCGCGAAGGGCCTCGGCCGAGTCCGCTCGTTGATAGATCCCGCCGGTCATCGCGGCGAGCTTTTCGAGCGATTCATCGTTTAATGCGCGCTCGCCGGGCATGAGAAAGCCCCCCAAAAGGCCTTGCCCTTGCGTCAGGGCGGGATCGCTCCCGATACCGATGGTGTAGATTTTGATACCCCATTCCTTCGCCAATTGCGCCGCGTCTTCCGGAGTCTGGGTGCCCCGGTTGCTCTGGCCATCGGTCAGCAGAATAATGATCTTGCTCTTGATCTCGTAGCTCTTTCCCAGCTTGGCATTGACCTTGATCTGCGCTTCTTCCGCGGTCTTGAGCCGGGCCGCGGCCAGCGCGATCGCGTCGCCGATGGCCGTGCCGTCTTCGCGCTTGTCCTGGGGCATCTCCACCTTCTCCACGAGCGATACGAGTGCATCGTGACCCAGCGTGAGGGGCGCGATAGTGTCCGCGTAGCCCGCGAAGACCACGAGGCCGATGAGGTCATTGGGACGCCCGTCAAGCGTGTCGTTGTTGCCCATGACAAACTCATTGAAGACGCGTTTCACCACTTCGAGGCGGTTCATGATCTGGCCATCGAAGGCCATTTCTTCCCGCATGCTGCTTGAGCGGTCCAACACCATTTCAATGGCGACACCCTTGCTCATATCGCGCACCCGCTCCTGACCCTGTTGTGGGCGGGCGAGGGCGACAATGAGGAGGAATAGAGCAAGAAATCGGGTGGCGGGCAACAACGCTTGACAGCGAACGCGCAGGGAAGCGCCGACCCCCGCCGCCATGGCGGTATCAGAGAAGCGCAAGGCGGCCTGCCGGTTGCGGTAGTGGCTGAAGTAATAGAGGGGCGGCAACGCCAGCAGCAAGAGAAAAGCGAGGGGAGAATCAAAGTGCACGGATTAGACCTCCGCCGAGACAGTGGCCTGGGCCGCCGCTTTAGTTGCCGCGCGGTGAGCGGCTTCAGAATCAACAATGAACTTCTCGCAGGTCTGGAAGGTCTCCCGGATTTCTTCGGAGCTGGGTTCCGCCTTGGCGAACTTCACAAGATCACAGTGGCGCAAAAAAGCGCGGAGCAGGAGCTGTTCCTGAAGTCCGAGCACGGCATTGTGCTGAATCTCGGCCAGGAACTCCTCGGTAGTCCGCTCCGGAGCGCGGAGTTGGAACTGATCCTCCATGTAATGGCGCAGCACATCCGACACACGAATGTAGTACTCTTTATACATTCCCTTTTCCACGAGCTTTTCACGCTGGATCGCTTCGAGGGCCTCCAGCGCGCGCACGTGAGGCGGTATCGGCGGCGGAGGCGGTGGGCCGGGCACGACCCGGATGAAGTTGTACCAGTAAGCGACGCCCGCGACCGAAGCCAGCAGCAGGAACAACGCGCCGTAAAGCGCCCATGGCACGGGATTCTCCAGGGATACCGGCCCCGCTATTTCCATTACCGCGGGCGTCTCGCCCGTGGCGATGACGGAGATAACCTTGACGGTAAGGGGCTCCGTGTCCGTCGTGCTCTTCTGGTCCTCGCCTTCCACTTCCTTCCAGAATGCAACGGAGAGCGAGGGGACCGTGTACGCGCCGTCGAGGAAAGGTTCGAGTCGATAGGTCCGGCTCCGGGTAACTTTGCCGTCTTCGCCGAGTACGGGCGCGGCATCTTCGTAGCCCGCCAGGGTAAACTCCGCAATTACCGCGGATTGCGGCGCTAACGGTGTCGCGGGTTCGGGCTCGGGCTTCGCAGGCTCGGGATACGTTGGAAATTCAACCGAGTACCCGTCTTCGGTGGTCGCGGAGAGGGTGAGGACCAATGTCTCCGCCGTCGTGATAGACTCCGCGGAGGTCGTGAGCGTGAGCGTCATGGGGCCGCGATCCAGGACCTTTTCCACGCCTTTCGGAGCTTCGGGCGCCTTTTCGGCCGCGCCGCCACAGCCGACCAGGCTCCGTGCGGAAAGGACCGTCAATAAGACGACCGTCACCGCGCCGACAGTCAATTGTCGTCTTGAACAAACTCGAATCATGGATACAACCGCGGCCTTCATCGTTTCTGGCGCTCCCGGCGCTTGAAGAAGCGAATCAGGTCGAGGAGATAGTCGTGGGAAGTGCCGACCTCGATCAGATCGATATCCATGGAGCGAAGGCTGTCGCGCAGGCCCTCGGCGCGCGCCCGGCCCGCCGCCGCATACTGCTTGCGCACGGCGGCGCTGCCCGTGTCGATGGTGACTGTCGCGCCCGTTTCGGCATCCTGTAGATCGAGGAGACCCACATCGGGCAATTCATACTCGCGTGGATCATTCACCGACAGGGCAATGAGATCATGGCGGCGACTGAGGATGCGCAGGGTGCGATCATAGTCCTGATCAAAAAAATCGCTGATGAGGAAGACGATGCTGCGCCGATTAAGGATGCGCGCGGCAAAATCGAGTCCGGCGCGGATCCGCGTGCCTTTCTTCTTCGGCTCGAAGGAGAGGAGCTCGCTGATGAGGCGGAGTACGTGGGTCGTTCCTTTGGCGGGCGGTATGAACAGCTCCACCTCTTCCGTGAAGACCACGAGCCCCACCTTGTCGTTGTTCTTGATGGCGGAAAAGGCCAGCAGGGCGCAAAGCTCCGTGGCCACTTCGCTTTTCATATTCTTTACGCTGCCGAAGCGACCCGAGGCGGACAAGTCCACGAGAAAAAGCAGGGTCAGCTCCCGCTCTTCCCGAAAACGCTTCACGTAGGGGTGTCCTGTACGCGCGGTCACATTCCAGTCGATGGTGCGGATCTCGTCGCCGGGCTGGTACTCGCGCACCTCGTCGAATTCCATGCCCTGGCCCTTGAACACGCTGTGGTATTCGCCCGCCAGCACATCATTGACCGCTTTGTTGGTCATGATCTGGATGTAGCGAACTTTTTTGGCGAGTTCTTTGGAGATCATCGTGGTATACCCGGTGGCTCAGGGATAATCAGGGCACTTCAACCGTGTCGAGAATCTGGCCGACCAGATCCTCAGGCGTCTTTTCGTCGGCCTCGGCTTCGTAGGTGGGGATGACGCGATGACGCAGCACGTCCAGCGCGATACTCTTCACGTCCTGGGGCGTCACGTAACCCCGGCCCTGCAGGAGGGCCTGGGCGCGGGAAGCCATGGCCAGGAAAATCGTGGCGCGGGGAGAAGCGCCGTAGCGGATGTACTCGCCGATGTTGAGCTGATAGGCATCGGGATTGCGCGTGCACTCCACGAGATTGACGATGTACTCTTCGAGCTTCTCGTCCATATAGATGTCTTCGGCCAGGAGGCGGAGCCGTGCGATATCCTCGGGTGTCAGCACGCCGTTCGCGGAGACTTTGCCCGAGGCGCGGGACTGCGAGCGGAGGATCTGGAGCTCTTCGGCTTTCGTGGGATAGTTGATCTTCAGCTTGAGCATGAAGCGGTCCACCTGGGCCTCGGGCAGGGGGTAGGTGCCCTCCTGCTCCACAGGGTTCTGCGTGGCCAGCACGAAAAAGGGGTCCGCCAGCTTGTAGCTCGCGTCGCCGATGGTTACCTGCTGCTCCTGCATCGCTTCGAGCAGGGCGCTCTGCACTTTGGCGGGGGCGCGATTAATTTCATCCGCCAGAATTACATTGGCGAAGATAGGGCCCTTGCGCGTTACGAAGCCGCCGTCTTTGGGATTGTAGATGAGCGTGCCGATAAGGTCCGCCGGGAGCAGGTCGGGCGTGAACTGAATGCGGTTAAAGCTGCACTGGACGACCTGGGCCAGGGTGGTGACGGAAAGCGTCTTGGCAAGTCCGGGGACGCCCTCAATCAGCACGTGATTGTTGCACAGCAACGCCAGAAGCAGGCGGTCGATGAGGTAGTCCTGGCCCACAATCACTTTCTTGATTTCGGATCGTACCTGCTGGAGGAGGGCCGCTTCCTGGCCGACGCGCGCGCTGATCTGGTTGACATCCACCGCCATTATATCGGGTCTCCTTGGTTCAAACAGGGGAATTCATGCTGACTTGGTATTTTCCACGGCGGCGCAGGGCTCGCCTGGGGAGGAAAAGCAATATGCGTGCCAGTTGGCATCTGGCGTAAATGGCTTGTTTTAAAGCAGGTTAGGGGTCTTGAGTGACCACAAAATGCCTCATTTCACCCATTCACTCCCGATATGAGGCACGCCGAGGGCCTACAGTACCTTGTGGCGGGGGGGCGAGGCAAGATGGAGCGCGGGTGGCGGCGAGGCGGGCAGCGGATTAACTTTCCAACCTGGACGGATACTGGCGGGCATACTTTTCCCGGAGCCGGATTTTTTCCGTCTCCCGGTCGTACACCGCCACGGCGAGGGCCCACGCACGGTCTTGCATCGTATCCTGCTCCATGGCCTGCTGATAGATCGTCTCGCCGATGTCGAGGATGTAGAGCGCCGAAAGCAGTTTCTCCGGCTTGTTGCGGAGCAAGTCGAGAATTCGTTCGGATAGGGCTTCGAGGAGCATCTGGCGGTTGAGATCGTAAGGAGACACGCCGCCGAGCTCGACTTGCCAGTTCTCCTGCAGCGCGCGGCAGGCGGACTGTATCAGCGATGCATCCACGATCAATTGCTCCGCTTGCCGTGCTGTGTTTCCCGCATCCAGAACCAGTAGTCGTCCCGCTCCAGATGCTTTTCCAGTCGACTTGGGTAACCGAGAAAGGTGGCGAAGCGGGCGTAGGCCGCCGCTGTTTCAGGTTCAATTCCCTGATCCAGGGTGGCGAGCTCGCCCAACGTAAAGGACAGCCAGGCCATGTCGGGCGCGAAATCCGGATAACCGCTGATATCCGGCCAGATGGCATGTCCCACATCTTCCAGAGGCAGGGTATCCATTCCGGGAACCAGGGCATCGAGCACCATTTCCAGGGTCAGATGATCGTCGGGCCGGCTCCAACCGACCACATCGTCGTAACGGATGGCCGCGACTTTCCGCTGGAGTTCCTCCAGGATCGCGTCCTGCATGGTGTGCAGCAATACCCGTAATTCTTCGCGCTGGCCGCTGGCCCGGAGCACCTCGGCGCGCAGCAGACGCGTCCGGAACGAATCGGGAAATCCTTGAAGGATGGCGAGCGCCTCGTCGTACCGCTCGTTTCCGATGGCGACGCGGACAACGGGCTCCAGCACTTGATCCAGAGCACCCGGCGACTGGCGGAGATAGGCCTGCAGGACCACATCGGCTCGGGCATGGTGCCCCTGTCTGATCCAGAGCTCGGTCAGGCGCCGCACGGCTTCATAGCCCGCGGCGTGATCCTTGAGCGCGAAGGCCTTGCTGAGCTGGTGTTCCTCTTCCTGGGGGTCGTCAACGCAGTGAAAATAGGACGCCAGGGCGAGGTGAAAAGCGTAGGGGCTTTGCTCCTGGCCTTCACGTAACTTGCGCATGTGGATGGCCTGATCGTAGCCCTCCAACAAAGTAATGGAGCGAAGCTGGGCCGCAATCTCCGCCGGCGAGGGCCGGTTGAATTCAGACGACCGGGGCATGATGTCCAGCGAATCCATGATGCTTAGAATGGCCACGCAAAGGTCCTCGTAACTCTCCCACCGATCGCGCGGATGCTTGGCAAGGCAGCGGCGGACGAGCGCGTCGATGGCGGCGGGAAACGTGGGTCCAAGCGCTTCGCGAAGAGATTCGGGCGTTTCGTTGAGATGCATCCGCTTCATTTCGAGGAGGCGGCCGGCGGATCCATCGCCCTGGACAATGAAGGGAGGGAGCCCGGTGAGGCACTCAAATATGCAACAGCCGAGGGCATAGATATCCGCCCGAAAATCGACTTCGTTGGTCCGTGCAAATTGCTCGGGCGCCATGTAGGCCGGTGTGCCGAAGATGGAGCCCACCCGGGTAATGTTTCCCGAGAAGTCTTCAAAGACCTCCGACCGGGCCCACTGCTCCAGGCTGTCCTCTTCCATACCCCGGGTGCGTACCAGCCCGAAGTCCGTTATCTTGATGGTGCCATCGGGGGTGAGGAGCAGGTTCTCCGGTTTCACATCGCGATGAACGAGGCCGGGCACGGCACGGGTGGCGTGGAGCATGCCAAGGCAAAACTGGTAGGCGACATCGAGGGTCTCCACGATTGAAAGGGGCCCGTGATTCAGGCGCTGGGACAGGGAATGAATGCCCTTTTCATCCGAAGGCACCCACTCCATGAACAGACAGGGGGCCGCCTCGATAATCTCCAGTTTCCGGGCGCAGACGATATTGGGATGGGAGCCCACGAGCATCCAGGTTCGGGTCTCGCGCACGAATCGCTGGAGCAGGTGCAGTTCGGTGCGAAAGCGGCGCTGGAGCGTCTTGACCGCGCTGCGGTTGCCGTGGTCATCCTCCACAATGAAGACGATGCCCATGCCGCTGGCCCCCTTGCCGCCCCGAATCTCTTTAATCTCATAGCGGTCATCGAGTCGGTAGCCTATGTACCAGGCCTCACTCATCTCTTCGACGAGCGGCTCGCCCGCGATCATGGTGGAGGCATAGGCGAAAGCCCCCTTCAGCACGTGGGTCTTCTCGTCGTGGGCCACAACGGAATCGAGCAGGTCGGGCCGGGAATGGGGCGGCGGGCCCTGACTGAAGTTTTCGTCTTCTTCCATGGGGTGCCCGACTAGTTGGCGCCTTCAAATTCACGGCGTGCGGACTCAAGGCTGTCGTGCACGTCAAACATGACGGAGAAATTGCTCACTTCGAATACTTCGGCCACAAAGGGGCTGAGGTTGCAGAGCTTGAGAACGCGCTGCTGATTCTTCATGGCCTTCATCAACATAAGAAGGACGCGCAAGCCGCTGCTGCTGACATACTCCACGCCGTCCATGTCCACGATAAGCCCCCCGGTCTCGTTGTTGAGGATGCCCGTGAAGGCCTGCTCCACTTCCGTGGTGGCCAGTTCGTCCAGCCGCCCCAGGAGAGAGAGGATCGTGGCCCCGGCGGTGCTCTGTTGGGAAATCTGCATGGCGTGTCGTTATCCCGTGGAATTGCTGCTTCCTTTAACCACAGTGTAGCGGATTATTGCCCGTGCGGACCAGTTTCATCGCTTGAAAGTGTCGCGGGCGATGCCGCACCATGGGTGGGTAAAGGCGCTCTGGCCTTCAGGGAGAAATGACATGCCCCACAAAACTCGTAGCGGCGTAACCCGGCGCACCTTCCTCCGGGCGGGTACCGCGTGCGCAGCCCTTTCCCTTTCCGCACCGACTCCAGCACTTCCCTGGGCGGGTCCCACGGGCCGACCCAACATCCTTTTTCTCATGGCTGACCAGCACCGGGGGGACTGCGTGGGCGCGGATGGAAATTCGGTCATCCATACGCCCCATCTGGACCGGCTGGCCCGGGAGGGCGCCCTGTTCCGGTGCGCCTACTCCTCCACGCCCACCTGCACCCCCGCCAGGGCCGCACTGCTGACCGGGATGTCGCCTTGGAACCACGGGATGCTGGGCTACGCAAAAATCGCCGCCAAATATCCCGTGGAAATGCCTCAACTCCTGCGCGATGCGGGCTACTACACGCTGGGTATCGGGAAGATGCACTGGTCGCCGCAACGCGGAGCTCATGGCTTTCACCGGTTGGTGCTCGACGAGGCTACGCGGGTGGAGACGCCCGATTTCCTGAGTGATTACCAGGCCTGGTTCGCGTCCGTCGCGCCCCACCTCGATTCAAGCGTCACGGGGATTGGCCCGAACTCCTACCGGGCGGCCCCTTATGCGCTTCCAGAAGAGCTGCACCCCACCCACTGGACCGGTTCCGTGGCCAATCGCTTCCTGGAAAACTACCGTCAGCCCGAACCCTTCTTTATGAAAGTATCGTTTGTCCGTCCCCACTCCCCCTATGACCCGCCTGAACGCTGGATGGATTATTACGCGGACAAAGCGCTGCCCACACCCCATCTGGGTGACTGGAGCGCGCGCAATCAAGCACGGGATACGGAGAAGGAGACACTGTGGCGCGGTGACCTCGGCGCCGAGCAGGTCAGGACGTCACGCCAAGGCTACTACGGTTCCGTGTCCTTTGTTGATGAGCAGATTGGGCGACTTCTCGAAACATTGGAACGGCGGGGCATGCTGGAGAACACGCTGATTCTCTATACCTCCGATCACGGCGACATGACGGGCGATCATCACCTCTGGCGGAAGGGTTACGCCTATGAGCCTTCGGCGCGCGTGCCCCTGATCATTCGTTGGCCCGAAGGTATGCTGCAGTCCGAGCGCGGCCAGATTTTTCGGGCGCCGGTGGAGATTCGGGACATCCTCCCCACCTTCCTCGACACGGCGGGAGCGGAAGCGCCGCAGCCGCTGGACGGTAGGAGCTTGCTGGATGTAATTCGAGGCGCGGAAGACTGGCGCACGATGATCGATCTCGAGCATGACATCTGTTACAGCCCGGACAACCACTGGAGCGCACTGACCGACGGAAGCACGAAGTACATCTTCCATGCGCGCACGGGAGAAGAGCAGCTTTTTGACCTCGACGCCGATCCGGGCGAGACGATAAATTTGGCGCAGGACGCCGCACAGCGTGAAAAGCTCGACCTGTGGCGTGGTCGCCTTATCGCTCATCTGGAACCCCGCGGCGAAGCCTGGGTGAAGGACGGTCAGCTTGCGCTGCGCCCCGAGTCCATAGCTCACTCACCCCACTATCCCGGCTGACCCAAGCCCATGAGATTGGACGACACAACACAACCCCGATCATCGACCAGATTGATGTAGTACCACGTGCAGCCTTCGGGCAGGTTAACCGTGACCGTTCCGGCGGCGGAATCAAGCTGCGCCTCCGCGGCCACAAACGGCTGAACGAGATCGAGGTGTTTCTTCTCGGCGCTCTCAGCATATTCCAGAGGGCCTGTGAGATAGTAGAGGGTCGCGGAGGCGATGGGCGCTTCGCTCTCGTAGCGCAGGACCACTGACCTGCCGTCCACGACCTCCGGCTGCTTCGTAATTCGGGCAAGCCCGGCGCCCGTACCTTTCAGGAGATTATCCGCGAGGGCGTAGATCTCCGGGACGTATTTCTCCTCCCATCCAGGGCCGTGGCCATGGGGCATTTTGGGGTGAATGGAGAGGATGGACTCGACGCCAGCGCTGACGTGGGATCGGCTCATGGTGTCGACGGAAAAGTGGGGATCGTTGTCGCCGTTGATCCAGAGCATGGGCATGGGGGCGTCGGTGAAGTAGCGTGCCGGGTCCCAGTATTTGCGCAACGCCAAGGTCGCATCGTCTTTCGCGCCCATGCGGTTGAAGTAGCCTTTTGAGTCGTAGAGATAGCCGCAGCCGTAGACCGGGGCCGCGAATACAAAGCGATCGTCCACGCCGGCGGTCAGACTGGAAAGTACGCCCCCCCAACTGATGCCCGTAAGCCCGATGCGATCCGGGTCTACCTCGGGCAGCGCTCGCAGCAGTGAATTGGCCAGCATGATGTCGGCGACCGCGTGATACATCCACTGTTCCGTGCGCGGTTTGGCCTCGTCGTCAAACATGCCCGTGCGCACGGGGCCGCTGAAGGCGTGACGCGGTCGGTCTGGGAAGTTGTTCTGCGGGAGCTGTCCTTCGAGGTCCATGGCGATGGCGGCGTAGCCTTTGTCGTACCAGATCTTCGCCCACTCGTGAAACGCGGTGCCGCCGCCACCGTGGACCAGCACCATCGCGGGCAGCTTCTGGCCTGCGGGGACATCCGGCACGGCGAGATAGGCGAAGACACGGGTGGGCGATCCTTCATAGGTCAGGGTGTCGTAAAAGACTGCTTTGACAGGTCCCTGGTCCATTTCAGGCGCGGGGTAATACCTTGGTGTGGCCAGCACGGTATCGCCCAGGGCCGTGCGAAGGTCGGCGCGAGCGCCTGCGGGATCGGCGAAGCTGGCGCCGGCCACGAGGGCGGTCAGGAGGAAAACAGCAAGTCGCATGGGGTGCTCCGGGGTAAAAGAGGGAATCAGACAGGTCGGAGTTTTCAGATCGGTCCGATCCGTCTGATCGGTCCGATTGTTCGGGCTCAGGCTTTTCTCAGATCATTCACGGGCGTGGCAAAGCCCTCAATCACATTGTCCACCAGCTCCATGACGCCGGATTCCGGACCGAGTTGAATGCCGATGCGTTGCGCGGGTCCGCGGGTCTCTTTGATGGTGTTTCGAATGAGGCTGTTGTTTGCGGTGACGCCCTGGACGTCCACGGCGATACCGGCATCGCCCCCACTGTCGGTGATTCGGTTGTTTTCGAAGCGGTTGCCTTTTGCGGTGAATCCCTCGCCGCGCTCGGGCCGGAAATTGAGGCCATTGATCGGACTGGCAACAATATCGTTGTTGATGATTAGGTTTTCATCGTCGTGATGGCCAATGGAAACACCGTAGTTGCAGCGCGTGATGGTGTTGGCCTCGGCGAGCCCGTATTTCACGCCCCAGCAGAAGAAAATGCCGTACGTAGAGTCGCTGATTCGATTGTTGGCTATGCGCGGGCGCTGCGAGCCCGACCCCGGATGGATCCCCAGGTCGGCGTTGTTTGCGAGGTCGCAGTTCTCCACGACCACATCGTGGCAGATCTGAAAGCTGATGGCGTCGCCGTTGTAGTCGCGCACGTGGAGACCGGTCAGCGTGATATTGCTGCAATCCTGGAACCAGAGCGCGCCGGCATAGTTCCCGTTGATGTTCGCGTTGTTGGCCCGGTTGCCGTCCAGGGCAATATTTTCCACGGCGAAGTGGGTCTGCTCTTCCGCTGTGATCATGGGGAAACGCGCGGTCACCGTGGGTGCCGAGGCGGTCCAGAAATTGGCGCGAAGGGCCTTGTCGAGCTTGAAGCGATTGCCGCTCCTTGCCACCAGGGTGCGCCGGAGCACATCCAGACCCCCGGTGTCCGCATTCTTCGTTTCAAGAATGACCCCGTCCCCCACCTGAAATCCATCGGGATTGACCAACGTAATTTCCTGGTCATACCAGTCCGAATCGTCGGACAGGGTTGTCTCCTGACTCTCCTTCTTGAAGAGGAGGGATTCCGCACCGCTGCCAAGCAGTCGCACGCCCTTTCGCAGGAATATCGAGTTGCGCAGGGTGTAGGTGCCCGGCATCACGTGGACCGTGCCGCCGCCGAGACGCACCACATAGTCCACGGCGGCCTGGATGGCGCGGTCGGTCGATCCCGCAATATCGGCCTTGTCCGGCCCGACCGTTACGGTGAGGCGCTCGTCCCACTTCGGCTCGGAAATGACATCGCCCGAGGTGGCGCGGGGTGCGCGGACTTCGGGCATGGGCGTGGCTTGGCCAAAGGCGGGCAGGGCGGCGCCCCCCGCCATCAGGCCAGCGGCGGCCTGCAGCACTTGCCTTCGATTGAGCTTATAAACGTTGGGTGAAGTCATGGATAATTCCTTGTGATCCGGCTGCTACTGCACTGTGCATCCACGGCCAACCTGGACAGGCGCGGGGCGCTATCGCGTTTCCGCGACCGGCAATTGGAGTACATCATACGCATTCCCATTTACAATGTCGCGAACAAGAGAAAAGCGCAACGGAGCATCGTCGAAGGCCCAGAGCTCCGTCCCCAAGCTATCAAGATCGGCGGCAAAATAGAGCCTGCCCTTGTGCTCCGTGGGAGCATGGGTGGCCCCACTCTGAAAGGGAGCGTCCACGATGTCGCTTACCATGACCGTTCCCTCCTCCGTGCCATCGGTACGCCACAACTCCCTGCCATGGACGCCGTCGTCCGCCTGAAAATAGAGATAGTCCTTCCAGACGAAAAACTTATCCGGCGAGCTGGACGCCTCACTCTCGGCCATGCCTTTCAAGAGCCTGGGTTGCCCCCCCGCCTCAAGGATCCAGAGTTCCTCACCCTGAGTCGGCTCGAAGGCGCTAAAGTAGAGTCGCCCCTTGAAAACAATGAGATTGCGGGGCCTGGCGTGCCCATCGGGGTGGATATCTTTAACAATAGAGGTGCCCTCTGCGCTTGCATCGGAACGCCAGAGTTCCACGCCCTTTATCCCGTCGTCCGCCGTAAAATAGAGTACGTTACCCAAAGCGACGAGGTTTTCCGGATTACTGCTGGGTTCGTCGGGGAATATATCTTTAACCATCCGAGTCCCGTCCCGGGTCCCGTCCGTGCGCCAGAGTTCCACTCCATGTGCAATATCGTTGGCTGTGAAGAATAGCGCATCCCCCGCCGAAGTGAAGTGGTCGGGGAAGGACGATGGATTGACACTGGAATCGGTGTTGATATCGGCCAGCAGGATCATTTCCTTCTGCAGGATATCCGAGACCCACAATTCTCGTCCGTAAACCGGGCTGGTTGCCACCGTTACCACGCGTCCATTGATCTCGACGGTGTAGTAAGGAAATGAACTTTCGGGCCCCGGATAGATATCGGCAAAGAGCTCGGGCGCTGAATGGTGGTCGCGAACGACCCAGAGTTCCTCACCGGTCTCGGCGTGGAGCGCGCTGAAATGCAGGGCTGCCCCTCTCCCGCAAAGGGCGTAGGGTTCAGAACTCGATATGCCGCTGTTGATGTCCATCGGCTTCTCAAATGTTTCCCTCTCCACATTGTAGCGCCAGAGCTCCTTGCCGATCCCAGCTCCCACGGCGACAAAATACTGCGCAAACGGGGTGTTGACCAGGCTCGACGGACTGGAGGTTCCCGCGCCCGGGATCAGGTCGGCCCGAAGTCGGGTGCCCTCAGGGGTGCCATCGGTCTCCCAGAGTTCCCGACCGGATTCGAGTGTGGTTGCCGCAAAAACAACGACGGATCGACCTGATACCGTAGTCAAACACGAGAAATCACTGATCTCGGAGGATTCGGGCCCCGGGTAAATGTCCTTCAGCAGGGTGGTGGTTTCTGGTGTGCCTCCGGAGATCCAGAGCTCCTGGCCGTTCACCTCGTCTTCACCGGCAAAAACGAAGCGCTGGGCGTCCAAGGGAAAGATAGCCCCGGGCGGGGCCGCAAATTGCTTGAGGCACTGGGTACCCTCGGGAGTCCCATCCGTTCGCCACAACCCAGATCCGGCATACTGTCGAGCGCTCAGGTAGTGAATTCCACCGAGCATGCAGCCGGTGTAGTGATTCAACAGCAGGGGATAGTCATTTTCGATCGCCTTCAGCAGACGCGTACCTTCCGTAGTACCATCGGTCGACCACAGGTTACTCGTCCCGTTGGGATCGCCCACCGTGAAGAAGAGCCGGTCAGCCTGGCCACGCACGATCACGTTGAGTCCGAGCTCGCCGGTGGGGGAACCGAAGGCGCGAACCAGCTCCGTGCCCTGAGCGGTACCGTCCGTGCGCCAGAGATCGCCGGGGTGGTTCTCGTTGGCCACGCGAAAGTACAGCCGGTCTTTGAATACGAATAGATTGTCAATGGTTGCCCCCGCCGGCCCAGGGATAATATCCAGAACCAACTCCGGATCTCCGGAGACTTTGACCCGCCACAACTCCCGCCCGTACACTCCATCGTCGGCCGAAAAGTAGACATGCTTGCCGAAAACGCACAGATTTTCCGGATTTGACGAAGGGGGTTCGTACTGATTCTGTGCGACGACACCCAAGGGGGCTGCGCACCCGAGAAACAAGAGCGCGAAGAATCGCGCAGCCTGGGCGGGACGCTTCATCATCGAAAGCTCCTTATATCCATCCGCTCACCGATGGGGCTGTGGCCGGGGCGCGTTTCGCTGTTCTGGTGCCCGGACAGGATCATCGTTCAAATTCCAGAAGCGCGCCATGCTCAAGCTCTTCATGCTCCGCCCCGCCCCAGTCCACGACGGTTTTACGGCTGCCATCCGGGGCGCTCGCGGTAATTCGCGCGTTAATCCGCCACCGCTTTCCAGCCTTAATGCGCGCGGATTCCACCAAGAGTTGGAGTGGAATGCGCAACTCAACCTCAGCTTCACCGTCCTTCAGGGTCATGGCGCCTTCCCAATCGCAATGCCACGGCTGCTCCCGGGCATTCACGATATAGCGGGAGCTCTCCACTCCCCCTTCGCCGAGGCTCCCATAGAAACGTCCGGACAGGGTGGGGGACAACTCCAGCGCGGGCAGCAGACCCAGTTCAAATCGGGTAGCTGGGCCACACCCTTTGGCGCGCGCACCCAGATAGAGCGCGTCGTTGTCCCAGCGAATTATAAGCGGATCAGCGCCGCGGGATGACTGGGCGGCGAGCTCCCCAACGCGTCCCACCTTGTTGAATTGGGTCGTCCACATGGCTTCGAGCTGCTTGCCGTCAAGCGTGAGCGCCTGGTCCGTGTAGGGCACCGTCGCCCGACCGTTGGCGAGGGCAGGAAACTTGGCTTCCAGCTCCACAGCCCAGGGCAAGGTTCGCGGGAGTAGCTCCCGGTAGAGCAGAGCCTGCAGCGCCATGTTTGATTCCAGTTCCTTCAAGAAGGCCGCCTTGTCATATGCGCTGTCCTTCAATCGGCCAACCAGACCGATTTCCTCTGGAAAGTTGTCGTGGGAACGCGTACGATCCACGGAGAGTGAGAACCTGCCCACCTCGGGTTCCCAGACCATATGGCCCATAAGGGCGCCAGACCGGGAAGTCGAATTGGACGAGGACAGACAGCCCCCCCAGGAACCCTGCAGCGTATGGCGCCCGCCCTCGCCCCTGGGACCGATGTCGATGGACCACAGTTCCAGTGGCAAGAATCCGGTGATACGTTTGGGTTGGCCGCCGTTATCGCACTCAACCATCCAGGAACCGCTTCCGAGATCATCCCTGTTGATGGCGGTGATGTCAAAGAACCTGTAGGGCTCTTGCCGTGCGGCCCCTGGCTGGGTGGACAATTCCGGTGCGGCGGCTACCGCGGGGGCCGGGGGATCCGGAAGTGTACGGTAGTAAGCGACCACGCCGAAGGATGCGGCGGCCACTGCGCCCGTGGCGGCAAGTAACTTCCAGCGATTGGAAAGGCCCGAGCCGTTCCGGGGCCGATTCGCAGTCAACTTCCTGGGGGGGAGCGCGATGGTCGTCGCGCTGTCGCTCTCCTTGAGCTCCTGGTACTCCGGAGTGCTCCGCAGGCACTCCATTGCGCCCGTGGCCGTGAGTTCGGATGCACCATCCCGGCAGGACTCCAGGAGGGTATCCACGAGTCGTGCAAACTCCGGTGAGACACCCTTATTGATTTCGTCGAGGCGCGGAAGGGTTTCCACAAGCTGCCTGCGCATCACCGCGATGGGGTTGTCCCCCTTGAAAACGGGGCGCCCGGAGAGCATTTCATGCAGCACGACACCGAAGGAATAAAGATCCCAGAAGGGCTCCGGGTTGCCGCCCTCCCACGCCTGAATGGGCATGTAGCGGGGTGTGCCCATATAGAACCCGGAGGAGCCGCCTTTCGGGAGGGTCGTCTCGATATGATTCGCGTAGGCGGTGGCCAGCCCGAAGTCTGTAATCTTGGCCTGGCCAGTCTGGTTGAGCAGGATATTGCTCGGCTTGATGTCCCGGTGGACCACGCCGATCTGGTGGCAGGCGGCCAGACCGCCGAGGACGTCGCGGGCGATGGCGGCGGCCAGGTGGGGCGTTATGGGGGAGAGTTGATCAAGCGAAGCCCCCTCCACGAGCTCCATATCAATCGCTACCGTATCACCTGCGCGCTCCAGGCCATGAACACACACGATGTTGGGGTGGTGGAGCGTGGAGACGCTGCACGCCTCTTCCTGGAAGCGCTGGACAAATGCCGGATCGCGATTCAGGTAGTCATAGAGCACCTTGAGGGCGACGTGGCGCCGCAACTGGCAATCCTGGGCCAGATACACCACGCCCATGCCTCCCCGACCGAGCTCCCGGATCACCTGATACTTCTCAGACGCTATCGAAGACCCATTGCCACTGCTCATTACCGGCTTCCGTCGCACACGCGGAATATACCTGGGAGGCGTTGAACCTGATGGCTACCCTCCCACTACGGTCCCTGCATGTCCGCTATTATGCCAGACAAGTCCCGTTATCGTATACAACGCAGTTCGCCCTTCGTCCGCCGCCGGAAACGAGAAACGAGCGCCAGCCGGAGGGGCTGGCGCTCGTGGGGCATTGGATAGTGTGATCGGGTCAGTCCCGCGTGGCGAGGGCCCGCATATATTCCCGGTTCATGATGGTGATATTTTCCACCTTGATCTCTTTCGGGCAGACCGCCTCGCACTCATAGTGTTTCGAGCAACTGCCGAAGCCCTCTCGATCCATCTGGTCAACCATGGCGATGACGCGCCTGCGGCGCTCCGGATCGCCCTGGGGCAGCTTGGCGAGCTGGGTAACCTTGGCCGCGGTAAACAGGCTCGCCGAAGCGTTCGGGCAGGCGGCGACGCAGGCCCCGCAGCCGATGCAGGACGCGGCGTCCATGGCGGCGTCGGCCTTGTCCTTCGGCACGGGGATGGCATGGGCGTCGGGGGCCTGGCCGGTCTTAACGGAGACGTAGCCACCCGCCTGAATGATGCGGTCGAAGGCGCTGCGGTCCACAGAGAGGTCTTTGATGACCGGGAAGGCGGCGGATCGCCAGGGCTCCACCACGATGATGTCGCCGTCGTGGAACTTGCGCATGTGCAACTGGCACAGGGTGGTGGCGGACTGGGGCCCGTGGGCCACGCCGTTCACCACGGCGCCGCACATGCCGCAGATACCTTCGCGGCAATCGTGATCGAAAACGATCGGCTCTTTGTCATCCTTTTCAAGGCCCGTATTCACGATATCGAGCATCTCCAGAAAGGAGGCGTCCGTGGAAACGTTCTTGACGCTGTAGGAGGCGAAAGAGCCCCGGGCGTTCTTGTCCGCCTGGCGCCATACTTTCAACGTGATGTTGATGGTCTTGCCGGACATTACTTGTAACTCCTCTGGGTCAGATGCACTTCTTCGAAGGTGAGGGGTTCTTTGTGCAGCGCGGGCTCTTTGTCCACGCCGTTGAACTCCCACGCTCCGACATAGCAGAACTCGTCATCGTTTCGCTGCGCTTCACCTTCGTCGGTCTGGCTTTCCTCGCGGAAGTGACCGCCACAGGATTCGCTGCGGTGGAGCGCGTCGCGCACCATGAGTTCGCCGAACTCCAGGAAGTCCGCCACGCGCCCAGCCCGCTCCAGCACCTGGTTAAAGGTCCCGGGAGAACCGGTGACGTTGACATTCGACCAGAACTCGTCGCGCAGCCTGGGAATCTGGACAAGGGCTTCTTTCAGGCCGGCCTCGTTGCGGGCCATGCCGCACTTGTCCCACATGATAAGACCAAGCTCGCGGTGGAATTCGTCCACCGTCTTCTTGCCTTTGGAATTCACCAGCGTGTTGATGCGGGTCGTGACTTCCTCCTCCACCTTCTTCACTTCGGGGTGGTCCGCCGTAACTTTGGAGGGGCCGGCCTTCGCCAGGAAATCGCCCAGGGTGTAGGGGATGACGAAGTAACCGTCGGCGAGGCCCTGCATCAGCGCGCTCGCGCCGAGGCGGTTCGCGCCGTGGTCGGAGAAGTTGGCTTCGCCCAGCACGTGGAGACCATTCAAGTTGCTCATGAGATTGTAATCCACCCAGAGGCCGCCCATGGTGTAGTGGACCGCCGGGTAGATCATCATGGGCACCTGATAGGGGTTGTCGTCCACGATGCGTTCGTACATGTCGAAGAGGTTGCCGTACTTCTCGCGGATGACATGCTCGCCGTCGCGCTCAATCGCGTCGCGAAAGTCGAGGTAGACCGCCATGCCGGTGGAGCCGACGCCGAAGCCCTTGTCGCACCATTCCTTCGCATTGCGGGAAGCCACATCGCGGGGAACCAGGTTGCCGAAGCTGGGGTACTTCTCTTCCAGGTAGTAGTTGCGGTCTTCTTCGGGAATGTCCGCAGCCCGGCGGGTATCGCCCGCCTTGCGGGGCACCCAGATGCGACCATCGTTACGCAGGCTCTCACTCATCAGGGTGAGCTTGGACTGGAAGTCGCCGTGCACCGGGATGCATGTGGGGTGGATCTGAGTGTAGCAGGGGTTGGCGAAGAAAGCGCCGCGCCGGTGTGCGCGCCAGGCCGCCGTTACGTTGCTGCCCATGGCGTTGGTGGACAGGTAGAAAACATTGCCGTAGCCGCCCGTCGCCAGGAGCACCGCATCGGCGGTGTAGCTCTCGATCTGGCCGGTGATGAGATTGCGAACCACGATACCCACCGCGCGGCCATCGACCACGATCAGGTCAAGCATTTCGCGGCGCGTGTACATGTCCACATTGCCGTTGACCGTTTCCTTCATCAGCGCGCTGTAGGCCCCGAGGAGGAGCTGCTGGCCGGTCTGGCCGCGGGCGTAGAAGGTGCGGGAAACCTGCGCGCCGCCGAAGGAGCGGTTGTCGAGGTAGCCGCCGTATTCGCGGGCGAAGGGAACGCCCTGGGCCACGCACTGATCGATGATGTTGAGGCTGACTTCGGCCAGGCGGTGTACGTTGGCCTCGCGGGAGCGATAGTCGCCACCCTTCACGGTGTCATAGAAAAGGCGGTGTACACTGTCACCGTCGTTGGGGTAGTTCTTGGCGGCGTTGATACCCCCCTGGGCCGCGATGCTGTGGGCGCGGCGGGGACTGTCCTGGAAGCAGAAGGCCTTGACCTTGTAGCCCATTTCAGAGAGAGAGGCGGCGGCGGAAGCGCCGGCCAGGCCCGTGCCCACGACGATTACGCTGTACTTGCGCTTGTTCGCGGGGTTGACCAGCTTCATATTGAACTTGTGGCGGGTCCACTTCTCCGCCATGGGACCTTCGGGAATTTTTGCGTCGAGCATGGCTCAGACTCCTATCACATGGGCGCGGAAGAGCACGAAAAGGGGGATGGACGAGAAACCCAGCGCCACGATCAGGCCGATGGCCTTTGCGGCGAACTCGGCCCGGTCCGTGCTCTTGTCGGCCAGGAAGCCCAGGGTAACAACCACACTCGAAATCGCGTGGCTCAAGTGAAGGCCCACGGCGCAGACTGCAATGATGTAGAACAGGGAGCGCACGGGATTCGCGAAGGAATTGAACACGACGCCATAGAGCCCCATGCTGTCTTCGCCCATACCTTCCACAAAGGAACGCGCGCCTTCGCGGTCGCCGGTCACGGTGAAGTCATATACATGGAAGAGTACGAAGCAGAGGATGGCGATGCCGCTGAGGGCCATGAGGCGCGTTGCGACGGTCTTGCGACCGGCCGACTTCTCCACCTCGTAGCGCTGACCGCCACGGGCCGCCGCGTTGGCGCGGGCCAGGGATATCGCCATGCTGATATGCGCCGTGAACATGATGATCAGGCCGAGACGTGCGATCCAGACCAGCTCGCCCAGACTGTGGAGCTTCTCCGCGTAGTCGTTGAAGGCACCCGGCCCGAGGAGGATGAGCAGGTTGCCCATCAGGTGCATGAGAATGAACGCGACCAGTAGTACGCCGGTCACGCCGACAATGAGTTCCTTGCCGACGGTGGTCGAAAACCGGCTGCCGGAAATGGATGTGGTGCTCATAAGCGCGGCAAACCTCCTTGTGCTAGTCCGCCTTTGCGCTGCTCCTGGC
>JBHEKR010000097.1:0-12667 GCA_041859365.1 Candidatus Hydrogenedentales bacterium
AGCGAGCAAGCTGAAGCTATCGACAGGGGAAAAATGGGGGACTCCGTGGCGCCCACCACCGCCGCGTCCACATGCCCCATACGAATCTGATTGTATCCCCAGTTCAGCACATCCAACCCGGTGGCGCAGCCGCTGGCAATCGTGATTGCCGGGCCGCGAACGCCGATATCAATCGACACGTGAACCGTAGCCGAGTGGCCGGAAAATGCCGACGAGGCCAGCTTGTTGATCTTCTTGTAGCCCGCCGTCTCCATGGCTTCCATGTGGCCTTTGTAGGCCTCGTCGGGCGAGCCGATACTGGTGCCCATGGAGACGCCGATCCGCTCGGGATCATAGCCCGCAGCTTTCAGGCCCGCATCCTGTACCGCCAGGCGCGAAGACGCAATCGCCTGATGGACGTGTCGGTTCCAGTTGCGCACCACGCTCTTCTTCATGAAGTCTTCGGGATTGAAGTCCCAGAGTTCTCCCGCGATCTGGCAGGGCAGATCCGAGGCGTCGAAGCGTTTGATATTGCGTATGCCCGAGCGGCCCGCCGCTATGGCGTCCCAATAGGCCTCGCGACCGATGCCGTTGCAGGAAAGTACGCCCATGCCTGTTACTACCACCGCGTTTATTTCCATAGCACGCTAATTCCCCACAACTTTTTTGACCGGAACTGCTGGAAACAGGTCGATGGTATTGATCGACGCGGTCGCCCGGACATTGAATAGCTCGATGGATTCTCTCAGATGGTCCAGATCCAGTCGGAGCGCCGAATCTTCCAGCTTGCGGGTATACTCGGACTCCCGACCAGCGAAACCCGACACGCGCGCCATCAGCGCGACGGCCACGCCGGTGACCTGGGCGACCTCCAGCTCTTCCAGTTCCGCGACCATTTCCCCACAAAGCGCCGCCACACTGTTGCCCCGCAGTGGGCCGATCTGGAACGGCAGGCCGGTCGCTTCATCCCGGAGGGATGCGGCGAAGGGCGGATTGCAGACCCAGGCCTCAAATTTCTTCAAGGATAGGGCGAAGTCGAAATCGTTTGCATGTTGGAACCAGGCGCTGCCGGGCACAAGCGTCGGCAGTGTGATGTGCACCCCGTCAGGGCGGTTTCGCCGGACAATCCGGAAGGTTTCCGCGCGGGTATGATAATCGTCCACGGGACAGGGGAAAGTGAATTCGGTGTGGAGGTATAGTCCATGAGCGCGAATGTGACGCAGGCACGCCTCCGCCTCGCTGATGGTCCAATTCTCGCCGTAGTAGTCGGAGAGTGTCCATTGGCTTCCGGTCAGCAGCGATAAACCCACCGCCTCGCAACCCGAAACGCTCAACGCCTGGACCGCGTCGGCGCACAGTTCGTGGACGTGGGCGTCGCGGCTGTAGCGAATGGAAAAGGGGAGTCCAAGGCACTCCGAAGCGAAGCCCTGGACCATTTCGGTCGGCGTATGGCTTCCGCTGACATGGAAGATCTCGGCGCCATAGAGGCGATGCAGTTGTTCCAGGTCGGAACGCATCTGGCGGCACTCACGGACCACGCGTTTGCGGGGTGGACTGCCCCCGCGATAGTGTCCCCGGTGTGCGTGACCCGTGGACTGGGGCAGCGTGAAGAGCTTGATTTTTCCGCCGTCCAGCAGGCCTGGATATCGAGCGGGATGATAATCCGCAGAGGAAAACAACGGGTCGATGCGGACGGCGCTCCCGGAACCTTCCGCGAGTCCGGCCCCATCCCGGAATAGCAATCCAGGGATTGTATTCCATCGTTCCCGATGGGCGAGATTGCGCGCCAGGCCGGGAATTACGGATTCGGGCGAACCCAGGCAGGCCGCGTCAAACTCGATACTTCCGTGAAGGAGCAATCGAGAAAAATGATCGACAAAATCCCCCGCGACCGCCACCACGAGTTCACTGTGTCGTTCTTTAAGTTTTCGCGCCAGCAGTCGGGCGTCGGCAACATCTTTGGACCGTTGAATCTGAATCAGGGCCAAATCGGGGGCCGGAGCGGAATGCGTCGTCACAACGCGGGACACCCGTTCCCCGCGAAATCCATCGAGCGCGCGCCGCATATGGCGCTCGCGTGACGAAAATTTGCCAGCCCAACCGTCAAGGCGACTTTCAGGATGATCAAGGTGTTCGGCAAGTGCACGATTCAGAGCGGGACTACACGCGGCATCAAGGCAGTCCACCGATCCCTCGTCGATGATCAGCGCCGAATGGCCCTGGGCGACAAGCGCGCCGCTGCACCGCGCCAGCAAGGGCTGCGGCATGAGATCACCCACGTGGATGGGTAATCCCGGAAGCGCATATAAGTGGATTCGTCTACCCATGGATTGCTGTTTTATCCCAGGCCCTTCCCTCAGGCGCACAGTGCCATACACAATATGTAGATCGGTCGAAGAAGACACGACGCTATATATTGAGCCACATACTAGCACGTATGCAGGAACTGTGCAAGTACAAAAATGTACACCATTTTTTTGTGCTCCGCAAGCTCTTTTTGAGCCTTAGCGCTTGCTATCAAATAACTTGGGGGCCGTCGACATCGAGACTCCGCGCCGGGTGAAAACTGGGCATTCGGTAGAAAATGGAACCGGATGTATTGTTTTAGTACGGCATTTCCAAGGTCCCCCCTCTTTCGCGGCGCCAAACCATCATGAACATTGTTCTGTGGTGTTGCAGATGGGTAAACTAGGCGTTGAAGGATTTTATGATAATGGGAATTATGCAAAGATTGCGTGGACGGCAGTTCGCGAAACGTTTTGAACGGGTGGGAAAGGACTGCCAGTTCCTGGCGACCTACCTGGAGATCAAGGGCCATGTGGAGCTGGGTGATCGCTGTATCCTGGGCAACAACGTCCTGCTCCGCACCCATCGACTCGGCAAGATCGTCCTTGGAAATGATGTTACGCTGGGAGACCACGTGCTGGTCGCAGGCAATGAGTACGTGGAAATCGGGGACGGTACCAGCGTGGAGGCCTACGCGGTTCTCCGCGATATGAACCACACCTTTCACGGTACGGATGTTCACTGGCGTCTGACCCCCCATCAGACTTCCCCGATTCGCATTGGGAAGAATTGCTTTATCGGTGCCCACAGCTACATCATGCCCGGCGTTACCATGGGCGACGGGGCCGTGATTGTGCCCCGCAGCATCATCAAGAAAGACGTGGGGCCGGGGGAGATATGGGCCGGTGCACCCAGCGCCCAGTTGATCGGCAATCGGGATGGATCCTCCAGTGCGAGTGCCTTGAAGCGACACGCGGATCTGCTGGCGCTTTATGGTTTCGACTTGCCAACCGAAGAGCCGCCAACGGAAGATTCAACCGAGAAATAGCCCCGGGCCGAGGGCGAAACTGTCGACCGGGCCTCAGTGGTGCTTTCCGTACTTCTCATTCTTGATGCGCCTGACGAGCTTGCCGAAGCTTTTATCTTTCTTGCGCTTTTCCGCCGCCGAGGATTCATAGTGTGCGGTTTCCCTACGGATTTTCTCGTAATTCTCCCACTTTTCCGGGTCCAGCTCCCCGGACTCCAGCGCCGCGACCACCGCACAGCCCGGCTCGTCGCCGTGGCTGCAATCGCTGAAGCGGCAGGTTTTCGCCAGCGCGACAATGTCCGCAAAGGTCCTGTCGAGTCCCACCTCGCCATCGGAAAGCCCCAGTTCGCGCATCCCCGGCGTATCGATGAGAATGCCGCCGGACGGCACAAGAAAGAGGGCGCGGTGGGTGGTCGTGTGCTTGCCCCGCTGGTTCCAGTCGCTCAGCGTCTGGGTATCTAGCACTTCCTCGCCCAGAAGTCCATTTATCAAAGTGGATTTACCCACGCCCGAGGAGCCGAGCACGCAATAGGTCCTTCCAGGCTTCAGGAAGCGGCGCAGTGGTTCTAATCCCTCCGCTTCCATACTGCTGGTTAGGAGTACCGCCTGCCCCGGATGGCGCGCTTCGATACGGGCCACCTGGGCATCCACCTCTTCCGGGGACATCAAGTCGCACTTGCTCAGCACCACCACCGGCTCAATGCCGCCGCCGTGGGCGGCGGCGAGATAGCGCTCGAGCCGGTTCAAGTTGAAGTCCCGCTCCACGGCCTGAACGATGAGGGCGACATCGATGTTCGCGCCGATGACCTGCCGGGTTGACTGATGGGCCGCGGCCCGCCGACACAACGCCGTCTTTCGGGGCAAGAGCTGATGGACCACCGCCGCGCCATCATCGAGCAGGGCGACGGCAACCCAGTCGCCCACGGTGGGGAAGTCGGCGCGCTCTTCGAGCGAAAATCGAAGCTTCCCGGAGATTTCCGCTTTGTGGGTTCCCTGCGTGGTTCGTATGACGTATTTTTCCAGGTGGGCCTCGACCACGCGTCCGGGCTCCAGATGGGTCCAGCCATGTTCCTCCATGGCCGATTGGAAGCAGGGCAGGAAGCCCAGTGACTCCAGTGATTCTGCCACGACTCGTTCTCCGAATAGGTTCGCTTGAATGAATGTTCCCCCCTGATTGTATCCGGATATGCGCATCGGGCTTGCGTTTTGCATCGGGATTGGCGTAGAAATGGGCTGGACAGGGCATTCAACCAGTGAGAGCCATCATGGGGCGTACAATCAACTGTTCCTGCGGACAGCGGAATACTATCGACGGCTTCGAATTCGGGGAGGTCCCCTGCTGTCTCGCATGCGGTCGACCCCTGCGTTCGGACGTCGGCGACTACAAGGCGGAGGAGTTTGCGCCTCTGGTTGGTGGGCTCTCCAGCGATACCGGGGGAGCGTTCAGCACCACCCACGCCTTCGAAAGCCCTTCGGCGATCGCCGACGAACCGGCACCCCCGCCCGTGCCGCGTGCGTGGGAGGGGCGTGTTCGCGAGA
Organism: Candidatus Hydrogenedentales bacterium; assembly: GCA_041859365.1. Taxonomy (GTDB): domain Bacteria; phylum Hydrogenedentota; class Hydrogenedentia; order Hydrogenedentales; family JAEUWI01; genus JAEUWI01. The sequence goes on from JBHEKR010000097.1 coordinate 4,832, forward strand.
CGGTTCACGCGGCGGATGAGGCGGCCCGCTGCGCCCGGTGTCAGCGCGCGTTTCGAGGAAACTGGGATATGCACCGGCAGCCGGAGGGGATTGTATGCCACATCTGCCATACCCAGGCGGAGAAGGACTACATAAAACCGGAGGACTGGCTCCGGCGAGAACTCTACCGGCCCGCGCCCCCGCACAAAGTCCCCCAGCAGCCCCACCCCGATGCGGAAGAAAAGGAAAGGAAGAAGCGGAAGGAGATCATTGCCCTCTCTGCTGTTGCGGTGGTGACGCTTATCCTCATCAACGTGCTTCCCGTGGAGAAGTGGATGGCGATGGTGTTTGTCTCCGATATGGACAAGGCCTCGGACCTGCCGAGCGCCTGGTACTGGGTTGTCCGCGTGGTCAATATTGCGGTCAGCACCCTCGGCCAGGGCATCACGCTTTATGCCGCCCTGGCATGGTCCCGTATTGCCTACGAGGGCGGTATCGAGGAGAATTGGCCCACGGTCGCCTATCTTGCCGTCGTTTTCACCATACTCAATGGGCTTGTCACGTTGGCCGCCACGTATTTCATGGTGTTCATGATGCTCTACCGCATCCTGGTCGGTTTGGCGGCCACGGTCGCCCTCATGATCAAACTGATGATGATCGCCGAGCGGTACCCGCTCCGCATCGAGAGCGCCATGAGCTTTTGCCTATCGTGGATGCTTTGTTCTTTGCTTTTATGGCCCTGCAAGTTTGTGATTGACCGCCTCGTCCAGGGACTCGTTGCGGCCATAGCGCTTTAGTCCTGTCCGCAGCCACATGATAAGGAGGGAACGATGGTCAAAATGTTCCATGCACATGGCATCGCCATCCTCTTCGCCCTCCACGGCTTGATTTCTCCTGATCCCGCACTTGCGGCGCCCGAATCCGGTGAGGGCCTTGCCTGGTGTGCGGAAGACCGCTATGCGCCGCCGGACTATGAAGGTTTTTTCCCCGACAGTGCCGATGGCGCCGAGGCGTTGGCCGCACTCTGGGCCTCGCCGGATCGAGACGAAATTGAAACCGCGCCTCTCCTCGCGTCGGTGCGTCAGGGCCTGCGCCGCTACGACGGCGATCGCGCGGAGCTCCTTCGCTGGCTGGGTCGTCGCTTCGTGGATGGTCAGACTTCGCAGGACGGCGTGGCGGTGGAAATTCTGTATCACGCATTGGATTTTGACTCCGAGCAGCGGGGTGGAGCGGAGGTCAGAAGCGCCGCGCTCCGATTTGGGGTGTCCGTCGTGCGCCCGATGCCTTCCAATCTCCTTCGGGCCCTGGCGGCGTTCAGCATCGCCTCGGAAGATGGCGACGATCTCAGCCGGATCGTATGGGCCATCACCGATCAGCGGGACGAAGCCCTGGCCGTGCTCGAGGACTACGCAAAATATGCGGAAACGGTCGATCATGAGAAGGTGGCGCTTGTCCGGAAGTTTTGGACCCGGGAGATCAAGGCCCACGACTGGGTTCGCGACAGGAAAGTGGCTGCCGCACGGGAAGAATTCGAGGACGCGCTTCCCGGAATGCTCACGCAGTTGGCCTCTGGCTCGTCGGAAGGGCGACGACAGACGCTCGAATTGGTTCTGCGGAACGATCTGCTCGGCATCCTGCCCGAAAGTTCATTGGCCAGCTTCGCCCAATGTGCTTCCGACGCGGCTCCCGGTGTTCGGGCGCTCGTGGCGCGCCTGGTTGGTGAGCGCTGGATTCTCGCTGCAACCTATACGCACCCGAGGGCGGTGGATCTCCTGCTCGCGCTGAGCCGCGATGAAGTGGAGCTGGTCCGCCACAATGCCGTCCACTATGGGCTATCGGCCGTATCGCCAAAGGATGAAGAAATCATCACGCGGCTCCTCGAAGTCGCGGCGACCCATCCAGAGTCACCGCTGTACGATCGAATCAACTGGGGGCTGAGGTCTTGCCAGCCCCAGGTTAGAACCCTGTTGGATATGTGGCGCTTGTCGGGCGAGCCGGAGAAAATGTTTATGCGTCAGCGGCTCCTCAAGGACATCCCAGAGTAGTCGAGAAGATCATGCGGCAGAAATTTGACACTCTGGCGGTTAGTATTGCTACTATCCGTTAGGATCGTGCGGTAGCATTACCTGGGAACCTTGGAGCCGCCGCAGCTCGTGCAGTACGCATTCGACCGGGAATCGGAATATGTAGTGTTTGTCCAATTTCCGATCTACATGATATAGTATTCCTATGGCTCAGGGCTGATAGAAAATTCTTCGACCAGCCCGATGCGAATTGAACGGCAAATGGTGGTTGTGGCGTCGACCTCTTACGGGTGAAGATGACGAACACGGATGTAAAACAGAGGATAACCTCCTTACAGCAACTTCCTGTGCTGCCCCATCTGGCACGGGAGATTCTGCTGTCTCTGGATGCCGGTTCGGTTCACTGGGAAGAGCTCGCGGCCATCGCGGCCTTCGACGATGAAATGGCGGCCGCGCTGCGTGCCGCATCCATGGATGAGAATCATGCCAGCGCCCACGCGCCCCTTGAAGACCATATGCTTGGTCTCGGCATCGCGCGTGTCTCTGAAGTGGTTTTTGCCCACATCGCGCCGAGCCTCTTTGACGAGCCCCGCAGCCATGGCATCGATCTCAAGGGTTTCTGGACCCACGCTTTTACCACCGCACGTTACGCGCGTAATATTGCCCGGAAGATTAACAGCCGTTACGAGGCCCTCGCCTACGTGGCGGGCCTCCTGCACGATATCGGCAAACCGGCGCTTGATCGCGTTGTGGTTCGCGGTTACACCCGCGCCCTGGAGTTGGTTCGCCAGCAGGGCCTCTACGCCCTGGAGGCCGAGCGTCGTGAACTCGGCGCGGACCATACCGTGGCGGGTAAATGGCTCGCGGAAGGGTGGGGCCTCCCGCCCACGCTCGTCGCCGCGATCTGGCTCCACCATCATCCGCCCGGAACGCTGGACAACACGCCCTATCCCGTGCAACTGATCGAGATCGTTGCACTGGCCAATTTTCTGGCCCACGGCGATGAACTGGAAGCCCCTCCGCAGGAGCGCATGGCAGCCATGGACGAGCAGCGCTGGATGCGCCTCGGGCTCGAACGCGTGGATGTGATTGAGATGTTGCGCAGCTCCTCCGAAGAGCGGCTGGATACGCCCGTCCGGCCCGCACCGCGCGGCGTTGCCGCTTCGCGCTCGGATGTTCGCGAGGACATCGGTCGCCTGCGACAGGAGCGGGAATACTATGAGGCGCTCTGCAACCTCTATGAGCGTCTGGAGCCCGGCCTTTCCACGACCGGCCAGCTTACGCTCCTGATCGAGGCGCTGAGGCAGGCCTTTGCCATCCCCGCGGGACTGTGCTATCTGACCGAAGAACGTTCAGGGGCCCAGGTCGTGCTGCGCTGGCACAGTCTGGCAGAGACGCCGGAAGTTGTTCCGCTTCGTGAAGAAATGGGCGGCCGGGCCGCGGCCTCGCTGGATGAGCTTATTTCCGCGCTGGGCGGCCCTCGGGACGCGAACGGGCGTGCGCCGGTTTCTGCGGTCCACCGCCACGGCTTTATGGCGCTGCCGTTGTTTCACAGCAACCGCAGCGTGGGCCAGCTCATATTCCAGAGCGGGCAGGGTGCCCCCGTACTCTCCGAGAGCTTCTTGAATTCGTTGATGCGCTTCATGAGGGCCGCGGGCACGGCGCTGGCCCGGTGCAATGCGGTGCGCGGCGCAAACGAGGAAGCGGAGTCCCTCGCCGCCGCCGTGTGGAAGCAGGAACTTACCCACCGCCATGATCGCAAGACCGAGCGCTTAATCAGCGTCGGCAAGATGGCGGCGGGCGCGGCCCATGAAATCAACAATCCACTCGCCGTCATTTCGGGCAAGGCCCAACTGCTCCTCGGCAGCGCACAGCGCCCGGAAGATCAGCGTGCGCTCGAAGTCATCATCGAGCACAGCCAGCGCGCCAGTGGTATCCTGCGCGATCTTCTCCAGTTTGCCCGGCCCAATCCGCCCCAACTCACACCCAGCCGTGTCAGTCAATTGCTGCAGGGTACCGTGGACCGCGTTCGGAAGCGCCTGGAAGACGAAGGCATCCAACTGGTGGAAGACTATGCCTCCGACTTGCCCCCGGTGCAACTTGACCGGGTGCAGATGGAGCAGGTATTCCAGAATATTCTGAAGAACGCCGAGCAGGCCATGGCCCGGCAGGGCGACAAGCTAACCATCCGCGTTCGGCCCAATCAGGACCGCACCGCGGTCATTATTCAGTTCATTGATACCGGCCAGGGTATTCCCGCCGACGTGATGGACAAAGTATTCGAACCCTTCTTCACCACTCACAGTGGGAATGAAGGTACGGGAATGGGCCTGGCCGTTTGCCACGGCATCGTCGATGCTCACCGGGGAACGATTACTCTTCACAGCCAGGAAGGTTCCGGAACGACCTGCACTTTGACTCTGCCGGTTGCGGCGGAGAAAGCCGCGTCCGTGGCCCCGGCTGCCGACGATAGCCCCCACAGGGATTCGATTGGTATGGTCCAGCCCCCGCCGGCGGAGCGCGGGATGGAGGCGCGGCGTCCCCAGCCTCGCCTTGCCCCCGAAGTCGAGGCGGCCATTCTCACGCGCAACGAGACCATGCGTCAGGAGCCGGTTGCCCCGCCCGCCCCGACCTTTGCAGCGGAACCCCCGACGCCGCCCGCTTCCCGAGTTGCCCTCGAGAGCAAGGGAAGTCTGCTACTCGTGGACAACGATTCAGAGTTGCGTGAAGTCCTGGCGGAGGCCCTGCGCAGCCGCGGCTATCGCGTGCGCACGGCCTCGGATGGTCTCGAAGCCCTCGCCGAAGTCATCGCCCATCGGGTGGACCTTGTCATGCTGGATGGGAACGTGCCCGGGGTCAACGCCCCCCAGGCGCTGGTGGACGAGATCCAGAAACGCCGTCCCGAAATTCCAGTAATTTTGCTCGTCGGCGCCGCGGCCAACATAGAAGAGGTTGCCGCGTACGGCGGAGCGTCGCGTCACGTGCTGCGCAAACCCTTCGAAGTGGCCCATCTCTTCCGCACGATCGAAGAATCCATCGCGTCGAGAAACGTGGCTTGAACACGGCGCCCTGGAAAGGCGGAAACGGCTCCCCAGGGGTAATGGGCCTGAACGTGCGCGCCTGCGTCTGAAACCAGCCCGGTACAAACGACGTACTTGACAAGTGGGCACATCAGGGATAGTCTTAGTGCTCAGGTTCAGTATTGAAGGGCAAATAAGGCGCAGTGAGGCCAGGGGACAATCCATGGAACGGGAAGATGTTGTCGCGACGTTGATTGGGCTGTTGGTCGCGGTGTGCATGGTGCTGCTTGCCCTGGGGCCGGTGGTCTATGTGTATAAGAACGGCTTTGCCGCGATCCGACCGGGGAAGGAGGACGGGGCGAAGAACTGGGCGGAAAAGTCGGCGGACGCCTTCAAGAAGGAGTCCGACGCTGAGCGGCAGATTGTGGAGCTGGGGCTTCACCAGCGCTATACCATTGTGCCGTTTAACGAGGGATCCCGGCAGACGCTCTACACGTTGCGGGACTTCGCGACGGTGGAGGCGCGGCTGGCGGCGCAGTTCGCAAAGGCCGATCAGTACGAACGGTTTAACTATGGCCGCTGTGTCGGCGATCTTTGCGACATCCGCGCCGGAGACGATCCGAAGGTCATGGAAGGGGTACTCAATGAATGGGTTGCGGCGTACCCCAATTCCTACCGCGCGCGACTGGTCCGAGGTCGCTTTCATGTGGACTATGCCTGGGTGTATCGCGGCACGGGCTGGGTGCGGGATGTGTCCGCCTCGTCACTGGAACGCTTCCATCATCATCTGGAATTGGCGGAAGCCGATCTGACGGCGGCGCGGGACATGGAGCCTTCCGACCCCAATGCCTCCGTCAGCATGATCACCATCGCCATGGGGCGGGGCGAGTCGGACGCGACGCTGATGGGGCACTACAGCAAGGCAATCGCGGCGGACCCGCTGAATTTCATGGCCCGGCTGCGCCTGATCTACGCGCGGCAACCGAACTGGGGCGGTTCCTGGGAGGAGGTCGACGCGATCGTGGCGGAGTCGGTGCGGTCCAGCGAGGCCTTTCCCATGCTGGGCCTGATGGAGCGGGAGGGCGCGAAGGTAATGCGGTCGCGGAGCGAGAAGCACAAGGAGGCCCTGGACTCGGAGGATGTGAAGCGTCGCTGGGTGGAACCCTACCTCGCGCAGCTCAAGGTGAGCCCCGGCGCGCCCCTGCTGGAGACCAACGCGGCGTTTTATGCGGCGGAGGGCGGGGACTATGCGCTGGCGGAGACTTATTTCCGGAAGCTGGGCGACATCTATTACGAGGGCAACGGCAGCTTCGAGAATGTGCTGGTGTACAACAACTATCGGGGCTATGTGTATGCCTTCATGGCGAATGCGATGTCGCCCGGCGATGAGCGGAGTGTCCGAATAAAGGAAGCGCTGGATCTCGCGCCAAACCACTATTACACCAACTATATCTACGGCATGGAGTTGTTTGACAAAGGGGAGCACGCGGGGGCCAAGCCTTATTTCGAGAAGTCACGCGATGTTTACCCTGGATACGTTTGGAGCACGTGCCGTCTCGCGGATATCGCGGAGAAGGCGGGCCAGCGGGAAGAGGCGGTGCGGCTGGCGAAGCAGGTGTTTGATCTGGAGCCGGAGCAGATCCAGAAGGATCACGCGCAGGCGATCATTGATCGCAACCGGTGAGGGATGGCCCGGCAACGGCGAGTGCGGCCACGGGGCACGATCAGCCTTCATAACCGCGAAGGCTTGGCAGCACCCGCTGGTTGCATCCAGAACGATTTCCCACAGATCTGTGCCGCGGTCTGTTATTGTTATGACTTTCCAGCATTTTAGCTTTTAATCGGATTCATGGGCTATTTCCAGGAAACAGCTTGCGGAACGAAATAAGGGATGAGCCTCTTCTGTGAATTACTGAGATCGACAAGAAGACTGCTGACCACGGAGCACACAGAGGCACGGAGATAACAGAAGGAGGAGGGAGGCTGAAGATGCCATGTGGAACGCAAGCATGGTGTGACCGGGCAAAGGTGCCTCCCCAAACTCCTCTTCTTCTCCGCGCCTCCGTGTCTCCGTGGTCACAAGGTCCGGGGGATGCGGGCATGGCTTCTGTTTGTTGAAGTACAATGGGTTAGAGTTGCACCTCACCCAAACTGGGATTTTTGCCATGCGAACCTATGTTTCCCGCGTCCTTACTGTGATGAGCTTTCTTTGCCTCGTATCCGCCTGGGCCGGTGCCGAGACTTCCGCGCTCTGGGGCATCTCGGGCGAGCGGTGGTCGCCGGACGGTCGTCTGCCCGATTTTTCCTTTGCCGGCTATCGCCGTGGCGAAGCGGAGTTGCCTGAGGCTGTGGTGACCCATAGTGTGCGCGACTATGGCGCCGTTGGGGACGGCATCGCGGACGACAGCGATGCGTTCCTGAAAGCGATCGGGGCGATGGAGTCGGGGGTGCTGCAGGTTCCTGCCGGGCGCTACATCATCACGAAGCCTTTGAGCATCGACAAGCCAAATGTCGTAATTCGGGGGGAGGGGCCGGACAAGACGGTGCTGTACTTTCCCACGCCGCTGAATGACATTGCGCCCAACTGGGGAGCGACGACGAGCGGTAGGCCCACGTCGAATTACTCGTGGTCGGGCGGCTTCATCACGATTCGGGGCGACTACCAGAGCGAACGCCTTGCGGGCATTTCTACAGCCGCGGTCCGTGGGGCTTATACGGTGGAGGTGGACAATGCCGCGTCCTTCAGTGTGGGGCAGGAGATCGAAATCAGGCAGGTGGACACTGGAGAGAACAGTCTAGCGCGCCACCTGTAT
>JBHEKR010000144.1:0-11877 GCA_041859365.1 Candidatus Hydrogenedentales bacterium
GTGCGATAGCCTTCAACACCGAAGCCGTGGTAGAGTTCACTTGAGGTCATTGGGCATCTCCTATCTGGGTTTCTAGACAAAACCAGGAAATGCACTATGGCCTCTTCTTATGTCAAATGTATCCTCAAACCGGATGAACCAGAAATACACCGCGAACTCTTTGTTCAACATGCTATCCGAAACCGGTCTCAGCATCGCCAGGCTCCCCTCAGGTATTGGTCTAGCGCTCCGCCGTCTACACGTCTTCCAGGCGCACGGCGGTGCCGTAGACCAGGATTTCCGCCGCGCCGGGGGTGATGTGGACCGTGGTGAAGCGGGTGGCCAGGACGGCATTCGCGCCGATCCGCTCCGCCGCTTCCATCATGCGGTCCAGGGCCTGTTCGCGAGATTCCGCGAGCATTTTGGAGTATTCGGGGATCTCACCGCCCACGAGGTTGCGCAGGTAGGCCAGGATATCTTTGCCCAGATGCTTTCCGCGCACGGTGCTCCCCCGGACGAGGCCGAGGGTCTCGATAATTCTCTTGCCATGCACATCGGAGGTGGTGGCGACGATCAACGGTGTATCTCCCTGGTATAGCGGTCGGTCTTGAGGTTTTCCAGGCGCTGGCGCAGCACAGAAACGAATAAGATTGCCAGACCGGCGACCGGGGTCGCAACCATTAACTTGACCAGTGCGGAAGTCCACGGCTCCATCAAGAAAACGTATGCGCCAAAGAGCGCCAGGCAGAGCACGCCGAAAACGAACACCACCCACCCGGTTTTTCGTTCGAGCCGGTTGTATACGTTGTCGAGGAACTCGTCCCAGGTTTCCTGGGGCAGATCGTCCGCGGCGAAGGCGGCCGACGTTCCCCAGAAGAGGCGCTTCATAGTGTCCAGCTCCCGCTGGCACCGGGGGCATTCTTCCAGATGGGCTTCCAGTTCAGCCCGGACCTCGGGCTCCAGTTCATTGTCGAGATACCCAGAAATCAGTACGCGGTATTCTTCATCGGGTCGGCTCATGGGGTCACCCCCTTACCGGGACGATGGAAGCGGTGGCACGGCGGGTACATTGGTTCCCGTGCGACGGGTTGGTATTTTCTGGTACGGCTGTTCATGATCAGACTGCGGCGGCCTCCTGGTTGAGCGATTCCATGATCGTGCGCAATTTCTTGCGGGCGCCATGCAATCGCGACATCACGGTTCCCTGGGGGATTTCGAGCGACGCCGCGATTTCGCCATAGGACAGCTCCATAAAGTGGCGAAGGCGGAGTATCTCCTGTTGCTCGGGGGTCAACTGGTCCATCGCGCGCTGGATATGCTTGAGCAATTCCACCCGCGAGGCCGAATCGTCCGGGGTCAGGGCTGGGTCGTGGGCGTCAAACCCGCTTTCCATCATCTCATTGAGAGACGATTCCCCCCGGCGCTTCTTCTTTTTCAGGTGGTTCAGGCTCGTATTGCGGACGATCCGGTGCAGCCACGGGTAGAAGGGCATGGAAAGGTCGAAGCGCTTCATGGCCTTAAAGGCTTTCACGAAAGCATCTTGCGACAGCTCCAAGGCATCGTCCCGGTTGCCGACCAGGCTGTAGGCGGCGGCATAAGCGCGCCGCTGATAGGCCCGAACCAATTGACCGAAGGCCCTGCGATCACCACGCGCGGCGGCGGCAAGCACTTCGGCTTCGTTTTGAATCGATTGCTCCATCATAATAGCTGTAGTACCCCTGTACCGCCGGTTTATTCACCCGCTATGCTACTGTTTTGGCTTGGGCGTTGCAACTTGTTGCAGAGCGGGTGGTTAGGCGGAAGGCTTCAGGCTTCAGGCGTGCGCGAGGCTCGATATAGTCAAGCTCAGACTGATCCGACGGATCGGACCGATCTGATCCGGCTGTTCGGTCTGATCGGTCTGATCGGTCTGATACCGCTCAGCCCTCCAGCCTGTCACCTCACTTCCTTCCGTCGGACGGTTGATTGATGGCTCCGCCCCATGCTATACTTCCCGACCGGTCACAGGTGTGATCTGTCTATTGGCAACGTTCCCAAGGGCTTCCAGCCGAAGAGTCGTGCATACACGTGTTTAATCAGGCATTTTATCTTAAAGTAGAGGGTATCCTCGCCGCACTGCGCAGTGCCGAAACGGTCACCATGGCCGTGCTGGGGCGCTGTCTTTCCGCGTTGGAAGCCTGCCTGGTTGAAGCCGAAGTGAATGCGGGCTGCATTCGCCATATCACGGACACCACGCTGGATCGCTTCGCGGCGGAACCCGCTGTGAGCGGCTCTGGAATTGCCGGACAGCTCCGGTCCCTGTTGAGCGAGACCCCCGGCCTTCACGGCGACGTTCTTCTGTACGATGCGTGGCAGGATGCCGCCCTTTCGGCTCCCGCAGCCTCGCGCTGGGACATGAAAGAGCTGGACAACAGCATAGCAGGTTTTAATCTTGCCTCCCTGAGCCGCCTCCGGCGCGCCCTGGGTCTGGCGAGTGAGCGCCGCCTTTTCGGTGCCGTCGATCTTCGCCGCAGTCGCCGTTTTGAGGCCTGTGGCAAGATGCAGAGTGCCGACCGGCATGATGCGCGTATAGATGGTGAGCAGATTAACCGCCTGATCCGGTATCTGGGCTGGGGCGATCCCGGCACGGATCCGCATGGAGGCCGGCCCGCAGTCCTCGGTTAGGACTCGGTAACGGATAGAGCGTGGCGTCATGTTTGAAAGTCTTTCCAAAAAGCTAGAATCCGCCTTTAAGAATATTCGCGGTCAGGGTCGCCTGACGGAAGCGAATATGGAAGAGGCCCTGAAGGAGATCCGTCTGGCGCTCCTGGAGGCCGACGTCAACTTCAAGGTGGTGAAGAAGTTTATCGAGGAGGTGAAGGAGGCGGCGGTTGGCGAGAAGGTGCTCGACAGCATCGCGCCGGGACAGCAGATCGTCAAGATCGTCCACGACGAACTCGTTAAGATCATGGGCACTTCCGGTGCGCCCCTGAAAATGGCGGAAAAAGCGCCGACGATCATCATGCTGGTGGGCCTTCAGGGTCAGGGCAAGACGACGACGGCGGGAAAGCTCGCCCTTCAGTTGAAGAAAAAGGGACGTAAGCCCCTGCTGGTCGGCGCGGACGTATACCGCCCCGCGGCCATCAAGCAGTTGGAAGTGGTGGCGGAGCAGGCGGGCGCCGAGTTCTTCAGCCTGGGTGAGAAAGCCGATCCGGTGGATACGTGCGTCATGGCCCGGGGCGAAGCCCAGATGCGTGGCTGCGATGTGATTATCCTGGACACGGCGGGCCGCCTCCACGTGGACGCGGCGATGATGGACGAGGTTCGCCGGATCCAGACGCAGGTCACGCCCCACGAAATCCTGTTCGTGGCCAATGCCATGACGGGCCAGGATGCGGTGAATTCCGCGAAACAGTTTAACGATGCGCTGCCCCTCACGGGTGTGATTCTGACGCAGATGGACGGCGATGCCCGGGGCGGCGCGGCGATCAGCCTGATAGAAGTGACCGGATGCCCGGTGAAGTTCGTGGGCACGGGCGAAAAGCTCGATGCGCTGGACAGCTTCCACCCCCGCCGCATGGCCGACCAGATTCTGGGCATGGGCGACGTGGTTTCGCTGGTGGAGAAGGCGCAGGAGGTGGTGGACAAGGAGCAGGCGGTTGCCTTCCAGAAAAAGATCAAAAAAGGTACGATGGATCTGGAAGATTACCTTGCCCAGATGCGCCAGGTGCGCAAGATGGGCTCGGTGGGCGACCTGATGAAGAAGATTCCCGGCATGAGCAAGGTTATGGGCTCGAAGCCGGAGATGATGGAAGGTGCGGAGGAGGAGATGAAGTACATCGAGGCGATTATCCTCTCGATGACGGTCAAGGAGCGGCAACATCCCAAAATAATCAACGGGAGCCGTCGGCGGCGCATTGCCGTAGGTAGCGGCACCTCCATCCAGGAAGTGAACCGACTTCTCAAAGACTTTGAGAAAATGAAAAAGATGATGAAGAAGATCATGGGCGGTGTCGGCGGCAAACGCATTCGCGGCGCCGGTCCCCGGGGCTTCCGTTGATCCGATAGACGAATTCCATACCCAGTTTGAAACTGTATTGATGAAGAGCCGGCGGCATCGTCCGGCGTTCGGTCCCGGGTGGTGAGACCACCCGAACAAAGAGGAATACCATGGCAACCAGCATTCGTTTGCGTCGGGGTGGACGCACCCACAAACCGTATTACCGCATCGTGGTCATCGACTCCCGTCACCGGGATCGCGGTCCCGAGATTGCAAGCCTCGGCGTCTACCATCCCTGCGCGCGCCCCGAGCCGATCTCCGAAGTGGACGTTCACAAGACCCTGGAGTGGTTGAACAAGGGTGCCCAGCCTTCCGAGACCGCCAAGAGCCTGCTGCGCAAGCTTGGCGTTCTGAAGCACTATGCCGAGGGCACCAAGCCTGAGGAGACCGTGGTTGCGGTGAAGGGCGGCGTGGTTCCGGATAAGGGATACAATGCTGCGCCTCCGGTGAAGGAAAAGCCTGCCGTGGTCGAAGCGCCTGCGGACGAGGCTGCCGAAACCGAAGAAGCAGCAGCGGAATAAGCGACCGTGAAAGAACTTATCGAGTTCATCGCCAGGAAAATGGTGGAACACCCCGACGACGTGCAGGTGCTCGTGGCGGAAGGCGAAGAGAGCCAGAACTATGAACTCCGGGTTAATCCAGAGGACATGGGGCGGATTATCGGCAAGAATGGCCGAACGGCGAAAGCCATCCGCACACTGGTGAGTTCCGCCGCCGCCAAAACGAATGTCTTCGCCAATCTGGAAATCGTTGAGTAATTCAGGCTGGCCAGCCCATGGTTGAAACATGGCGCGAAGCGGGCCGGGTTCGTTCGGTAAATCCGCGCACCCGTGAGCTCCGGATAGCGATCCGGCCGGGCCTGGGTTACGTGTTTGCCGGGCTGGACTGGATCCAGTTTCAGGAGTCGTCCGGCACACCCCTGCGTTGTAAGGTGGCTTCGATAAAGAATGATGATTCGGTGGCGGTGGTGGCGCTCGCGCCCGGGGTTTCCCGCGATATTGTGGGCCGACTGAAAGGCGTGAAGGTGGTGGTGGCCCTCGAAGCGTGGCCCGCGCGGCCCGGTACGGGTTGGCGGCTCGCCGACCTGATGGGCATGGCGGTGGTTCAGTCCCCGGGCGAGGTGCTCGGGACGGTGTGCGAAGTGTATGAAGGCCCCGCCAACGATGCCTTTGCGGTGGCCCGGCCCGATGGAACCCGGTGCATATTACCGGCGATTGACGCGGTCATGTTGTCGGTGGATACCGAGACGGCCACGATAACCACCGGCGACGTGTCGCCCTTTATCGTGGACGAGTAGCAACCGGGAGCGGACGAGGAATGCGAATCGATATCCTCACGCTGTTTCCCGAGATGCTGGCGGGTCCTTTGCGGGCCAGTCTCCTCGGGAAGGCCCTCTCGGATGGCCGGATGGAGGTGGCGCTGACGAATATCCGTGACTTTGCCGCGGATCGGCACAATACCGTGGACGATAGTCCATACGGCGGTGGTGCCGGGATGGTGATGAAGTGTGAGCCGCTGTTCGCGGCGGTTGAAAGTTTAAGAACGCGGAACTCGCTGACGCGGGTCATCCTGATGTCGCCCCGGGGCGAACGCCTTACCCAGGCCAAAGTCCGGGAGCTGGCGGCCTTGCCCGATCTCGTGTTGATCTGCGCCCGTTACGAAGGCGTGGACGAACGAGTATCCCAGGCTCTGGTGACCGAGGAGATCTCCATCGGCGATTATGTGCTGAGCGGTGGTGAATTGCCCGCGCTGGTGCTGGTCGAAGCGATGAGCCGGATGGTTCCGGGGGTCATCGGCGACTGGGAGTCGGTCGAGACGGATTCCTTTTACCAGGGTATTCTCGGCGCGCCGCAGTACACGCGTCCGCCGGTGTTTCGTAATATGGAAGTTCCGGGCGTGCTGCGCGACGGTAATCATGCCGCAATCCGCCGCTGGCGAAGGCGGGAAGCCCTACGGGCCACCCGCGCACGGCGACCGGATTTATTGATAGATCTTGAGCCTGAAGATAAAAAACTGCTCGCCGAAATCGAGCAAGAAGCTCCGATTTCGGAGAGGGAGAAATAACGTGAACCTGGTAGAAGAACTCAGCAAGAAGCAGATGAAGGCCGCCGGCTCCATCCCCCAGTTCAACGTGGGCGACACGGTAAAAGTTCACTTCCGCATTGTGGAAGGTGAAAAGGAACGCATTCAGGTGTTCGAAGGCGTCGTGATCTGCCGCAAGGGCGGCGAGACCCCCAACGCGACCTTCACCGTGCGTCGCGTCGCCTTCAATGAGGGTGTGGAGCGCGTATTCCCCCTCCACTCGCCCCGCGTAGAGAAGGTCGAAGTGACCCGCGAAGGCCAGGTGCGCCGCGCGAAGCTCTACTACCTTCGCGACCGCATGGGCAAGGCCTCCCGCGTCAAGGCGAAGCAGCGCAAGACCGTCGCGAAGTAATAGAACTTCGGCGGAACCAGCCAAGGAATGCCAGGCGGATGGACCAAGCGTCCATCCGCTTTTTCCGTATAGAATCTGTGGTGAATAATCATAAAGGGGTCGTATGGGGCCTGTGGACTCATTGGTATCATAAGACCCATAAGACCCATCCCAATCCCGCATCGGCCGTCGTCCTCTAAGGTAATCCCCTTTTATGAAGCACGCCCCCCCCAGTTTTCCGGAATCCGAGCCCATGCTGGCTTTCGAGCGGGAAGCGTCTGCGCTGGGTTTTGCGCGCATTGCCGGGGTGGATGAGGCGGGCTGGGGTCCGCTGGCTGGTCCGATTGTTGCTGCGGCGGTCATTCTGGCGGGGCCGGTAGCTGGTATTAACGACTCCAAGCAGCTATCCTATGCCCAGCGCGAGTCCTACTTTGAACAACTGTTGGAAGGTGGACACGTCATCGGCAAGGCGGTCATACCTGCCACAGAGATCGACCGGCAAGGCATCCAGCGTTCGAACTATCAGGCCATGGCCGACGCGATACGGGGGCTCCATCCCGCGCCCGACTATCTCCTGATAGACGGCTTTGCGGTGCCGGGGTTGGCCCAGCCTCAGCGAAAAATCATCAAGGGCGACAGCCTCTCTCAGTCGATTGCGGCGGCGAGCGTTATCGCGACGGTAATTCGCGACCGCATGATGGTAGAATATGACGAGGCGTACCCGGAATACGGGTTCGCACAACACAAGGGCTATGGCACCCGCGTCCACCTGGAGGCGATCGCGCGCTTTGGCCCTTGTCCCATACACCGGATGTGTTTTGCGCCGCTCAGCAGGCCGCAGGAGTCCGGCTCTTTATTTGACGAACCAGGCAGCTAATCACCGGGAAGGACCCGAAAGAGCATGAGAGAAACCTTCAAGTCTATTGTGTGGCTGTGTCTTCTTGCCGGAATCTGCGGTTGCTCCTCCATGCGGGCGATCGGCCTGGAGACGGTAAATTGGCGCGACGAGAGCGCACCGGATCAGAAGGCCCAGGCCATCGCGCGCTACATCGAAGCCGTGGTGCTTGCGGGTCAAGGCAAGGAAGACAAGTCCATTGAAGCTCTCTCCAAGATTCCCGATCTTGATCCTGCGGCGGTTACGCCGACCGTCCAGCTTATCCAGGTCTACCTGAAGCAGGAGAACTATGAGGCGGCCCTCTCCATGTGTGAGAAGGCTGTAAAGCAGCAACCGGATCAAGCCAACCTCTATGTCGTCCTGGGCGAGATCTACCACCGTTTCAAACGCTACGACGAGGCCATGACCGCTCTCCAGACCGCGATCAAGCTGGAGCCGGACAGCGCGCTGGGTTATGGCATGCTGGTGGAGCTGCAGCAATCGAGAAATGACCTGACGGCGGCCATCGACATTTACGAGCGCCTGATCGAGCTTGAGCCTCAAAAGGCCGAGCTTCGCTACGCCCTGGCGCTGGTATTGATCCGCATCGATGACAAGGAAGGCGCCATCGAAGCCCTCCGCAAGACCCTCGAGCTGGACGCGCGCAATATGCGCGCCCAGTACCTCCTTGGCGTGCTCTATCTGGAGACCAACCAGAGTGAAGACTGCATCGCCCAGCTCCGCGCCTATATGGACGGACGCCCGAGCGACATGGACGCGGCGGACAATCTCGCGGGCGCCCAGGCCCGTCTGGGCCGCTTCGAGCAGGCTATCGGACTCTATCAACGCATCCTCAGTTCCAACCAGGCCCAGCCGCAGCACCATATCGCGTCCATGTATCTTCACCTGCGGGCCAAGCGATTCGGCGAAGTTGCCAAGCTCTCCCCGCCCCAGGGCGCGCCCTACTTTGATATGATCTTTCGCGCACTGGCCGATGAGGAATCGGGCGCCTCGCCCCAGCTTCTCGTGAAGGCGCTGGATACGACCGAAGGGGACTTCGACGCGGAGTGCGGGACCTTCCTGAACAATATCCTCTACCTCTTCGGACAGCAGGACGCGGGGACTTGGCTTCTCGACGCGACGGGCCGGCTGGCGGACAAGCACCCGGACTCGCGCATCCTCCAGCTCCTCCGCGCCCGGATTCTGATGAATATGGAGCGTCACGCAGATGCCCTGCCCATTCTCGATGCGGTATTGGCCAAGTTCGCACCGGACCAGTGGGTGCACTACTACCTGGCGATCTGTCATGAGGAACTGGGTCACTTTGAGGAGACCGAGCGCCACCTGATGGCCTACATGCAGTTCATCCCCGATGATCCGGATATCCTGAATTTCCTGGCCTATCTCTACGCCGAGAGCGGGGTGAAGCTCGACGAAGCCACGGCGCTGCTCAAGCGGGCGATGGAAGCGGATCCCGAAAATCCCTATTACATGGACAGCATGGGCTGGGTGTACTACAAGCAGGGACGGGGCGCCGAGGCCGTGGATCTCATCCAGAAGGCCATCTACGGCATGGAAACGGACGACGCGGTGCTCCGCGACCATCTGGGCGATGCCTACCTCCTGAAGGGCGATGTGGACCGGGCGCGGGAGGAATGGCAGCGGGCCCTGCGGCTGGATCCCGACCTGCCGGGCCTCCAGCAGAAAATCGAACAGCACAAACCTTGAAATAGTCACTTGCCTCAACCGCTTGTGTGCTATACTGGCGGCGAGGGCAAAAGCGTGGCACTGCACCAACATAGAAGACGTATCCGGACCGGACCGGCGGAGATCGCGTTGATCCTCCTGCTGTCCGGTCTTGTTCTCTTTGTTGTGAGCGGAGCCCTGTCCGTTCCCAGGGCGGACTGGCTGCCGACGGAGGGTACGGTGCTTTCCATGCACCGCGTGCAGAACGCGAGCAGCGCGCTGGGAACCCCTTACCGCATTCACGTTGCCTATCAATATCGGGTGTCGGGCAAAACCTACACCGACGCGTGGGAGGGAGAGTGGCCCACGAGCCTCAGCCCGAACGCCCTGCCGGAATCGGACTGGCCGCGCCTCGCCGAGGCCGGTTTTCCCCTGGTGGTGCTCTACGACCCCGAGTCTCCGGAGCGCAACAGCCTCCATGTGACACAGAATCAGTATCCGGTGTGGTGGTTGCGCCTTTCCATCACGGTCTCCGTTTTAGTATTGTGGGGTCTCTTTGCGCTCTACCCGCGCTGGAAAGCGCGCCGCTAGACGCCGTAAACGACCCGCGCCAGGGCTCAGGACGCACCATGGGATTCAGGCAGAAACAGCGGCACCTTCACATCGGCTTCTGGGAATACGGCGCCCTGGCCCTGATGGCGCTTACCCTGTGCAGCGCCATCGTGTGGTGGGTCACCCGGCCCACCGCCGACTGGGTCATCGCGCCGGGTCGGGTCATCGGGGCCTCGCTGGTGGAAAACACTGACCCCATCAGCGCGGCGCGCCCCACCATCCGGATCCACTATCGCTTTGTGGTGCTCGGGCAGGTCTATCAGGGCGACACCCTCCTCGACCCCCTCGCGCGCGTGCGTTATCGTGCCCTGCCGGGGGAAGTTCAAACGTTGCTCTCCCGCAAGGGCTACGGCAGCTTCAACGACCTGCCGCCGGAAATCCGGGAAATCCTCCATCAGCGCGGCATCAACCGCATCGACGCCGTGCCCGCGCCCCTGCTGGATACCCTGCGGGCGCAGGGCTTCAACAGCGTGCAGGATTTCCCCGAGGACGTCCGCAAAATGGTCCGCGCGGGGGAATACGAGCGCGCGAAAGACGCCATGGACGCAGTGTACGCGGAGCGCTTGAACGATTTGGCCCATCAGGAATCCCCGCCCGAGGTGCCGAGCGTGGCCGAGCTCACGGAAGGTGGCGTGGTCTACGTCCGCTATGATCCGGAGGAGCCCCAGAACCACTACATTGTGCGGCTCCCGGTGATCGAGGGCGCCGCCGGGATTGTGCTCCTCCTGATCTCCAGTACCTTGCTCATCGGCTACTGCGGCTTCGTGTACCCACGGGTCAAGGGACACTGAGGGGGACTGTTGCCGATTGGCACTTGACAACGATTTGAGGTCGCGTCACATCGCCAATCGGAAACTGTCCCCCTTGAGAAACGCTTGCATCGTAACGTTTCTTCGGGGTACAGCCACCCGCTCTGCCAGACACCGAAGCGCTTACGCGGCTTAGTCAAAGCAGGCGGGGGAGGCCGTCTCCGTGCATTACTTCTTCTCCGGCTCCGGCGGATATTTGATCTGCAGGTGGAGTTCCTCCAACTGGCCGGGCTTCACCGTGTTCGGCGCGGCCATGAGCAGATCCTGCGCCTTCTGATTCAGCGGGAAGGCGATGATCTCGCGAATGTTCGGCTCGTCGGCCAGCAGCATCACAATGCGGTCCAGGCCGGGTGCGATGCCACCGTGGGGCGGGGCCCCGAAGTGGAAGGCCTTCCACAGGGCCGGGAATTCGTTCTTCACGACTTCTTCGTCATAGCCCGCGATCTCGAAGGCCTTCAGCATGATGTCCGGGCGGTGGTTGCGGATGGCCCCGGAGCTCAGCTCGATGCCATTGCACACGATGTCGTACTGATACGCCAGCACGTCGAGTGGGTCCTTCGTCAACAGCGCCTCCATCCCGCCCTGGGGCATGGAGAAGGGGTTGTGGCTGAAGTCCACTTTCTTGTGGTCCTCGTTGTACTCAAACATGGGGAAATCCACGATCCAGCAGAAGGCGGCCAGCGTCTTGTCGATGAGGCCGAGCGCATCGCCCAGGTAGGTGCGCACCTTGCCCAGGAGCACATTCGTCTCCTGGCGCTTGCCCGCGCCGAAGAAGAGCGCGTCGCCCTCCACCGCGCCCATGCGCTCCACGAGGGCGGCTTTCTCGCTCTCGCTGAGGAACTTCACGATCGGGCCCTTCATCTCGCCGTCGCGCAGCGCCACCCACGCAAGCCCGCGGGCCCCCTGGGTCTTGGCGTACTTCTCCGCGTCGTCGAAGAACTTCCGGGGCTGGTCCGCCGCGCCCTTCGCGTTGATCACCTTCACCGCGCCGCCTGTCTCCACCTGGCTCGCGAAAACCTTCAGCTCGCACGCGCCGAAGAGATCCGTGCAATCCACCATCTCCAGACCAAAGCGGATGTCCGGCTTGTCGTTGCCGTACTTCTCCATCGATTCCAGGAAAGGAATGCGCGGGAAGACTTCAGACACGATCTTCTTGTTGGAAAGTTCTTTGAACACCGTGCAGGGGAGGCCTTCCAGTTCCACGAAGAGCTCGTCCTGCGTCACAAAGGACATCTCAATATCGATCTGGTAAAACTCACCGGGGCTCCGGTCCGCCCGGGAGTCCTCATCGCGGAAACACGGCGCAATCTGGAAATAGCGGTCAAAGCCCGACACCATCAGCAACTGCTTGAACTGCTGGGGTGCCTGGGGCAGGGCGTAGAAATGGCCAGGGTAATGGCGGCTCGGCACCAGATAATCCCGCGCGCCTTCCGGCGACGAACTCGTCAGGATCGGCGTGTGGAAC
>JBHEKR010000221.1:0-8168 GCA_041859365.1 Candidatus Hydrogenedentales bacterium
ATCATCCCGGTGGACGGTGGATTTTCTGCATTTTCTGGAGTGTAGTGCATCGAAGATACCCTTAAAGGTCACAGGGACATCAGAGACAGCAAGAACAACAGATGAATTGAAGCCCTGCTGTCGCTGTCGTCCCTGATGTCCATGAATACGAGCACCAGATATCTTTTTCATCAAAATTATCTCGAAAGGCCGACGCCATGAGTGACCCCACCGCTCCATTGAAAGAACACAATCCACAGCATGAATTCCTGATTTGCATCGACTCCGACGGCTGCGCCTTCGACACGATGGAGTTGAAACACAAGGAGTGTTTCATTCCGAACATCATCAAGTTCTGGGGGCTTCAGGCGGTATCCAAGTATGCGCGGGAAGCGGCGGAGTTTGTGAACCTCTACTCCAAGTGGCGCGGTATTAATCGCTTTCCCGCACTCATCGACACTTTCAACCTCCTGGCCGAGCGCGAGGAAGTGAAGGCACGCGGCGTCACGATGCCCGCCGCGCCAAACCTGCGCCACTGGGCCGCCACGGAAACCAAGCTGGGCAATCCCGCGCTTGAAGCCTATTGCAGGGAGCATGACCACGAAGACATGCACATCGCCCTGGCGTGGAGTAAGGCCGTGAATGTCACCGTCGCGGATGTGGTGGGCAAGGGACTTCCTCCCTTTCCTTGGGTGCGCGAGTCCCTGGTAAAGGCCGGCGCAAAGGCCGACCTCATGGTGTGCTCCGCCACGCCGGTTGGCGCACTTCGCGAAGAATGGGAAGGCCAGGACCTGGCCCATCTCGTTTTCACCATTGCGGGCCAGGAGCAGGGCAAGAAGTCCGAACATATCGCCTACGCCTCCGAAGGGCGCTATGAAAAGAGCCACATTCTCATGGTGGGCGATGCCCCTGGCGACCAGAAGGCCGCCGAAGCGAATGGGGCACTCTTCTACCCCATCAACCCCGGCCACGAAGACGCAAGCTGGAAACGCTTCCACGATGAAGCCCTGGACAAGTTCTTTACGGGCACCTTTGCCGGGGACTACCAGGCGAAGATCATCGCGGAGTTTGAGCAGTACCTGCCCGCGACGCCGCCGTGGAAATAGGACGGACAGGACGTGATAGGACCGATAATATTTGCCCAATCGGTCCTATCCGTCGAATTCGTCCTATTATGTAGCACGAAAGTTCCCCATGAAAATCATCGTTGATGAGAATATCCCCTACGGCCGCGAGGCCTTCTCCACGCTGGGCGAAGTCGTGACCCGGCCCGGTCGCGCGATTTCGCCCGAAGACGTGCGCGACGCCGAGTTGCTCCTGGTGCGCTCCATTACCAAGGTGAACGCCGCACTGTTGGAAGCTTCCGCCGTTCGCTTTGTGGCCACGGCAACCATCGGCGAGGACCACATCGACAAGACCTGGCTCGCCGAGCAGGGCATTGGCTTCTCCAGCGCGCCCGGCTGCAACGCCAATAGTGTGGGCGAGTACATTGTGGCCGCGCTGCTGCACTTGGCCAAGAAGAACGATCTGAGCCTGGGGGGCATGTCCCTGGGCGTCGTGGGCGTGGGCAATGTGGGCTCGAACGTGGCCCGAAAAGCCGCCGCGCTGGGCATGAACGTCGTCCTGAACGACCCGCCCCTGGCCGAGGCAACGGGCGACGCGAAGTTTCGTCCCCTCGATGAGATTCTGGCCTGCGACTTCATCACCACCCACGTGCCCTTGACCAAAGAAGGTCCTCACCGCACGGTGCATCTGGTCGACGCGGAATTTCTGTCACGGATGAAGCCCGGCAGCTTTTATTTGAACACGGCGCGCGGCCCGATCTGCGACAATGGCTCGCTGCTGGCATGTCTCCAGAGCGGTCATCTGCGCGGGGCGATTCTCGATGTCTGGGAGGGCGAACCGGAAGTCCGACTGGATGTGTTGGACGCTGTGGACATTGCCACGCCCCACATCGCGGGCTACTCCTTCGACGGCAAGGTCAACGGCACGCGCCAGATCTACGAGGCGGCCTGCAAACACCTCGGCGTTCCGGCGGACTGGTCGGTGGACGCCCTGCTGCCCGAGCCGGAGCATCCCTTGCTGCAACTCGAAGGCCAGCCCGGCGATTTGAAGCGCGCGGTGGATACGGTCTATCCCCTGCTCGAGGACGATGCCCGGATGCGCGCCATCAAGGAACAGCCCGCGGAGGGTCTCGCAGCGTACTTCGATATGCTCCGAAAGACTTATCCACGTCGGCGGGAGTTCCAGAATACGGTGGTGACCTTGGCGATGCCGGATGCGGAGCTTGATTCACAGTTACAGGGAATCGGTTTTCGCGTAGAATAGAAGAAGCTTATCCACGAACGGACACGAGGTCAACAAGATAATTGACCACGGAGCACACTGAGGTACGGAGCAAAGAGAGAAAGAGAATCCTGGACTTTGCAGGTAATCGTTGCTCAAGATGTCCTCTCAGAAAACTCTTCTCCGTGCCTCCGTGCTACTATCCGCCATTAATTTTGTTTTTTCAGCAAGATTATGGGGTGATGAGCATTGTAACACTCATTGCTCCAATTGCTTATGGCAGATTATGTCTGGAAGGTTTTCGCCCCAAAGGGGCACTACATTTTAGCCCAGGGCAACGCCCCGGGCAGAAAGAAACAAAAACAATTCAGCCCTGAAAGGGCGTTACAAGACACGAATTACGACCTACACTGTGCCGCCCTTACAGGGCTTGGAGAATTAGCCTCGATTTCCCAGGGCGTTGCCTTGGGCTAATGTGTAGTGGCCCTTCGGGCCGGAAGACAGCGTAGAACTCATACGCAAATCTAGACGTTCTTATTCGTGTGCATACGTGGTTCAGTTCTTTTGGTTGCGGCCAATGGCTGCTCCACGACCTCCGTCGTCAACTTTTTTGGGTAAATTCTCGCCAAGTCATCAAAGAGACACATCATGCTAATCCAGAAAATCGCCGAGAACGGCTTCCTGAACGAAGATGAAATCCGCGCCACCGTCACCGAGGCTTGCGCCTCCATGGATGTCGAAGGCCAAAGGGTGCTCTTCATCATTCCCGACAGCACGCGGAGTATGCCGCTTCCCCTGTTGTTTCGCGTGCTCTTCGACGCGCTCCATGGACGCGTCGCGAAGATGGACTACCTCATCGCTCTGGGCACCCACCCCCCCATGCCGGAATCGGCCATCAATCATATGCTGGGCGTAACGACGGAAGAGCGAATCGGGAAGTACGCGAGCGTGGAGATTTTCAACCACGCGTGGCGCGATCCGGAAGCCCTCACGACCATCGGTCGCCTGACGGAAGACGACATCGAGGAAATCTCCGGGGGGCTTCTGCGGGAGTCGGTGGAGGTCACCATCAACAAGCGCGTGCTGGACTATGACCTCATTTGCATCGTGGGTCCGGTATTCCCCCACGAGGTGGTGGGCTTCAGCGGTGGTTACAAATACTTCTTCCCCGGTGTCGCAGGCGAGGCTATCCTGGACGTGTTCCACTGGCTGGGCGCGCTCATCACGAACTACAAGATCAACGGCACCAAAGACACGCCGGTGCGTGCCGTCATAAACAAGGCCGCAAGCCTGGTGCCCACGAAGACGATGTGCTTCTGCCTCACCGTGGTGCGTAAGGACACGAAGGCGGTTTTCTTCGGGGAGCCGCTGGAGGCCTGGAGCGCGGCGGCGGATTTATCCTCCCAGACGCACATCATCTACAAGAAAAAGCCCTTCAAGACCGTGCTGGCCATTGCCCCGCCCATGTACGACGAGATCTGGGTGGCTGGCAAGTGCATGTACAAGCTGGAGCCCGTGGTGGCGGATGGTGGCGAACTGATCATCTACGGTGGCCACATCCACGAGGTAAGCGTGACCCATGACGTGATGATCAAGAAGGTGGGCTACCACGTGCGCGATTACTTCACGAAGCAGGCGGAGCGCTTTGCGGACATCCCCGGCACGATCAAGGCCCACTCGACCCACGTACGCGGCAACGGCACCTATGAGGACGGCGTGGAGAAGCCCCGCGTGGATGTGACGCTGGCGACTTCAATTCCCGAGGCGGTATGTCGAGAAATTAACCTGGGCTACCGCGATATCAATTCGATCGATGTGTCGGACTACGAAGGCCGTGAGGACGAGGGGATTCTGGTGGTGCACAACGCCGGGGAGATCCTTTATCGGATCGAGGGCGAATAATTGCTACCGCCGATGGCACGGATTTTGGGTGAAGTGTGGGTTAAACGGGAAATTAACCACAGAGAACACAAAGAGCACATAGAAAGGTCCTCCTCGCTCGGCCCAAGGTGCGGGAAGTCCGAGTTCAATGATGTTTCAGCGTTTCATTCTTTATGCTCTTTGCGTTCTTTGTGGTTCCTCCCTCTCATTTTCTCGCTTTGTGGATGCTACAGCGAGTCCCGCGAGACAACCTTCGCGCCCAAGACCCAAGCCCTGACCGCCTACGAATCAGCCCAGTCCGCGCTGAAAGCGGGCGACACCGAGGAAGCCCTTGCGCAGTCTCGCGCGGCTTACGAAGCGGACCCCGCATTCGATGCGGCTGCCTTTTTGCTGGCGAGTCTGCTCGGGCGTGAGGGGCAGTTCGACGAGGCCCTGGCCCTGTGCGACGACCTGACCGCCCGCTCGCCGAATTTTGTACAGGCCCATCTGCTCCAAGGTATACTATGGGACCGATCGGGTAATTCGGATTCGGCTAACACCAGTTACGACGCGGCGTTGCGCTGCTTTGCAGAATTGACCGAGCCGGAAAGAAGCCGCCCGGAGCCTGCAATGTACGAGGCTCTGACGACCTTTCTCCGTCACGGAAAACTGGAGGGCGTGAAGGCTATCAACCGGGTGCTTGCGACCTACCCGGACTATGATGCAGCCTTGTACGTGAAATCGTGCATGCTGGACAAAGATCGCGGCTTTCTGTTGCGCTGGTTCTCGGAGCAGAACGGGGACAAGTCGCAGGGAAGCGGCTGAACAGGAAGTTAATTGCGGAAACAGGAGAAGTAGCATGGGTAAAAATGTCATCGTCGCGCAGTCGGGCGGGCCGAGTCCTGTCATCAACAGTTCGTTGCGCGGCGTCATCGACGGCTGCAAGGCCTTCCCCGATACCTTCGGGACGATCTACGGCGGCTGGCACGGCATTGAGGGCGTGTTGAAGGAAGAGCTCCTCGACCTCTCGGCCCAGTCCGAAGACGAAGTGGCCCTGCTCCGCTATACGCCGGCCGCGGGCGCCATCGGCACCTGCCGCTACAAGCTTAAAGACAAGCAGACCGAAGATTTTGATCGCATCATCGCCGTGATGAAAGCCCACGACATCGGCTACTTCTTCTACAACGGCGGCAATGATTCCATGGACACGGCGAACAAGGTGGCGAAGCTGGCCCACGAGCGCGGGCTGGACCTGATTGCGGTGGGCGTGCCCAAGACCATCGATAATGATGTCGGCGATTCCGAGTTCAAGCTCATCGACCACACGCCCGGCTACGGCAGCGTGGCGCGTTACTGGATGGGCATCGTTCAGAATGCGAACGAAGAAAACGCCGGCTCCTCCCCAGCCGATCCCGTGCTGGTGATTCAGGCCATGGGACGCCAGATCGGTTACATTCCCGCAGCGGCGCGCCTGGCTGATCCGAAGCGCGAGCTGCCCCTCCAGATTTACATGCGCGAGTCCGCCGTTAGTGCGGAGGAAATGTGCGACAACATCAACGACCAGCTCCGCAAGGATGGCCGCTGCGTGGTGGTCGTTAGCGAAGGCTTCGACGTAGGCGACCTCGGCGAGGTAAAGGACTCCTTCGGCCATGCCCAGTTTGGCGCCTCCAAGCTGACGGTGGCGCAGAAGGTGGTGAACCTGTTGAATGATCGCGGCCTCGCCACACGCGGCGCGGCCCGGGGCCAGGTGCCCGGTTGCGACCAGCGCGACACCTGCACCTATGCCTCCGTGGTGGACCTCGACGAGGCCTACCGCGTGGGCCAAAAGGCGGCGGAGATCGCGGCGAGCGGCGAGAACGGCTGGATGTCCACGATTCTGCGCAAGCCGGGCCTCATCTACAACGTGGACTACGACAAGGTGCCGCTGGAGCTTGTGGCCAATTCCGAGCGAACCTTCCCCGAAGCGTGGATCGCGCCAAACAAGATTGACGTGACCGATGATTTCCTGAAATACGCCACGCCGCTCATCGGCGAGGACTGGGCGAGCGTGCCGGTCATCAATGGCCGCCAGCGCTTCACCCGCTTTGCGCCGATATTTGCCGAGAAGAAACTGCCCGCCTACGAACTCCAAGCGGCGCGCTAAACCAACAAGGAGCCACGCCATGCCAGACGGTTGGGAGTACAAGACACTTTCGGTGAATGTGATCCACGGACACGTTCAAGAAAGCTGTGATATCGATACACAGCTCTGCGCCCTCGGCAGCGATGGCTGGGAACTGGTGTCGGTGACACCCCTGGAAATTGAAGACAAGACCGCGTGCCTCATCCACCACTTCCGCCGACCGGAAGAGCGCACGCGCAAGGTGGGCTTTGCGCCCTGAGGGGAGGCTGTAGGCTTCAGGCGTCAGGCTTCAGGTGTTAGGCTGTAGGCTCTTGAATTCCTGGTAGTCGTCTGCCGCATAAGACCCATAAGACCCATTACCCGCGAACGGTGACGATAGAAAACTCAACGAAGGATTACGCATGAGCACAATGAATATCGGGCTGATTGGCCTCGCCGTGATGGGCGAGAATCTGGTCCTGAATATGGAACGCAACGGCTATGGCGTGGCGGTCTACAACCGCACCGTCGAAAAGGTGGACGCCTTCACGGCGGGCCGTGCCAAGGGCAAAAACATCAAGGGCTGCCACAGTATACAAGAGCTGTGTGAGAGTCTGGAGAAGCCCCGGCGCGTGATGATGCTGGTGAAGGCCGGTAGCGCGGTGGATGACTTCATCGAGCAGCTTCTCCCCCACCTTGAGAAGGGCGACATCATCATCGACGGTGGCAACACCTATTTCCCCGACACGATCCGCCGCGCGAAGTATCTCGAGGAGAAGGGCCTGCTCTTCATCGGCACCGGTGTTTCCGGCGGCGAAGAAGGCGCGCTCATGGGCCCCTCCATCATGCCCGGCGGCTCGAAGGAAGCCTGGGCACACGTGAAGGACATCTTCCAGTCCATCTCCGCCAAGGTGGCCGACGGCTCGCCCTGCTGCGAGTTCATCGGGGCCGACGGCGCGGGCCACTACGTGAAAATGGTCCACAACGGCATCGAGTACGGCGACATGCAGATGATCTGCGAAGTGTACTCCATCATGAAAGGTCTCCTGGGCCTCTCCGCGCCGGAGCAGGCCGAGGTCTTCGCGAATTGGAACAAGACCGAGCTCGACAGCTACCTCATCGAGATCACGGCCGAAATCCTCGCCAAGATGGACGACGAAACCGGCAAGCCCATGGTCGATGTGATCCTAGACACGGCGGGCCAGAAGGGCACCGGCAAGTGGACCTCTACGAGCGGCCTAGATCTCGGCGCGCCGGTTCCGACGGTGGCTGAAGCCGTGTTTGCCCGCTGCCTCTCCGCCATCAAGGGCGAACGCGTTGCGGCGTCCAAAGTGCTCACCGGCCCCGCCGCCTCGCCCATCGAAATCGACAAAGCGGAAGCGCTGGAGAACCTGCGCCAGGCCTTATACATGTCCAAAATCTGCTCCTACGCCCAGGGCTTCCAGCTCATTCAATATGCGGCGAAGGAATACGGCTGGAACTTGAACTACGGCGATATCGCCCTCATGTGGCGCGGCGGCTGCATCATCCGCGCCCAGTTCCTCGACGAGATCAAAAAGGCCTTCGACGCGGATCCGAACTGCGTGAACCTGCTGCTGGTGCCCTATTTCAAGGCCGCCATCGACAAGGCCCAGCCCGCGCTGCGCTGGGCGGTTTCCGAGGCGGTGAAGCATGGCATCCCCACGCCGACCCTCTCCTCCGCCATCGCCTACTACGACAGTTACCGCGCGGAAGTGCTGCCGGCCAATCTGCTCCAGGCCCAGCGCGACTATTTCGGCGCCCACACCTACGAGCGCACCGACAAGCCCCGGGGACAGTTCTTCCACACGAACTGGACCGGCCGCGGCGGCGACACGGCGTCCACGACGGATAACGTGTAATCGATCGTTTTGTTGCGGCCTCCGGGATGACCCGGAGGCCGCTTTTTATGACCGATAGGACG
>JBHEKR010000571.1:0-23371 GCA_041859365.1 Candidatus Hydrogenedentales bacterium
CCACCGCATTTTACCGTTGTTGATTCAATCAGCCCTTGCGAGCCAGTCGCCGTTTGCGGCGGGCGATAAACATCGCCGCTACCGACAGCACCAGCAGCCCGAAGAGCGCCGGGGACGTGAGTGCCAGCTTGCCGAGGAAGACCACCGGCACGAGGGCCAGGCGAACCATGGCCGCGAGCACGGGGCTCTGGGCAACCACATCGGCGATGGCGGGGCTCACGTGGTAGTAGACATCCACGAAGGCCGTACCCGCGGCGTTGTCCAGCAGGTAGCTATCGCGCACATCCCGGAGCACGTCAATCTGGGCGCTCATGGGCGTGTCATAGGCCGCCGTGGCAATGAAGCACGGTCCGCCGCCGCCGCCGCCCGCACCGCCGGCAATCAGGCCGAGGAGCGCAAGCAGGAACGCGAGCAGCGATACGATTGGCAAATCCTGACCCTGGCCCGGCGTGTACTCGAAAAAGGCCGGCAGGGTGACGGCCGCCGTGTCCGGATCGGAGGCCAGGAAAATGGTCACATCCGTGATGCCGGTACGGCTGGCCGACGGTGTGCGGAACGTAAACGTTGTTTCGCTTGCACCCGGAACCGACACGAAGTCATCCGATTCCACCGTCTCGCTAATCTGCTTCGATGCCTGCGTGGAGGTAAGGGTCACGTGATCCACCCACGACAGTCCGCCTTCCGGCGAGACAATCGTGACCTCCGTACCGCCCGCCGTCGTCCCGTTGAAGGAAACATCGGCGTTCGCATCAAGGATAGAATCCACCAGGGCGTCTGGAATACCCGCGCCGCGGCGAAGCGAGAATCCATTCAGGCTGTAAAGGCGCGCCTCATTCACCGCGTCAATCTGCGTGGTGTCGGAGACCCCTGTCGTCAAGGTCGGGTCGACCTCTGTATTGAGCAGCCCGGACTGGTAGGCGACCATCGCCGTTTCCGGAACGTTCAGTTCGCCGGTCGTGTAGTCGAAGGTGCTTTCCACACCGAACCAGGTCAAGCCCGTGCGAACGACACCGGCGTTGAAGTCCTCGTCGTTGGTGACGAAAGAGAGCTCGATGGGGGCCAATTCAATCGCCTCGCCCGTAATCGGATCGATCACGGGATCGCCGTTTTCGTCGAGCAGGTAGCGCGAACGCGCGCCCGCCGAAAAGGCGCCGCCCGTGGCCGGACCCGTGGAGGGCAGGCCGATGGAGGGGGTGTTGGTCTTGGCTTCGTTGAAGTCAATCGGCTCGTAGAAGTACAGGGCGAAATCATTGATGTCGCCGCCCAGCGTCGAGCCGGCGTCCACACCCTGGCCATTAAGCACGGTGTCGATGGCCCCGGTGCCCAGCGGGCCATTGGCCTGCTTGGCGCCCGTAGAGGCCGTGCGGACGATACCGTAGGTGCGACCGCCATTCTCAACCGGGGGAATGGTGATGGAACCGAAGTCATTCTCACCCAGCGCCACATCCAGCGAGGCCACACCCTCATCGCCGTCGTAGTAGTAAGCCGTTGTGTTCACGGTCTCGTCACGGGTATAGCGGTTGTAACGGAAACTGTTGAAGATGGACGCGGTTTCCTGGCCGTTGTTGGCCACCGTAACCGAAACATCCACAAAGTCACTGTTGGACGTATCGGGGCTTTCCGGAACAATCACCTCAATCGTATTACCGCCTTCACCGACGCGGAAACCATCCACTTCGACCCCGCCGATTTTGATTACGGTGCCTTCGCTCAGGTTCTGGCCGCTGATCTCGGCAACCACCCCGCCGAAGATCCATGCTTCATCCGGCGTGATCCCCGTGATAACCGCTTCACCGACCGTCTGGAACGCCTGCAACTCGCCGAGAGCAAGGCGCTGGTCATTGTTCGTGTCCAAACGACCAAACTGGTCAACCGTCAAGGACGGGTTATAGAGCTGTGCTTCCGCGAGGGTGAGCAGACCATCATTGTCCAAGTCCGCATCATCAAAATTCGCGATGAAATCAGCAGCAACCTCTTCGTCGGTCTGCTCGCCTTCACCTTCACCTTCACCTTCACCTTCACCTTCACCTTCACCTTCACCTTCACCTTCACCTTCGCCCTCACCTTCACCTTCACCTTCACCTTCACCTTCACCTTCACCTTCACCTTCGCCCTCACCTTCACCCTCGCCCTCACCTTCACCCTCGCCCTCGCCCTCACCTTCACCCTCGCCTTCACCTTCGCCCTCACCTTCACCCTCGCCACCAGGCGTGCCGAAGGTTACGGCCACAACATAGTCTTCACTAATGTTGAAGCTGAGCGTATTCTGATCGGTCACGTTCGCAGTAGCGTCGGAACCGTTCAAGGTGACTTCCAGAATTTCCAGGCCGTCGCCCGGGGTAAAGGTCGCCACCAGGGCCTCGTCTTTTACGTAGAGGCCGCCGGAGGTCTCACCACCCAGGGCCGCAGGATCGACCGCAACCGTGCCGTCGCCTTCCACCTGAATCACAAGTTCCACCGTATCGGTAAGGGTGGCTGCGTTGGTCAGCGTAACCTCGTTGCCTTCATTCCGGTTGTCCACCACCGTGACGGACACGGGCGTGTCCACCGGCTCGCCGCTGATTTCATCCAGCGGAAGGGCGGGCGTCGTGACATAGAGCGCCGTGGAGGTCGCGGCAATACCCGTCACTTCGCGGAAGGTTGCTTCCACGCCATTGAGCGTCACCGTAAAGGCGTCGGCGGCTTCCGCCGCACTGAGCGGGCTGTCCCCACCCACCGGGAACGCGCCGTTAATTACGATATCAAAGTTGCGTTCCGCCGGGAGCAGGTCGGGCGTGACGCCGCTCACCTCGATCGCCGCGGCAAAAGGCGCCACCAGTGAAAGGGTGGAAAGATTCACATTGATATTGCCATCGATGGAAATAGGTTCGACGGGAAGCAGGGACCAGTCACCGTCCGCGGCCGATTCGAGCACCACGGCCGAGGCATCGCTCGTGCCGGCGCCGACGCCGTACGCGTAAAGCTGGACGCGCTCCAAATCTTCCTCGGGAAAATCATCGCCCGCGATAAAGAGATTTACATCGAGATCGCCGAGGTCCGTGATGGACGCCATGTCGGCGGTGGAGGTACCGGCGATGATGCTGATCGCCACATAGGGCGCACCCGCCAGAATATCCACGGGCTGGGCGTCGCCAACCGCCGTGGCCCACTCACTCTGCGTTCCACCCGTCGTATTCTCGTCTATCGCGCCGTTCAGGTCGTCGATCACATCCACGAGAATAAAGGCCGAATCGCCTTCCTGAATCAAGCCTGCGGCCAGAAGCTCGCCCGTCGTGGGCGCCGTAACCATCACCTTACCGGCGGCGAGAACGATGTCCTGAGCCACACCTTTTCCAAGATCACCCAGGTTGGCCATCAGCGACGTGCGGGTGCCGCCGTTCACCGTCACCGTGGCGATGGAGCTTTCGCCCTCGGCCACAAAAGTGAATGGATCATCGGGAAAGCCGTTTGCGTCCGCGTCGATATCCACCGACTTCAGCGTCAGGGCAATCGCGTCCTCTGCGGCGTTCACCGCCTCAAAGGTGTAGGTGGCCGCCTGCTTTGAATCCGCAACCGCATTGATCAGCGCGTAGATCAGCACCGCCGTGGCCTGGCCGTCCGTGCCGGAAACGAAACTGCTGAGGGGAAGGGTGCTCGAGAAATCGGAGAACACGCCGTCCTCCGACACCACGCCATCCGCGCCCGTGGTGTACACGCCGTCGTTCGTCTGCCACGGCGCGAGCTGCTCAGCTTCGTCGTCCGCCTCATTGGCCACATAGGTCACGGTCGTATCGTTGCCCGAGCCGGGAACCGAGGCGCTGAGCATAAGATCGATCTCGCCCTCGTTCGACGTCGGAACCAGAATCGTATCGCCGGTGCTGAAGGGCGTGGAATCCAGGGTAATGACGCTGGCGCCCTTACCGGCCAGCGCGCCGCCTTCGTTCAGCAGGATCATGTCCAGGAACTGACCAAAGTCGATTCGCCCGTTGCTTCCGGCGGCACTGGTACGATCCGCGTCGTGGGAAGGCACAAGGCCGATCCCGAACGCGAGTACCACCATCATGCTCACAAGTGACGCGAGCATTAATTTCTTGCTGGTCCCCATTCTGGCTTCTCCTCTACACCGTTGGTATTGCTCAGGATACGTAGACGCCCCACGTCGCGGAGACAAAGGGACCACCTGTCGTAACGCTTTCAAGTCAGGGTTAGAAATTGCACTTGGGAAAGCCCCCCTCGGCCCCGAAACGGGTCTCGCAGGCCAATGGTGAGGCGGACATAACACACCAATTCTGGTTTTGCTTAGTATAGATAAGCGCTAAAACCTTGTCAACACTTTATCTGGCGCGGGAAACGTATAACTGCACATTCCGCCACGCACCCCCCTGGAGATGCGAATCCAAAGTGCGACAGGTGCGCATTATGTCCGACTACCGCTCCGGGGGACGGCCCCAAACCCGCTATTTCTCGTCGGAAGTGGCATCTGCGATGACGGGGGCCCGCCAGATCGTCTGAAACAGGATCACATAGGCGCAGGCCGCGCTGAGGAAGAGGCTCAGGGCCACCGCCTGACTCACGGTCATGAAGCCGAAGACCGATCGCACGCTTTCGCCGCGGAACGACTCGTCGGTGAAGCGCAGGATGCCGTAGAGCAGCGGATACAGCAACATGACGGATCCGTCGTATTTCTTGTGCTTATAGGCGTAGCGCATGACGAGAAAGATGCAGAAGAGACCGAAGGACTCATAGAGCTGGGTGGGGTGAACGGGCAGGGAGTGTTCCGCCGCGCGGGTAATCAAGCCCTCGTCCACCTGCCGCCGCCAGGCCAGGCTGAACTTGGGAAAGGTCACGCCCGTGAAGGCATCGGTGGGATAGCCCCAGCAGCAGCCGTTGAAAAAGCAACCCAGCCGGGCGATGGAGTGGCCCAGCGGCAGAAAAGGAAGGCCCACATCGCCCATCTTCAGGAAGGGTACGCGCTTGTATTTGATGTAGGAGACCCCGCCAATCACCCCGCCGATAAGGCCGCCAAAGAAGACCTGGCCCCCCTCCCACAGGAAGAAGACACGGTACCATTGATAGGGATTCCCCTCATCATCCTCCCAGGTGAGGCCGTACTGGAGATACCAGTAGATCTTGGCCCCCAGCAACGCGCCAAAGAAAATCCACACCCCGCCCGCGGGCGTCACGTTGAAGGGCTTCTCCAGCTTGTAGTTCTCGCGCACCGCGCAAAGCACGCCCACGAGAAAGGCGATGGCCGTGGCCACGGTGTAGGCGGGAAAATCAAAAGGGCCGATGGAAAGCTGGGTTGGGTTCATGCTGGAATGAGCCTTTATACGAAACACCGCCGCAGTGGGTCAGGTTGGGGTAACAAAAGCCGGAACGCTGCGCCCCATTGTGACACAGGTTCCGGCCGTGTATCGAACTTGAAATCAGGTACCTTCGGAAGTCTTCGGGCGCATGGATACGGTGGAGAGCGCGGACAGCAACACCGCCGCCGCGAACAGCGTCCCCAGGGCCGCGAAGCGTGCGCTGGCCGCCGTGCGGAATCCCTCGGCGGGCGCCGCGCTGAGGGGACTCTCGCAGCCCTCGTCCGAGCGGGCCTTCACCCAATAGAAATAGCGAACTTCCTGAAGCGTATCGGGCGCATTACAGCCTTCTCCGGGAATGACTTCCGGTACGAGGGCGGTGATATCGCTGAAAGTCGCCTCGGTCTGCCAGCCTTCGCCGATGGGTGCAGCCCCTGCCGGGTTGTTGGTCGTGTTGCGGTAAACGCGGTATTCGATTCCCGCGCCCGCCACCGCACCCCAGGAGACAAAAACACTGTCGCTGCGGTTCTGGGTCGCCGTAACGCTGCCAGGGGCAACCGGGGGAACACAACCGATGGGTACCGTCACGTCCTCATAGCGATAGGTCACGTCGACCACTTCAAAGTTACCGGGCGACGTTTCCACGCTGCGCGCCGCCGATGTGGCCACCGCCGTAACGCCGCCATTGCCATCGGGAATCAGGACTTCGGCCCCTTCACTTACCCCGGCGATATCCGTGGACGTGCCGTCGGTGGCGTCATCCCCAACCTGGAAAGCCACGGTAAACAGCTCGCCTGCGGCGATTTCGAGCATGTTCAGCCCCTGAATGCTCACCCCGAGCACGCCTTCGTCGCCGTACGTCTCGGAATCAATGCTCTTACCGGAGCCCCGCAGGTTCTCGGAGGGGCGGACGGCGCTGAAGGTCGCGATGGTATTCCCGTCGCCATCCAGAATGGGCTCGCCGGAGAGAGGATCGCGCAGGACCAGCTCGTAGGCATCTTCCAGGGGTGTGAGTATGGCCGGATCATAGGTGAGAAACAGCACGAGAGACTCGGGCAGCTCGTCATCGGCTTCCATGGTCACGGTGACTTCAATGGAATCCCCCGGATTTCCGGTTGTTGAGCCCAGGCGAAGTGTTATATCATTTCCTTCCTGGGCGGCGGCAGACCCCATGCCCGCGGCCCACAAAAGCAGGCTGGCCAATACAATAGCGGGCGCGGTGGCCGAACCGAACAGTTTCCGGTACATAGAACATACTCCTTCATAATAGAATCGGGATTGCCTAGCCTAATGATTGCACCATTGCACAGTCAAGTGCCGCGCCCCGGGCGCCGGAAAACACAACCTTGTGTATTCCTACCCCTAACATGTACGATTTCAATATGATACAGGTTACTTGCGCACACTGCGGCCTCCGAATTATGGTGCCACCTACAGTACAAGGGAAACAGGGGCTTTGTTTCAATTGTGCCCAGCCCCTCCAGATCCCGTCCGCGGGCGATATCAATCGCCACCTCAATCTGCAATACGAGCAGGGGGACAAAATCGCGGATCGCTATGTCATCGAGCAGCACGTAGGCAAAGGCGGTATGGGCGTGGTCTACCGGGCCCATGACACGCTGGTGGATGAGACGGTCGCCCTCAAGTTCATGAATCCCAAGCTCTTGAGAACCTCCAAAGGCAAGCGCCTCTTCATCCAGGAAGCCCAGATAGCGCGCCGCCTCCGCCACGAGAACATCGTGGCCGTCCACGACGTGAGCTGGACCAACGAGGGCATCCTCTACCTGTCCATGGAGTTCGCCGAGGGCCAGTCCCTGCGCACCTACCTTAGAAAGCACCGCACCGAACGCCGCTACATCGATGTGCGCCTCTGCGTCACCTACATCACCCAGGTGCTCCGGGCCCTCGAAAACGCCCACCGCACCGTGATCCACCGCGATATCAAGCCGGAAAACCTCATCCTCATGCCCGGCGAACGCATCAAGGTGCTCGATTTTGGTCTGGCCAAGGCCGTGCAGGAGGAATTCCTCAAGCACGATGCCGACGAGAAGCAGCCGAACCAGGTCATCGGCACGCTGGCCTATGCGGCCCCCGAACAACGTCGCGGCATGACGGTCGACCCCCGCACCGACATCTACGCCGTGGGCCTGGTCTTCCATGAACTGCTGACCCTCCGCACGCCCATGGACGAGCCCGTCACCGTGGAGCGCGTCCGGGAAGACGTGGCCCCCTCGCTGCTCATGGTACTGAAGAAATCACTCCATGAGGAGAAAGAGCATCGCTGGCAGAACGCCCGGGAATTCCGCCGCGCCCTGGAAGGGGCCTTCAACGAGTCGTACCGGCGGCTGACCGAACAAATTGAGGTCAACACCGATCGGGGCGCCGTCTCCACCGAGAATATGGTGTTCATGGAGGGCGGCAATTTTATCATGGGCAACGACGCCTACCGGGAATCGGCCCCGGAGGCGGAAGTCTATGTCGCCCCGTTCTGGATCGATGCCTATCCCGTTACCGTGAAACAGTTTCAGGCCTATCGCGAGGCCACCGGCGCCCCCGAGCCCAAATACTGGCGCGATCCGAATTACAATGGCCCCGACCAGCCCGTTATCGGCGTGACCTGGCAGGAGGCCCAGAAATATGCCGAATGGGCCGGAAAAAGACTGCCCACCGAGGCCCAGTGGGAGTTTGCCGCCCGCGGCAAGGAGAATCGCAAATACCCATGGGGCAATCTGTCGCCGGACACGACCCGCTGCAACTACCTGGACTATCTCGGCATGCCGTCGATCGTGACCATGCACGAGGACGGTCGCACGCCGGAAAATGTCTACGACCTCGCCGGCAACGTAATGGAATGGACGCTGGACCCCTTTATCCCCTATAAGAAAATCCGCCAGGAGCCCGACATCATCCTCGATGCGCCACGACGGGCGGTGCGCGGTGGCTGCTTCAACTCCGCCGCCGACGAACTCCTCACCAGCGTGCGCCGGGGCATCTTCCCTGAGTCCCAATTGGCCACGGTCGGTTTTCGGTGTGTGCTGCCAGCGGGATGAGAGAATAGACTGAAGTCCGAAGGGGAGAGTCTGGAGGGAAAAGATCGGATCGGGCAGCAGCGCCACTCCAGACTGCAGACTATATTTTGATTTTCATCCCTTCCAAACGATAAGCTGTCCCGATTGTCCGGGCTGCAAGGCGCGACATGGTATCGAAAAAACTCCCCTTTTCCATCAACCCTAAGGAACACATGAATGAAAAACGCAATGCGCCTGGCCTCACTGACCGCGGGGGCTGTCGTCATGACGCTGACGATGTCCGCTAACGCCGCTGAAGCCGCCGCCGCCGCGCCGGCCCCCAGCCTCGAGACTGAAATCGCCAAGGAAAGCTACGCCGTCGGCGCGAACATTGGTCGCAGCATTGCCGAGCCCGGCATCGAGCTGGACTTGGACGCCTTCCTGGCCGGCTTCAAGGCCGCCTATGCGAAGCAGGAACTGTCCATGAGCATGGAAGAGATCCAGGCCGCGATGATGTCGCTGCAGGGCAAGGCCCAGGCGGCTGGCCAGAAGAAAATGGAAGAGGCCGGCGCCAGCGCCAAGACCGAAGGCGAAGCCTACCTCGCGGAAAACGCCAAGAAGGAAGGCGTGAAGACGACCGCCAGCGGCCTTCAGTACAAAGTCGTCACCGACGGCACCGGCGCCCTTCCCACCGCCGCAGACACGGTGAAGGTCCATTACACCGGCACCTTCATCAATGGCGAAAAGTTTGACAGCTCCGTGGATCGCGGCGAGCCCGCCATCTTCGGCGTCGGCCAGGTCATCTCCGGCTGGACGGAAGCGCTTCAGTTGATGAAGGTCGGCTCCAAGTGGCAGTTGGCCATCCCGTCGGACCTGGCTTACGGTCCCCAGGGCCGCGGCCCCACGATGCCCCCGAACTCCGTGCTGCTTTTCGATGTCGAGCTGATCGAGATCGTCAAGGGCGACGCTGCTGCTCAGCAGTAATTGAATTGCATGCCCCGAACGGCAGCCGCGGAATGCGCGGCTGCCGTTTTTTGTTCCCCGTGTGTACCCCAAGCGGAGCCGAATCATGTTTGGAAAAGCCACCATAACCATCGCCCTGGCCTCTGTCGCGTGCATGATTGCCGGCCCCGGCCTCGCCCACGTCGGCCTCCTGCCGCCCCTCGCGGGTCTGGCGCTCTTCACCCTGAGCGGGCTGATGGGCCTGGCGGCCATCGCGGCATCGGCCATTTCCGCCCTGCGCTTTCGCGCCTGGTTTCCCTCCCTGGTCGGCATGCTCGGCTGTCTGCCCCTGATCGCCGTGACCGCGGGCACCCTCGATGGACTCCGCTACCCGCCCATCAATGACGTCGCCACCGATCGGGCCGATCCGCCCGCGCTGGTACACGCGGCCACCTTACCTGAACTCGCCGGACGCGACCTGGCTTTTCCCGCCGCCAACGCCGCAGTGGTCGCCGAGCATTACCCCGAGCTGAAGCCCCTCCACCTGAAAGAAGCCCCGCTTCAGGTACACCAGCGCGCACGCGCCATCGCCGCGTCGAAACAATTTGGCTGGACGATCACCAGGGAGGGCGAGAACTACAGTGGCTTCGAAGCCGTCGCGGAGACGCGGCTCTTCAAGTGGAAGGACGACGTGGTCGTACGCATCCGACCCGACGGTGAAGGGGCCTGTGTGGTGGATCTCCGCTCCCGCTCCCGCGAAGGCAAAGGCGACCTCGGCGCGAACGCCCGACGGATCCGCCACTTCCTGGAAGCCCTTCAGGAATAGCGCCGCCGGTTCCGCGCCCAGATAACCGTCGAGGCCGTACCGTCGAAATGGGCGAGGGGACGACGCCGCGAGGTCTCCGCGTAATTGTGGGACTTGGTCACCTGCACTTCGAACTCGGCCGTTTCCAACAGGGCGAGAATCCGGGCAAACCGCTCCGAACCCAACCCGCCCCCCTGGTGAAACTCGCAAAAAATCTGCCCCACGTTCGGGAGCCAGGGAGAGGCTTCCTCCAGCACGTCCCACTCCGCGCCCTCGATGTCCAGTTTCAAGAAATCCACCGGCTCGCGGAGATAATCGCTCAGGGGAACACAGCTTACGGAAACCGTGGATACCTCGTCGCCTTGACCCGCGCGGCGCTCCACGAGCGATCCCGCCATGCTCCACGTCTCGGAAATGTGAAAGACGGCTTCGCCGCGCGCGGCCGCGAGGGCATGGGGCAAGATCTCCACATCGTCCCAGCCATTGCGCGAGACGTTCTCTTCCGCCATCGCGCGAAGGGCCGGATGGGGCTCGAAGGCGGTAATTCGCGCCTTTGGATAAAGCGACTTGACGTAGTAGATCGCCATGCCCATGTGGGCGCCGCCGTCGACAATGGTGGGGCGCTCGGAATCGCAGCCGAAGTAGTAGTCCTCGTTCAGCAATATCTCGTGCAGCAGCGTCCAGAGGGAGTGACGGCAGGGGAAGCGCAAGCTGCCGTGTGCCAGCCGGACCACGTCGCCGTCCGTGATGGCTTCGAGGATACGCCCGCGCACATGCTCCGGTTGCGCTATGAGCGCGACGGAGCTGCGAATGCGCGCATCCAATTCACCATCATCCGCGGGCAGGAGGGGGCGCAGGCGCTCCCAGACCTTGTGGAGCTCCAGCATCGCCTCGAGTCGGGGATTGGCCAGCACTTCTTCCTGAAAGCCGTCGAGGCGCGTCAGCATTTCCAGGGGCCCCGGTCGGCCCGCGAAAAGGAGCGCACGGGCCAGGGTGACTCGGTCCGACGCACCGAGGGACTCCAGCAAGGGCGCGAGTGCTTCGATGCCGCGCGTCCGGCACACGTGACGCAACAGGGCGGCGTTGTCCTCAAAGAGCAGCTCGGTGAGCGGCACCGCGTGTCGCGACCGGGCGATCATGGAGAACCAGTCGGGATCGCCTTCGAACATGACCGCCTTCAACGCCGCATGGCTGCGCAGGGCCAGCAGGCTCTTGAGCAGGCGGTAGTTCTCGTCGAAAAGCAGGACCTTCAACGGCGCACAATCCGAAGACGTAGCAAGTGCACGAAAGAGAACGGCATGGTCGCAGAGAAGCAGGCGACGGAGGACCGTGTTTGCTCCCGGAAGCCTCAGCGCCGCGCGCATGATCCACCCGGCAATCCTGCCTGTCTTCGTAGACGTGTGCATGTCGGTTCCCAGTTCGCCCAATGCGTCGTGGAGGATGGTACCACATGGGTACTCGGCAAATGGACCGGAACCGCCGGGCATCGATGCAGACTCGGGAGCCGACACGGGCGGGGAAACTTGTCGGCTTCGGGCTGAAACTGCTTCAATGAAGGCTACCAACCCCTGGAGTTTGAACGTGATTCGCCAATCCCTGATCATCACCCCAATCCATCTGGCCGCTATCGTTGCTATGCTGCTCGGTGCGTGCGCGTCCAGCGTGCGCAGGTCCGAGTCTTCGAAGCCTTTCACCCTTGTGACCTTCGGCGATTCCACCACGGCCCCGCGTGAAGTGGACGGCAAGGCGTTGCGGGTCTATGCCAATATCCTCGAGGAAGACCTCGTGCGACGGGGCATCCGCGGCAGGGTTATCAATGCCGGGGTGGGCGGAAACAACACGGACCAGGCGCGAGCGCGCTTTGAAACGGATGTCGTCGCCCACGATCCCGATTTGGTGATCATCCAATTCGGGCTCAATGATTCCTGCATCGATCTGTGGGATGGCAAAGACCACCCCCGGATCTCGTTGGAGACCTATACCGCCAACCTCCGCTATTTCGTGGAGACCTTGCTGGAAGAGGACTGCGACGTGATCCTCATGACGGCCAATCCCATGCGCTGGACGGAACCCCTCCTCAAGCTCTATGGTCATGCACCCTACGATGTGAAGGACCCCTGGGGCTTCAATTTGACCAACCGGAAATATGCCGACGCCGTTCGAGCACTCGCGGCGGATCTGGACGTGCCGCTGGTCGATGTCTATCAGGGTTTCTATGACTATGGCGGCGTGGCGGGCCAGGCGGCGGAAGACTTGCTGCTGGACGGGATGCACCCGAATGATCGGGGCCACGCGATGATTGCGAAATGGCTTTTGGAGGCGATGGCGAAGCTGAAACGAATTCCCTGAAGGGCACTCACTTCCAGTCATCCAGCGTCAGGGCCCGCTCCGGCACACACAACATGACAAAACGCGCGGCGACCAGCTCGGGAGCCTTGCCCGACGCAAGCCAGGCGGGAATCTCCGTATCCGGCAGGTGCTTCTCGGGCAGGGCCACGGGAAAGCCGAGGGTCCTGGAAAGATGGGCCGCAAACGATGCGCCGCGCAGATGATGCTGGATTGCGAGGCTGCCCGCCGCAAGCACTGGACTGGCGGGCACCGGTTGAAAGAGTCCCCCCTGGGCGTCGCGCACGCTCTGCACCGCGTGCACTTCTTCCGGTATCGACGTTCGAAATTCCGCTGGCAAGCCGACAACAAATCGCTGCTCCAATGGGATCTCGTCCACCTTCACCGTGTAGGTCTGGCGTAGTTCTTCGGGCGTCACGAGACCCAATTCAAGCAGCCGGGGCGCGCACCATTCGGCCAGCGCCTGAAGTGTTGCGCTGGGCAGATCGCCGTCGCCCTTCCAGAAGATCGGGGTCCCCGCAGACTTCATCGCCCGGAGCATGGGAACCGGGTCGAGCACCATCACGTCCTCCGCGAGCATCTGCTCCACAAAAGCCGCATGGGCCGCGAGGTTCACCGGCAACTCGGCGGATGGGCGGTTGACGGCATCAAACGAAAGCT
The DNA here is from genome assembly GCA_041859365.1 of Candidatus Hydrogenedentales bacterium. Lineage (GTDB taxonomy): Bacteria > Hydrogenedentota > Hydrogenedentia > Hydrogenedentales > JAEUWI01 > JAEUWI01. The sequence continues at coordinate 13,044 of JBHEKR010000571.1, forward strand.
GGATGCGCTCGGGCACCGGAATAACCACGAGCTGTATGCCGCGCGCGTTCAGCGCACGCTCCGCCCTGAGCAGGGCCGCGCGAGCCGACGCAAAAAGATCGGGGTGAAGCGGTGCGCTGCTCTGCTCGAACCAGACCAACTCCTCCCGCGAGGATACGAAATGCTCATAGCCGAGAATGCTCTCGCCTTTGGCCCCTTCTTCGCGAAGAATGCGAGCGGCGCTCTTCCGGTTCGGCGCCGTCGCCTCGGTCCAGGCCCCCACCCCACCATAGAGCGCGGTCTGGCTTCGGATCTGGTCGAGGGCCTGATCCACCAGCGCGCGGCGTGGCGATGCGTCCGCAACGTTCACAGACCCGATTGGTTCCGCGCATTCTTCGAGTCGCCACGCAGACCAGATCGCCGTACCGGGAAAAGTGCTGTCGGCAAGAACATGGCTGGACAGGATCACGGGACCGCCAGAACGGGTGGTGAAAGTGCCCTCGAAGCGCCCGGGCGATTCGCCGCGCACCTCGACCACGTTCCGCGCCAACGTGCGAAGCTGCCCGTCCACCCCTTCTTCAACCGCACGAATTGCCGCCACCAGGCCGGTCGTGGTCGAAGCGATAACTTCCAGTCGATACCGCGTATCCGGCGCGAGATTCACCGTAACGCCGAAACCGTCCCTCGGTCCGGCGGCGATGCCGGGCCCCGTCCAGGTCTGGCGCGCGGTGTATCCCGCGGCGCCGAGGTGACCGGCCTTCACATCGCGAATCAGGGTGGATTCCGAAAGCTCAGCCGGTGCGTGAAAACCGGTGGGCGCGGGCAGACCCGCGTACCATTCCTCAAAGTCCCCATTGGGCAACAAGGCGTCCCCGCCGTCGGCCCGCTCCACGGAAATCATGCGCCACGTGCCCGGTGCAAGGGATGGCGGGGCGATGGGATCAGCGGGCCCACAACCCACCAGGGAGAAGAGGGAAAATACTATGGCAATAAGAGTGATTCGCATGAGGGACTTCACACTTGGGACACAGGAAATTGCCCCTTCCGCGAAGGATTGGGCTGCCGCTTGAGTGTAAGCCGGGATCGCGATTGATTACAAACCCCGCAGACTCACTGGCCGGCCGTGGCCTCCTGAAGCCAGGACTCATGCAGCCCCTGGAGCCGGGCAACTTGATCGGGGTCAGTCGTCGCGCGGTTTTCCCGCTCGTCCGGATCTTCCGCCAGGTTGACAAGATAATATGGTGGAAGAATTTCGCCCGGAGGCAAAGTCGGATCCTGGGGATTCCCGATCAGCTTCCAGTCCCCATCGCGCACGGCCCACTGCGCCTGCGCACCCGTCCCGGTGAGCCAGTGAAGCGCCTGGTGCGGCGTGGGCGCATCCGCCGAAGCGATGACCCCGGCAAGGCTCTTACCGTCCAAAGGCGACTTGGGCAACGCCACCCCGCAGAGTTCGGCGATGGTCGGCAGCCAATCGCACCCATGGCTCAGTTGATCCCGCACCGCGCCGCCCTCGATCTTCCCAGGCCAGCGTATGATGGCGGGCACGCGAATCCCACCTTCGAACATGCTGAACTTTGCGCCACGCAGTGAACCCGCACTGCCTCCGCCGAAATGGGCCCGTTCTTCTACGGAGTGGCCGTGATCGGACTGGAAAATGATGATCGTGTTCTCTGCGAGTCCCAGGTCCTCCACCCGCTCCACCAGTGCGCCGATACGCGCATCCGCACTACTGAGAAAGGCCCCGTAGAGATTGCGCGGATAGGCCATTTTTTCACTGGAATATTTTTCGATCCACTCGGGCTCGCCCTGGTAAGGGTAATGCGGCGCATTCATCGCGAAATAAATAAAGAAAGGCCTGTCGAGATGGCCCGCCATGAAGTCCCCCGCTTCCTTCACCATCAGATCGGGAAAGTACGCTCCATCGTGGTGCACCTCCACCCCATTACGATACAGGTCATGTACGTTCGGTCCCGACCAGTAGAAGAAATGGGAATAGTTGTCGATGCAGCCGCCCATGTGCCCGAAGGAGTGGTCGAAGCCTTGTCCGTTGGGCATGGTCTCGGGCGTATAGCCCAGGTGCCATTTCCCGATGTGGGCCGTGGCGTAGCCCGCGCCCTTCAGCATCTCCGCAATGGTCACCCGGTCCGCTGGCATGCCCGCTTCGCCCCGGGTAGACGAGACGTTGCCCGGCACGCCCGCGCTGACTGGATAGCGGCCCGTGAGCAATCCCGCCCGCGATGGCGAGCAAACGGGCGCGGGTGCATAGAACTGGGTGAAGCGCAGCCCCGTGGCGGCGAGGCGATCAATGGCGGGTGTCTTGATGTCCGAGCTGCCGTAACAGCCGACATCCGCCGCGCCCTGATCGTCCGTGTAGATGATGATCACATTGGGGCGGGCATCGCGCGCGTGGGCGCTTGGGGCCGCTACCCCATGCCAGAAGGCAATCAGGACGCCGAAGGCGGCAGCGATTCGGGAAAATTTTGGGGCAGGCACTTGAAAGAGATCTCCGGGTTTACTCGGAATTACAGGGGGTGGCTTCTCCACACAGTGTCGTGTCGGACCATCTTGTAAAGGATGTTTCATCATGCCATTTCACATATCACGACGCAAAAGAATTTGAAGTACCCGGGGCCGCGTCCAGATTTTCTCTCCACGGGTATTTCGCACGCATTGGCGCGAAGGAGTTCGGACCGTCGGCTCAATAGGATTTGCCCGCATTGAAAAGGGGAATCATAGTTGCAGAGCGCTTCCTTCCCTCTTTCTTCTTCGTGCTCTTCGTGGCCTTGTGGTGAATCATTGGATTGCGGCCGGAGACTGCTCCAAGGGCCCCGTGGTTCGAATCTTTGGTTGTTGCCACCGGCTGGCCCTGGTCCACTCGTGGTTAACGAATGAAAAAGCCCGGCGCGGAGACGCCGGGCTATCCAGTCATGCAGGAGTTTTATAAAGTTTAACTTATCCGCCAAGCAACTGAAGGGCGGTCTGGGGAACGATGTTGGCCTGGGCCAGTACCGTGGTGCCCGCGCTGACCAGAATCTGGTTGCGCGTGAAGGCCTGCGTTTCGAGGGCGATATCGGCGTCGCGGATGGCGCTTTCCGATGCCGCGGCGTTTTCTTCCTGGATACCCAGGGTGGCGATGGTGAACTCAAGGCGGTTCTGGAGTGCACCGAGGGCGGCCCGGAGGTTGTTAATACTCTGGAGCGCCACGTCCACTGTGCTCAGGGCGCCTACGGCACTGGCGACGGAGGAAATGTTGACCGCTGATACACCGAGATCGTTGGTGCGCGCGCCGCTCACCGATACCAGCAGGGTTTGACCCGACTGCGGACCGGTTTGCAGCGTGACGGTCTGTGCGGAGCTCAACACGCCCACGCCGTTGAAGGTGGTGTCGAGGGCGATGTCATCCAACTGGCCGAGCAACTGCTGCACTTCCAAGTCGAGTGAGCGACGGTTCGCCGCGCTGTTCGTTCCGTTGGCCGCCTGGATGGCCAGTTCACGAATACGCTGGAGAATATTGGACGATTCCGTCAACGCGCCTTCCGCCGTCTGCACCATGTTGATGCCGTCCTGCGCGTTTCGCGCCGCGACGCGGCTGCCGCGCACCTGGGAGCGGAAACTTTCGGCGATGGCGAGACCCGCGGCGTCGTCCGCGGCGCGATTAATACGCAGACCGCTGGACAGGCGTTCGAGGGATTTGTTGAGCTGCAACGTGTTGTGCCGCAGAATGCGGCTCGTATTGAGGGCAGCAACGTTGGTATTAATGCGAAGACCCATGATAACAATCCTCCGTGACTGGGTTAGCCGCTGCATCCGTGCATTGGCTGAGGCGACCGCGCTGCGGCGGGCTCGCTTCGATAAAGACTATCGGCAGGGAGGGGAGAGGACTTTAGTCTGGAGGCTGGAGGCTGGAGGCTGAAGGCTGAAGGCTGAAGGCTGAAGGCTGGAGGCTGGAGGACCGCGCGAGACCCAACACCAACTGTCAACTATCAAATATCAAATATCAACTGCACTATTTATCCGTCATCAATCGCTCGTAGAGCGCGCGGGCTTCCCGATGCTCGGGGTAGCGGTGGAGTAGCCCGGCCAACAGCGCCAGGGCCCGCGGATGATCGCCGCAGGCTTGCGCCGCGATGGCGAGGTAGCGCTGATTCTCGGGGTGCTCCGGATTCAAGGTCAGCGCGCGGGCGAACGCTTGCCGTGCGCCGGGCCAATCGTCCAGTCGCACGCGGGCCACACCCAGGTTGCGCCAAGCCTCTTCGCTCTCAGCGTCGAGGCGCAAGGAAAGGTCCAGCGCCTGGACCGCCGGGGACAACTGTCCAAGCAGTAGGAGCACGCCCCCCAGATCGCGCAGCCACCGGGGGTTGCCGGGCTCGAGTCGGACCGCTTCCCGGTAGCACGCTAGAGCCTTGAGTAGTTCCCCCATATCGACATATTGATCGCCGAGTTCGTGGCGCGCCTGGGCGTCCTGCGGATGCTCCGCCACTTTCTTAAGGCCCAGTTGCAGGTAGAGCGATTGCTTTTGCGCGCGGGCATCCGGCGACTGATTCAGGTGGGGATAGTGATGGACCGGCACTGGCGCGTCCGACACCGAGACGCCTAGTCGTTCCAGCGAAAGGTGGACAAGCTCGTGGACTGCGCCTTCAAAGGCGACGCCGGGAAGGTTGGGGAAGAGGCGCACCTTGGCGCTTGGAAACCACCCCCTGAATCCTGCCGCGTGCGAATCGTCCGCGCTTGTCCATACAAAGCCGCTCGCGGTCGATTCGTCGGTGTAGTTCCGCGTCACAAAGCGATAGCACCGGTCTTGGGGCCCACGGATCAGGGCGCGAATGGCGTCTCGGTCGCCTGGTGCAATTCGCTCATCGGCATCGAGACTCAGAATCCAACGACCACTGCAAAGCCGGAGAGCCGCGTTGCGTGCGGCGGAAAAATCATCGCACCAGGGGAATGACTGGACGACGCAGCCCCGGGAGCGAAGAATCGCGAGGGTGTCATCATCGGATCCGGTATCTGTAACGCACAGCTCAGTCGCGAGGTCACCCAGCGCATCAAGAAAGTCGGGGAGTCGATGGGCCTCGTTGCGCACGATCATGGAGAGGGACAACTCAGGCCGCCCCGAGACTGTGGGGCTGCTCCCCGCCACAACTTAATCCTCGGGAACGGGATAGGTCCGGGCGCTGGGCGAATCGCCGGGCCGGGGACCTCCCGGGGGCGGGAGAACGCCCGCACCGATCAAGGCGTCAAAGGTGCGCCGGTCAACCCGATCACCACTGGTGACGAGACGAACCGTCCCCTCGACCACGATGGCCACCTGGCGTATGGGCTTGCCCTTGCGAAGCACTTTGTTGCCCTTCAGCATGCTCTCGTAGGCAACGACATACAGCTCGGGCTCGACGGCCGGGCGGGCGCCGCCTTCCTTCCCGGAGGGGGGCAGATCACGTCGTTTTCCAAATAACACCTGGGCGCTCCTTCCCGGATTCAAACCGGGGGGCCGGACGGGATGGCGTTTGACGGAAGCGCTTCGGCCTCACCTTGCCCTGCGGGCACGGGATCCAGGCCGGAGGCGGCTTCCAGCAGGGCAAGCGCACCGCGCGCCCGCTCCTTCACCACTTCGTCCGGGTCATTATCAACACATTTTCTCAGTATCTCAACATGCTCACGGGCGCCGAGTTGCCCGAGCACACTTACCGACTTCATCCGCGCGGCGGTCGACAGCCGGGAATCGAGCACCGCTTCGCCATAGATTCCAATAAAGGGCGCCACCAGATGGGGTGGCATGCCCAAAACAACCTGCTCGCGGATCGAAACGCTCGTTTCGGGATCATCCCAAAAGGACTGAAGCCGCTCCTGGACAAGCTCCGGATGAAAACTCAACAACACCCCCATCGCCGTCTCGCGGACCGGGCGCTGGCTATCGTCCAGCAATGCTTTCATATGGTCCATCGCGCCCGGCGTGCTCAGCATACCCAGCACGTGGGTCGCCATCTTGCGCGTTTCCTCGGCCTGGTCCGGGCCGGTCCAGTCGCGCAGGCGCACTTCAAAGGGCGCCAGTCGGTCACGCTGGGTGGTCAGGCATATGATGGCTACGATCTTCTTATCGGCTGGAATTGCGGGATCGCCCACATATTCCACCATCGGCGTCAACCCCACTGCGGAGGACGCCATGGCGCTGCAGAGGGCCACCGCCCGCTCCATGTCCCGCTCCATGGGGCTGGCATCCGCAATGGACTGCCACTCAGCCCAGGGATCGCCCGGCGAACTTGCCAACTCCGGCGGCGGGACCGACGGAAGCGGCGCTTCGCAACCAGAAAGGGCGAAAAGCAGTCCGCACAGCGGAAATACCCGCAGTAATCGTAAGAACACGGTCACTCCCAGTTTCTGCACGAAGATGTCTCAGCCACCGAGGCATGATCGGAGAAAATTGTTCCAGCCGATGTCCCCATAGGAAGCGCACCGGACAGTAACAACAATATACGACCACGCGAGACGCATACACCTCAATATAAGGTAGATTACCACAACGTAGAGGAGAATACCATCTTTGGCGACGCTGAATCCGCCGTTGACCAGACCGGCAGCCACGGCGTCGACGAAAAGTTGCCACAGTGTCAGCCTACGGGCGCATTGGCCGCATTCGGGTCACGGGGCATGTGGTCCACTTTCGAACACCTTGGAACATTAGCCCCTCTAAGTGCCACTATATCATCAGGTTAGCCAGCGGCGGGCTCGATGCCACCAGGCGCGCTTAGATTGGCATCGCAATTGCTTAAAGGAATCAGGCGACGAAACGAACCACGGAGGTACCGCCTGTGAAAGCAGTCTGGCTACATACACTCGATGACGATGGAAAGACACCTCTCGACCGCGCCTTTGGCAGCGGGCACATGGCCTTGGCCGAAATGATGCTTCGGCAGGTGCGGGATGACGAGCGGGAAATGGACAAGAAGGCCCCCCCCATGCACCGCGCGGCCTACCTGGGCCTGACAGACGCCGTGCACTCTCTCCTGCGCATTGGAACGGACCCGAGCCAGCGCGACAGCCTGCTGGAGACTCCCCTGCACAAAGCCGTACGAGAAGGCCATATTGCCACCGTGGCGGCCCTGCTCGAATCGTGCGATGTGAATGCCGAAAGTAATATGGGAATGACGCCCCTGCACTGGGCCTGTGTTACGGGAAATCAGGAGATCGTGGAATTGCTCTTGAGCCGCGGCGCCGATCCCTACAAGCGGGATGAGTGTATTGATGGCATGACGGCGGCGGACATGGCGGACTCGCTGGGTTACGTGGAAATCTCGGATACGATCCGGGGAGGCGCTTCGTACTTCTAGGCGGAAGCCGCGCCACGAAGTCCCAGGCATTCCTCGGGCCGAGCCAGACGGAATCCCTGCACGATGGCCGCGCCCAGCACGAAGCCTTCAAGGTCGTAGAACACGGCCCACTGCCCCGGGGTGACGGCCTGCTCCGGGGTCTGAAATTCCACCTCGGCACCGCGCAAGTCGGGCCGCACCAGCGCGGGGACTGCCTGATGCCGTGAACGCAACTGAACCAGGCACTCGAAGGGCACCTCCTGCCGGGGAAGCCCGCCCCAGCACACGGGGCCGGTGCGAAACGCCGTGGAAAAGGTCTCTTCCGCATGGCCCACAATGACGGCATTCTCGGTCGTGTCCAGACGCACCACGTAATAGGGCCGATCGCTGCTCACCCCCAGACCCCGACGCTGACCGATGGTGTAGTGCATGAGTCCGTCGTGGGTACCGACGATCTTCCCGTCGGTGGTCTTGATAGGGCCCGACGGCATGGCTTCGGCGCGGCCTTCTATCCAACCAGCATAGTCCCGGTGCGGGATGAAGCAGATTTCCTGGCTTTCCTTCTTGGTGGCCATGGCGAAATCGAGTCCCCAGGCATGTTCGCGCACTTCCTCCTTGGTCATTTCGCCGAGGGGAAACCATGCGCGACGCAGTTGCGCCTGGGTGAGCGGCGACAGAACGTAGCTCTGGTCCTTCGGAAGATGAACCGCACGCCGCAATGAATAGCGATTGCCCCGCTGCTCCAGTCGAGCATAGTGTCCCATGGCGATATAGTCGGCGCCAATCTTGTCGGCCCACTGGTAGAGCGCGCCAAACTTGATCATACGATTGCAGCGGGCGCAGGGATTGGGGGTGCGGCCCTGCTGGTATTCCTCCACGAAGTGGGAAATGATATCGCGATCAAACCGATCGACGGCATGCATCACCTGGTGGGGAATGCCGACCTTCTCGCAGACACGGCGAGCATCCTCGGCGGCCTCAAGGCCGCAGCAGGGCTCGAAAACGGACTTGCCCTCGTGCTCCGACACCAGCCGCATGGTCACGCCAACGCAATCATAGCCCGCCTTCGAAAGGAGCGACGCCGTGACAGCGCTGTCCACCCCGCCACTCATGGCGACGAGGATCCGGGCGGATTTTGGCGGGGTTACAGGCGGCATGGCTGAAGGGTGAGGGGTAATGGCTGAAGGGTGAAATAAGACGCTGGTGCTTCAGAATCGCCAATCGCCCGTGGATCGGACCGATCCGTCGAGATCCGACCGATAGGGCGCTTCGAAGCAAGACCGGGCGCGCTGAACGCCCGGATTAGCTTTCTTTCGCTTTCGCGGTCTGCTGTCCACCCTGGGCCTTGGCGGGAGCCTGGGATTCGCCGGGCGCCTTCATGGTGCACTTACCTTCGAAGAGCACGCCTTCGGCAATGCTCACGCGGGGGGAGGTGATGTCACCCACCACTTTGCCCCCGGCGCAAATCTCAAGGCGTTCGTGGGCCAGGACGTTGCCGTGCACTTCGCCGCTGATTATGATCTGGCCCGCGACGAGGTCCGCCTTCAGCTTGCCGCTTTCCTGGACAACGATGGTATCACCGCTTTGGATGTTGCCAGACACGGTACCTTCGATGCGGATCGTGCCCTGAGAGCTGATGTCGCCTTTAATCGTGGTGCCCTGGCCGATGATGCTTACAACTTTGTTCTCGTTGTAGGTCTTCGATTTCCGTGATTCGAGCATGTCAGGTTTCCGTTGTTGCGGCCGTGGGGCGCGTTGGGCCGGATGGAACGCGTGCGTCAACCCGTGACACACGTCGAACGGGGCCACGAGCACCAGCCTTTACAGGATAGTAGTGCCCTGAATTGTACATGAACGGCCAAAAAATTGCGAGAAGACAACCGGGCGCCGGTTTCGCCCCCTATTCGGTCAGATACTTTTCGCTGTCGACCGGCGCGCCATCCACATGGACTTCGTAGTGGAGGTGGGCACCCGTGCTGCGACCCGTGCTGCCCACATTACCGATCACGGTGGACCGTTCCACCACATCTCCAACCTGGGTGGTGATCTTGGAAAGGTGGGCATACCACGTTTCGAGACCGCCCCCATGGTCGATCTTGATGAGATTCCCATAGAACTGGTCGTATTCCGCGAAGGTTACCGTGCCTCGGGCCGTCGCGCGCACTTTGGTACCCGTGGGGGCGGCCACGTCCGTGCCATCATGATGGCGAACGCGGCGGTGGAAGGGATCGCGGCGATAGCCGAATCTAGAGGTAATCTTACCCGCGCCATTGACCAGCGGCCAGATGGCCGGGATACGGGTCAGCTTGTCCTTCATGGCCTTGCCGTCCACCACCAGTTCGGTCAGACTTTTCTGCCGAACGCGAATTTCCTGGAGAATCAGGTCGGCCGAGGGGCGGGACATGCCATAGATGATATGAGGCGGGCGAAACTGATGGCCGACACCCGCGTGCGCCACCGGCTGGTATCCGGAGGGCGCACCGCCCTGTCCACCGCCCGTGGCGGTGGGTTCGGTGTCGTCACCCTTCTCACGGGGCGCGATGCCCGTGATGGAGCGGGCCTGGGCCTCCATATCAAGCAGCTCGGTCAGCTCCGCCGTGATGGTGGCCAGATTCGCTTCATACTCGCGCCGCAGGGTCTCTTCGAGGGCGCGCAGGTCCTTTTCCGTATCGACCGGAGCCTCCGCAGCGGGTTGGGGGGCTTCCAGTTCCCACTGAAGGGTCTTGTTCTGCTGCTGCAGCACGGAGGCCTGGGCCGAGATGGCCTGATGCCGCTGAAAAAAGAACGCGGAGAAAAAGGCCATCAGCGAAAGTACCGCAATACCGGCCCAGAAATGATAGGCGGCAAGGGAAAAAGTCTGTGTGCCGCCCCGGTCCTGGGGAATAAGCATCACCGTCCAACGTTTCATAAGATCGAAAAGGCTCCCTGAAGAATCGAAGCGCGCTCAGATTGGATTGAAGTAACACGGCGATATTCTTTTTGAAGAACCCGTGTAACGATCGCCTCGTTTCGTTGTAGTATGCCTCTGTGGGGCGATTAGGTTCCCGT